>NZ_JBEZZJ010000012.1:0-188559 GCF_040639095.1 Micromonospora sp. NPDC023966 | reverse complement strand
TCTCTCCCCCTGTTCGTGGTGCCCGCCGGCGGACCACCGGGCCGGGGGCGCGGACTCTGCTCCCGCGCCCCCGGGGCCGGTCAGGCGGCGGGCGCCTCCGCCGCCGCGAGGGTCACCGTGGCCTCGGCGCGGACGCCGTTGACGGTGACCGCGAGCAGCACCTGCGCGCCGGGGCGCAGCGCGGTCAGCCGGCCGGTCGCCGGGTCGAACCGGGCCACGTGCCAGGGCTTCACCCCGTCGGCGGCGCCGATGTGCAGGTTCGGCGAGCCGGACCAGTCGGCACTGACCGGGGCAGCCACCGGGACGGCGCGGCCGCCGGGCTGGGTGAGGGTGGCCGTGACGGCGGCCGGGGCACCGACCGTGACCTGGGCCGGCGCGGCCAGGGCGAGCCGGTCGACGTGGGCGTGGACTTCCGCCGCGATCCAGTCCGGCCCCTCGGCGAGCGTGTCCCGGCGGGCCTGCTCCGCCTCCTCCGGGGTCACCGGGTCGACGCCGAACTCGGTCCAGCCGG
Organism: Micromonospora sp. NPDC023966; assembly: GCF_040639095.1. Lineage (NCBI taxonomy): Bacteria > Bacillati > Actinomycetota > Actinomycetes > Micromonosporales > Micromonosporaceae > Micromonospora > Micromonospora sp. NPDC023966. The sequence goes on along the minus strand of NZ_JBEZZJ010000012.1, from coordinate 188,048 downwards.
TGAAGCCGCCGAGCCCGGCCGGGGTGGACGGGTCCTTGCCCGAGTTGCCGTTGATCACGTACGGCACGCCGTCCACCCGGTCGGCGTGGAAGGTGCCGACGTGCCCGTTGACCATGAGCGCGCCCTTGCCGGTGCGGTGCTGGAAGTCGGCCAGCCACTGCTCCACGAGGGCCGCCTCCTTCCGGTCGCCGAGCTGGCTGGCCTTGGCCGGGCTGGGGTCGCGGGGCGGGTGGTGGAAGAGCACGGTGACCGAGCCGACCGCGGGATCGGCGGCCGCCGCGTCGAGCGTCTCCCGCAGCAGCTCCACCTGGTCGAACCCGCCGCCGCGCAGCGAGCCGGTGGCCGTGCTCAGCGTGACGAACCGGGTGCCCTGGTGGTCGAAGACCCGCGAGGTGTCCCCGAACACGCTCCGGAAGTTGCCGATCGGGGCGCCCATGATCTCGTGGTTGCCGGGCACGTAGTAGTAGGGCAGCTCGCCGCCCAGTTCCTCGTCCAGGATCCGCTTGGCCAGCGCGAAGTCCGCCGGGTAGGCAGTGTCCACGAAGTCCCCGTCGATGACCAGGAAGTCCGGCTTCGCCGCGCGGATCTCGCGGAGCGTGCGGCGGGCCTGGGCGACCAGGTCGCTGTCCGGGTTCGCGGCCACGAACTGGGCGTCGGACATGACCGCGAAGCGCCAGGGTGCGCCGTCCACCGTGCCGTCGCGCAGCACCACCCGGTCGGTGAAGTTCGGCTCCTCCGGCGCCTGCACCGTCGGGGGCACCCGGGCCACCAGGTCGTCGATGACCACCTCGCTCTTGTACTGCTTCGCCGGATCGGTCTCGGCCACGTAGAACCGGCGCACCCGCACCGGGTACTGCACGCCGGGCGGGACGGTGAACTCGACGTACCGCCAGCCGGTCCAGGTCAGGTAGGGGCCGCGCAGCACGAACTGGGTGTCCTGGGCGTCGTGCAGGTGCAGGCTGGGCCACTCGCCCGTGCCGTTGCCCTTGATCCAGATGCCGAACGCCTGCGGCTGGCCGGGCACCTCGATCCAGGCCGGCGGGTCGGCGTACGCGGCGCGGGTGCCGGTGGACTGGCTGAAGTCGTACGACATCTTCAGGCCGGTGCCGGTGTGCCCCTCGGCCGGGGCGACCGCGCCGCTGGCCCGGGCCTGGCTGAACTTCCAGGAGGCGGCGTCGTCGAAGCCGGCCACCGGCACGTCGGTGAGCCCGACGGTGACCGGGAGCACGGCGGTCCGCGCCCCGACCGCGACGGTGACCAGCGCGGAGCCGGTGCCGCCGAGCGCCTTGACGGAGAGGTTGCCGTCGGCGGTGGGCGTGACGGCGAGCAGGTCGTGGTCGTACTCCAGCTTCAGGTCGGCCGGCTCGACGGGCGCGGTGTTCCCCTCCGCGTCGTAGCCGACCACGCCGAACAGGCCGGTGTCGCCCTGCTGGTTGAGGCCGAGCCGGTCCACCGTGGAGTCGATGCGCTCCAGCGGGCCCAGCACGGTCAGGTCGAGCGTGCCGCTCGCCTCGCCGCGCCAGGCGGTGACGGTGCTGCGGCCGGGCCGGCCGGCCCGGAACACGCCGTCGTCCACGGTGCCCTGGGCGGCCGGGTTGGCGCGCCACTGGGGCGCGCCGGCGGCCGGCCCGTACGTCTCGTCGTAGCCCGCCGCGGTGAGCCGGCGGGTGAGGCCGGGGAAGACCCGGTCCGGCCGGCCGCCGCGGATCGGGGCGACGCCCGGCGCGGCGGTCGGGTCGCTCGCGGTCTCCAGCCAGTAGCCGGTGAGCCGGCCGCTGCCCTGCGGAGCGTAGATCGCCAGGCCGTTCGGCACCGGTCGCTCGCTGCCGTCCGAGGGGCTGTTCTCCACCTGGACCGCCGCCGCGCCCGGCTCCCGGGCCAGCAGCGTCGAGGAGCCGCCGCCGTCGAGGTTGAGCGCGCTCCACGCGCCCAGCTCGACCATCATCCGGCCCATCTCGGTCTGTGTGACGCCCCGGCTGTCCACCTGCCGGCCGTCCACGGTCAGCATGATCATTTTGCGCCCGTCGGCGGAGAACCCGACCGAGGTGCGCGGGGCCAGGCTCGCATCGGCGATGGTCTGCACCACGCCGTCGCCGACCAGCACGCTGCCGCCGCCGACCGCGGCGCGCGGGTTGCTCCCGTCGGACGGCTTCGGCCGCCAGGTCAGGTCGACCGGGTCGCCCGGGCGCAGCGCGGCGAGGGCGTCGGCGCCGGCCTCCCGGCCGAGCAGCACCGTGGTCCCGGCCGGGATCGGGCCCTCCCCCGCCGTGGTGGCCACGGTCGCGACCCGGCCGCCGGTCACCGTCACCTCGGCCACCCGCGCGGCGCCGTCCACGGCCCGCTTACGGGTGTACGACCCCCAGAGCGGGGTGAAGACGCCCACGCCGTCGCGCTGCACCATGTTGTTGAACTGGGTCAGCGGCACCGGCCCGGCGGGCAGGGTCGCGGTGCCCTCGAAGCCGACCTGGATGACCCGGCCGAGCCCTTCGGCGCTGATCGCGGCGGCGTTGGTGTGCCCGGCGACCGGCGACTGGACCAGTTCGCCGGAGCGGATGCCGATGCCCTGGGCGGCGCCGGAGTTGTTGATGTCGAAGAAGTCGCCGTTGACCGCGGCCACCGCCCGGGAACGGTCCACGGCGGCACGCAGCGGCTCGTCCCGGGTGACCGCCCCGGAGTTGACGTAGTCGACCGTCACGGCACCGGAGAGGTCGGCGGTGAGGGCGTCGGCCCGCAGCCAGCCGTCGGCGTCGTACCGGTCGAAGGAGGTCAGGTCGAGTCCGGGGGCGACCGGACGGGTGGTCTTCGCGGTCTCCAGGCCACCGGCCGGCTCCACGCCGGCGTCGCCGGCGAGGGCGACCGAGGAGTCGGGACGGGAGGAGGCGGCCGGGGCGTCCTCGGCCGGCGTGCGCGGCTCGGCCGGGGCCGCCGCCGCACCGGGCGGGACCGGAGCGGTGAGGGTGAGCAGCGGCGTCAGCAGCAGGACGCCGGCGAGACGGGCGGATCGACTGCGGATTCGCATGGACCACAGTCAACCCGAAACTGAATAGAAGTTTCAATACCCTGCGGCTTAACCGAAGAAAAACTTCACGCGCTCCCCGTCCCGGTACGCGAAGAGGGGCACGGCCCGCAGGCCGTGCCCCTCTGTTGGAGACGCTCAGATCACTCGCCCGGCGTGGACTTCGCGATCTGCATCAGGAACTCGATGTTCGTGCGGGACTGCTTGAGCCGGTCCAGCAGGAGGTCGAGCGCCGCCTGCGAGTCCAGCGAGTGCAGCACCTTGCGGAGCTTGTGGATGATCGCCAGCTCCTCCGGCGCGAGCAGGACCTCCTCCTTGCGGGTGCCGGAGGGGTTGATGTCGATCGCCGGGAAGACCCGCTTGTCGGCGATCTTCCGGTCCAGCTTCAGCTCGGCGTTGCCGGTGCCCTTGAACTCCTCGAAGATGACCGTGTCGGCCATCGAGCCGGTCTCCACCAGCGCGGTGGCGAGGATGGTCAGCGAGCCACCGTTCTCGATGTTCCGCGCCGCGCCCAGGAAGCGCTTCGGCGGGTAGAGCGCGGTGGAGTCGATACCACCCGACATGATCCGGCCGCTGGCCGGCGCCGCCAGGTTGTACGACCGACCGAGCCGGGTCACCGAGTCGAGCAGCACGACCACGTCGTGGCCCAGCTCGACCAGGCGCTTCGCCCGCTCGATCGCCAACTCCGCCACCGTGGTGTGGTCCTGCGGCGGACGGTCGAACGTGGCCGCGATGACCTCGCCCTTCACCGACCGCTGCATGTCGGTGACCTCTTCCGGCCGCTCGTCGACCAGCACCACCATCAGGTGACACTCCGGGTTGTTGCGGGTGATCGCGTTCGCGATCGCCTGCAGCACCATCGTCTTACCCGCCTTCGGCGGCGAGACGATCAGCGCCCGCTGGCCCTTGCCGATCGGCATCACCAGGTCGATGACCCGGGTGGTCAGCACGTTCGGCTCGGTCTCCAGCCGCAGCCGCTCCTGCGGGTACAGCGGAGTGAGCTTGTAGAACTCCGGCCGGCGCTTCGCCTCGTCCGGCTCCATCCCGTTGATGGTGTCGAGCCGGATCAGCGGGTTGTACTTGTCGCGCCGCTGCTCGCCCTCCCGGGCGGTGGCCCGCACGGCGCCGGTGATCGCGTCACCGCGGCGCAGGCCGTACTTCTTGATCTGGGACATCGAGACGTACACGTCGTTCGGGCCGGCCAGGTAGCCGGTGGTCCGGACGAAGGCGTAGTTGTCGAGCACGTCGATGATGCCGGCGACCGGGACGAGCACGTCGTCCTCGCCGACCTGCGGCTCGCGGCCGCCGTCGCCGCCCTCGGGGCGCTCGCGGCCGCCGCCGCGCCGGCGGTCGCGGAACCGGCTGCGCCGGCCGCGCCGGCCGCCGCCCTCGCCGTCGTCGTCGCCTTCGTCGTTGCGCTCGGCGCGCTGGCCCCGGTCGTTGCGGTCGCCCCGGTCACCCCGGTCGCTGCGCTCGTTGCGCTCGCCCCGGTCACCGCGCTCGCCACGCTCGTTGCGCTCGCCACGCTCGGCACGCTCGCCACGGTCGGCCCGCTCGCCACGGTCGGTGCGCTCGGCACGCTCGCCACCGCGCTCGGCCCGGTCAGCGCCGCGCTCGGCCCGCTCGCCGCCACGCTCGGCCCGCTCGCCACCGCGCTCGGCCCGCTCGCGGCCCCGGCCCTCGCCGCGCTCGGCCCGCTCGGCACGCTCGCCGGTCTCGGCGGGAGCCTCCTCGGCACGCGTCTCGGCCGGTCGCGCCTCGGCAGTCGTGCTGGCCGCCCGGCCCCGACGGCTGCGGGTGCGGCCCTCGGTCGCCTCGGCGGCCGGCGCCGGCTCGGCGCGCCGCTCGGTCTCGGCCCGCTCCTCGCGGACCTCGGCGTGCACCTCCTCGCGGGCGGGAGCGGCCGCGGCCGCAACCTCGGCCCGCGGTCGAGGGGTTCCGGCGGCGGCGCCGCCCTGCCGCTCGGTGATCGCACTGATCAGCTCGCCCTTGCGCATGCGAGCCGTACCGGAGATACCGAGCGACGCGGCCAGGCTCTGGAGCTCAGGCAGCAGCATCGCCGACAGGCCGGTACCGCTGCGCCGACGGCGTGTGGGGGCGGCAGTGGTGGCATCGCCAGCGACGTTGGAAACATCCGACGTCACGTCGGTGGTGTCGCTCAATGGATTCCTTCCCTCGATAGGCCGGGGCTGCCCGGAGTCGAAAACCAGGTGGCCGGGCGGCCTCGGTGCACCCGCCTCGCATGGACGCGTCGCGGGAGTCTGTGACACAGCAGCCGGTCGGTTTCCCGACTCACCAAGGTCGGTGAGCAGGTCTCGCCGTCTGCGGCGACCTGTGGAAACTGCGGTGCGGCGTGGGCCTTTGGCAGGGGTGACGGGCTGACCGCCGAGAGCTTCGGGGGTGCGCCGACCCGCAGGAGATCGCATGCTTCGCGGCTGTGCTAGGTGTAGAGCGTAATCAACTCTTCCGACCTGCGGCAACAGGGTCCCGCTCGGCGTGTCCAAGTCTACCCCGGGCGACCCGGGCACCGCTGACGTCTATCGGCAACTCCCACCGGCGCCAATCTGTTCCCGCCTCGAATCCCACGGAAACCTCGGACAGGGCCAGCACGGTCGGCCCCGCCCCACTGACCACAGCCGCCACACCGGCCTCACGCAGCGCGGCAACCAGGGCGGTGGTGGCCGGCATCCCCGCGGCCCGGTAGTCCTGGTGCAGCCGGTCGACGGTGGCCGGCAGCAGCAGCGCCGGGTCGGTGGTCAGCGCGTGCACCAGCAGCGCCGCCCGCCCCGCGTTCAGCGCCGCGTCCCCGTGCGGCACGGTGGCCGGCAGCGCGGCCCGGGCGACCGAGGTCAACCCGCGCTCGCCGGGCACGAAGACGGTGGGCCGGACGGTGTCCGCCACGGGCAGCGAGACCGCCCGGGCGCCGGTCGGCTCCGTCCAGGCCACCGTGAAGCCGCCGAGCAGGCAGGGCGCCACGTTGTCGGGGTGCCCCTCCAGCTCGGAGGCCAGCCGGAGCGCGGCGGCGTCGTCCAGCCGCGTCGCGCCGTCGGCAACCAGCGCCCGGGCCAGCAGCACCCCGGCCACGATGGCCGCCGAGGAGGACCCGAGGCCCCGGGCCTGCGGGATCCGGTTGACGCACTCCACGGCCAGCCCGGTCGGCTGCCCGCCGAGCGCGTCGAAGGCGGCCCGCATGGCGGTCACCACCAGATGCCGGTCGTCGTCGGGCAGCTCGCCGGCGCCCTCACCGGTCACCGCCACCCGTACGCCGCCGGCGGTCACCTCGGCCGCCACGTCGTCGTGCAGCCCGAGGGCCAGCCCGAGCGAGTCGAAGCCCGGGCCCAGGTTCGCGCTGGTCGCGGGCACCCGGACCCGGACGGGACCGGAGGTGAAAGTCATCGGCACCGGCTCATGCTAGGGCGCGGTGGCGACCCCGCGCCGGTTCGCCCGGACCGTGGGAACGACGTCCACCTCGGCGACCGTCCCGCGCCGCGGTCACGGGGTGCGGCTGGGCGCCGCCTCCTCGACCGGATCGGTGAGCGACAGCCGCCGGGTGGCGAACCGCCAGCCCACCGCGTAGACCAGCGTGACCAGGCCGCAGCCGGCCAGCACGGTGCGCTCGTCGACCGCATCGACCACCAGCGCCACGACCAGCTGGCTGATCGAGATGGCCAGCGTCGCCAGCATCATGTCGGTGGCGAAGACCCGGCCGCGCAACCGGTCCGGCACCTCGCCCTGGAGGGCGAAGTTGGAGAGCACCCAGTTGCTGCCGCCGCCCAGGTGGGCCAGGAAGACCAGCACCAGCACCAGCGGGAACCAGCCCACCACCGAGACGCCGAGGTAGGCCAGGCCGTAGAGGGACATGGACAGGGCGAGGCCGGTGAGCAGCCAGGCCCGGTTGCTGAGCACCCGGCGCATCAGGATCGGGCCGACCAGCGCGCCGGCGCCCCGGGAGGCGAAGAGCAGGCCGGTGCCGACCGCGCCGACCCCGTACAGCCCGGCGAGCAGCGGGAAGACGGTCAGCACGCCGTTGCCCAGGCCGACCGCCGACTTCACGGTGACCAGGGCGAGCACCCGTGGCCGGTGGGCGATGTAGCCCAGCGCCTCGCGGATCGCCGGCCAGGTGCGCGGGACGACCGCCGCCGGGTCGCGGGGGGCCTGCAACGGCCGGCGGATCAGCGCCGCCAGGCCCGCCGCCCCGGCCAGGGCCACCGCCGCCACCCAGAAGCTGGCGTACGGGCCGGCGGCGGCGCTGAGCATGCCGCCGAGCGAGGCGCCGACCACGGTCATGGTGCCCCAGGCCGAGCCGGCGATCGCGTTGCCGGCGGCCAGGTCGGCCGGGTCGAGCACGTTGGGCAGGGCGGCCTGGGCGGCCGGCGAGTAGAACGCCTTCGCCACCGCCACGGCGGCGATCGACACCAGCGCCAGCCAGGCCGTGCCGGCGCTGCGGACGCCGAGCAGCAGCAGGATGCCGGCCAGCGCGGCGAGGTTGGCCGCCATCATGATCTTCCGGCGGTCGAACCGGTCGGCGATCGTGCCGGTGTACGGGAGCAGCAGGGCGGTCATGCCGGTGTCCACGGCGAGCACCAGCGCGCCCCACACCCCGCTGCCGGTCAGCGCCGGCAGGAGCACCAGCAGCGGCACCATGACGAACCAGTCGGCGCCGAAGACCACCAGTTCGGCGAGGAAGAGGTTGCGGAAGTCGCGGTTGCGGACGAGGACCGAGACGGTGGGTGACACGCCGGAACCCTATCGGGCCGCTCCCAGGACGGCAGCGCGGCTCAGCAGGTCGGAGACGGTGACGAAGGTGTAGCCCCGGGCCCGCAGCCCGGTGATCCGCACGTCGGCCACGATGCGCCGGGCGTGCCCGGCCGGGTCGTCCGGGTACTCCCCTCGACCATCGCACTCAACGTACCCGTCCGCGGCGGCGGCCACCGTCCCCGGAACAGGGAGAGGGTGGCCGTCCGGCACGGGACGGCCACCCTCTCCGGGAGCTGGCGACTACTCCCCGGGCGGGAGCGGGGAGCGGCGGGTCTTCGGCAGGCGCAGCACCTCGAACTGGTCCGTACCGTCGACCAGCGCGGCCGACGGCACCGGGCGGGCCGGCGGCTCGGCGACCGGGGCGGCGGCCTCGGCCGGGCCCCCGACGGTCACCAGGGTCGGCGCCACCGGCTCGACGGACACCGGGGTGCCGCGCCGGCGGGCCCGGCGCTCCCGGAAGGACTCCTTGGTGCGCTCCACCATCGTGTAGAGCGTCGGCACCAGGATCAGCGTCAGCAGCGTCGAGCTGAGCAGTCCGCCGATCACCACGACGGCCAGCGGCTTGGAGATGAAGCCGCCCTCACCGGTCAGGCCGAATGCCATGGGCAGCAGCGCGAACACGGTGGCGACCGCGGTCATCAGGATCGGCCGGAGCCGGCGCCGGCCGCCCTCGACCACCGCCTCGGTCACGTCCATGCCCTGCCCGCGGTACTGGTTGATCAGGTCGAGCAGCACGATCGCGTTGGTCACCACGATGCCGACCAGCATGAGCACGCCGATCAGCGCCGGCACGCCCAGCGGGGTCCCGGTGAGCAGCAGCAACCCGATCGCGCCGGTCGCCGCGAACGGCACGGAGATCAGCAGGATCAGCGCCTGGGTCAGGCTGCGGAACGTGCCCACCATGATCAGGAAGACGATCGCGATCGCGGCCAGCACGGCCAGCCCCAGGTCGGCGAAGGCGTCGGCCTGGTCCGCGCTGACGCCGCCGATGACGAACGTCGCGCCCGGCACGTCCAGCGCGTCCAGCTTCTTCTGCAGCTCCTGGGTGGTGGCGCCGAGGTTCGAGCCGGTGGCCGAGCCGGTCACCGACACGCTCCGCTCACCGTCGATCCGGATCACCTGCTGCGGGCCCTCGACCTGGTTGACGTCGGCGATGTCGTCCAGCTTCACCCGGCCGACCGGCAGCGCCCGCAGCTCGGCCACGCTCAGCGGCGGCCGGGCCCCGGTGCTCAGCACCACGTTCTGCGGGGTGCCGTCCAGGGTGACCTGGCCGAGCGGCGCCCCCCGGTACGCCTGCGCGACGACCTGCCCGACCGCGGCCTCGGTCAGCCCGGCCCGGGCCGCGGCGACCCGGTCCACGGTCACCTCCACCCGCGGGACCCGGGTGGCCAGGCCGGTGGTGACGTCCTCGACGCCCGGCGTGCCGGCCATCGCGTCCCGCACGGCCTCGGCGGCCCGCGTCAGCGTCTCCTGGTCGGCGGCCTGCACGACCACCTCGAGCTGGTTGGCGCCGGCGTTCTGCCCGCCGCCGAAGGTCACCTCGCCCGCCTCCGGGCCGAGCGCGTCGAACTCCTTGCGCAGCTTCTCGCGGACCTCCGCCGCGTCGGTGTCGCCGGTGAGCGCCACCGACCAGGAGGCCTTGTCGTTGCCGCCGCCCGCCCACGGGTTGTCGCCGCCGCCCGCGCTGACCTGGTAGGTCGCGACCCCCGGCGTACGCCGAAGGATCTCCTCGACCCGCGCCGCGGCCTGGTCGGTGCCGGTCAGCCCGGTGCCCGCCGGCAGCTCCTGCTGGATGGCGAGGGTGTCCTGGCCCGAGTCGTCCAGGAAGTTGGTCTCCAGCTTCTGGGCCAGGCCGAAGGTGCCGAAGAGCACCAGCAGGCCCAGCGCCACGGTCGCCCAGCGGGTGCGCCGGGACCGGGTGGCGAAGCCGATCACCGGCAGGTACGCCCGCTGCAGCGGGCTGCGCAGCTCCTTCGCCGCGGCGGCGTGCCGGGCGGCGGCCTCGTCGACCCCACCGCGCGGCGGCCTGAGGAACCAGTACGCCAGCACCGGGATCACGGTCAGCGAGACCAGCAGCGAGGCGAGCAGGGCCACCGTCACGGTGATCGCGAACGGCGCGAAGAGCTGCCCGACGAAGCCGCCCACCAGGGCGATCGGCGCGAACACGGCGACCGTGGTGAGGGTGGAGGCGGTGACCGCGCCGGCCACCTCGCGGACCGCGGCCAGGATGGCGTCCCGCTTCGGCTCGCCGTACTCCAGGTGCCGCTTGATGTTCTCCAGCACCACGATCGAGTCGTCGACCACCCGGCCGACGGCGATGGTCAGCGCGCCGAGGGTGAGCAGGTTCAGCGAGTAGTCACCGGCCCAGAGCACGATCAGCGCGACCAGCACCGACAGCGGGATGGAGACCGCGGTGACCACGGTGGAACGGACCGAGAGCAGGAAGACCAGGATCACCACGACCGCCATCAGCAGGCCGAGCAGGCCCTCGGTGGTGAGGCTCTCGATGGACCGCTCGACGAACGGAGCCTGGTCGAAGACCACGGTCAGGTCGGCGCCGGAGGCGGCCTCCAGCTCGGCCAGGCGGTCGCGGATGTCGTGCGAGATCCCCACCGCGTTGCCGTCCGGCGAGGCGGTGACGGCGATGCCGAGGCTGGGCTTGCCGTTGGTGCGGGTGAAGGCGGTGGCTGGGGCGAGCTGCTGCTCCACCCGGGCCACGTCGCCGAGGCGTACCGGGGCGGCGGGGGCGGTGCTGAGCACGATCCCGCGCAGGTCGTCCACGGTGCGGATCGGGGTGCCGACCTGCACCGGCAGCGAGCGGCCGCCGTCGGTCACCGCGCCGGCCGGCACCGCCACGCCGTTGGTCTTCAGCGCCTGGGCGATCGCGGTCGGAGCCAGCCGGGCCGCGGCCAGCTTCGCCGGGTCGGGAACGATCGTCACGACCTGGTCGCGGGCGCCGGTCACGTCGACGGTGCGGACCCCGTCCAGCCCCTCCAGCTCGGGTACGACGGTGGTGCGCAGCTTCTCGGCCAGGGCCTGCTCGTCGCCGCCGCCGGTCGCGGCGACCACCACGGCGGGCAGGTCGTCGGTGCTGCCGGCGATCACCTGCGGATCGACGCCCTCGGGGAGCTGGGCGTCGATCCGGCTCAGCGCGGTCTGCATCTTGTTGACCACGTCGTCCAGGTCGGTGCCGAACGCGTACTGCACCTGGACCGTCGCGGCGCCCTCGCGCGAGGTCGAGGTGACCTTCTCCAGCCCCGGGATGCCCTGGAGGCTGTTCTCGATCGGCTCGGCGACCTGGGACTCGACGATCTCCGGCGCGGCGCCCGGGTACGGCGCCACGATGAACGCGGCGGGGAACTCCAGCGACGGCAGCAGCTGCTGCTTCAGCGACGGCACGGCGAACGCCCCGAACGCCGTGGTCACCAGCGCGATGAGGGCGATCAGGCCCCGGTTGGCGAGACTGAATCTGGCGAGCAGCGACATCGGCGTTACCCACTCCGGGAAAGGGGTGTACGGGGTGCCCAGAGTCTGCCGCACGCGATCACGCTCCCACGCACTGCCCCGGCCGGCGTGACGGCGCCCGCTCCGGCCCGGCGCGGGCCGGTCAGACCAGGTCGAGGGAGCGGGCGGCGGCGAGGGCGTCGTTGGCGATCGTCACCGGGGCGGGCGCCGTGGAGATGGCCCACTCCGGGTCCTTGAGGCCGTGACCGGTCACCGTGCAGACCACGGTGCCGCCGGCCGGCACCCGGCCGGCGGCGGCCTGCTGGAGCAGGCCGGCCACGCTGGCCGCGCTGCCCAGCTCGACGAAGACCCCGACCTCGCGGGCCAGCAGCCGGTACGCCGAGAGGATCTCCCGGTCGGTGACCGCCGAGATCAGCCCGCCCGAGGCGTCCCGGGCGTCGATCGCCTTGGTCCAGCTCGCCGGGTTGCCGATCCGGATCGCGGTGGCGATGGTGGACGGCTCCGGCACCACCTGCCCGGTGACGATCGGGGCCGCGCCGGCCGCCTGGAACCCATACATCTTCGGGGCCTTCGTGGCGTTGCCGTCGCGCAGGTCCTCCGAGTAGCCCATCCAGTAGGCGGAGATGTTGCCCGCGTTGCCCACCGGCAGGCAGTGGATGTCGGGTGCGTCGCCGAGCGCCTCGACGATCTCGAACGCGGCGGTCTTCTGCCCGTGCAGCCGGTCGATGTTGACCGAGTTGACCAGCGCGACCGGGTAGTCCTGGGCGAGCTTGCCGGCCAGCGCCAGGCAGTCGTCGAAGTTGCCCTGCACCTGGAGCAGCTTCGCGCCGTGCACCAGCGCCTGGGCCAGCTTGCCCAGCGCGATCTTGCCCTGCGGCACCAGCACCGCGCAGGTGATCCCGGCGCGGGCCGCGTACGCGGCGGCGGAGGCGCTGGTGTTGCCGGTGGAGGCGCAGATGATCGCCTTGTCACCGGCCTCGACCGCCTTGGAGACGGCGACCGTCATGCCCCGGTCCTTGAACGAGCCGGTCGGGTTCGCCCCCTCGACCTTGAGCCACACCTCGGCGCCGACCCGGGCGGAGAGCACCGGCGCCGGCAGCAGCGGCGTGTTCCCCTCGTGCAGGGTGACGACGGGAGTCGCGTCGGTGACCGGCAGCCGGTCCCGGTACGTCTCGATCAGACCCCGCCACATGTCGCCCTCCTCGCCTCTGCCGCCCCGGTCGCGCGGGGGCTCCTACCAGCGTGGACCAGCCTTCCCGACCGGCCGCCGGCACACCTCCCCTTAACCATCAGGCGGGACGGGCGGCTACGCCCCGCCCTCGACCCGCAGCACGCTCGTCACCGAGCGGACGATGTCCAGACCGCGCAGCTCGCCGACGGTGGCCGCGAGCGCGGCATCCGGCGCCACGTGGGTCACGATGACCAGCTCGGCGTCGGGGCCGCCACCGGCCGGGCCCTGCCGCACGGTGGCGATGGAGACCTCCTGCCGGGCGAAGACCCCGGCCACCGCCTCGAGCACACCCGGCCGGTCGGCCACGTCCAGGCTGATGTGGTAGCGGGTGAGCGCCTCGCCCATCGGCCGCACCGCCAGGTCCGCGTACGCCGACTCGCTGGCCGCGTGCACCCCGGCGAGGCGGTTGCGGGCCACCGCCACCACGTCGCCGAGGACCGCGCTGGCGGTCGGCGCGCCGCCGGCGCCCCGGCCGTAGAACATCAGCTGCCCGGCCGCCTCGGCCTCGACGAAGACCGCGTTGAACGCGTCGCCGACGCCGGCCAGCGGGTGGGTCAGCGGGATCATCGCCGGGTGCACCCGGACGCTGACCGTCTCGCGGCCCGCCGCGTCGGCGCCCCGGGCGGCGATGCAGAGCAGCTTGATGGTGCAGCCCATGGCCTTGGCGCTGGCCACGTCGGCGGCGGTCACCTCGGTGATCCCCTCGCGGTGCACGTCGGCGGCCGTGACCCGGGTGTGGAACGCCAGCGAGGCGAGGATGGCGGCCTTGGCCGCCGCGTCGAAGCCCTCCACGTCGGCCGTCGGGTCGGCCTCGGCGTAGCCCAGCTCGGTGGCCTCCTCGAGGGCCTCGGCGAAGCCGGCGCCGGTGGCGTCCATGGCGGAGAGGATGAAGTTGGTGGTGCCGTTGACGATGCCGGTGACCCGGTTGATCCGGTCTCCGTGCAGCGACTCGCGCAGCGGGCGCAGCAACGGGATGGCCCCGGCGACGCTGGCCTCGTAGTAGAGGTCCGCGCCACCCTCGGCGGCCGCGTCGTGCAGGGTCGCGCCGTCCTCGGCGAGCAGCGCCTTGTTGGCGGTGACCACGCTCTTGCCGGCGCGCAGCGCCTCGACCAGCCAGGTGCGGGCCGGCTCGATCCCGCCGACGACCTCCACCACCACGTCCACGTCGTCCCGCTTGATCAGGCCGAGCGGGTCGCTGGTGAACAGGGCGGGGTCGACCGGCAGGTCGCCGCGGTCCCGGCCGACCCGGCGGACGGCGATGCCGGCGATCTCCACCGGGGCGCCGATCCGGGCGGCGAGGTCGGCCGACTGCTCGTGCAGCAGCCGCACCACGTCGCTGCCCACCGTGCCGCAGCCGAGCAGCGCCAAGCGAACGGGTGAGGTCATCCCACATCCAATGCGAGCAGGTCGTCTTCGGTCTCCCGGCGGACGATCAGCCGGGCGCGACCGTCGCGGACGGCGACGACCGGGGGCCGCGGGACATGGTTGTAGTTGCTGGCCATGCTCCGGCAGTAGGCCCCGGTGCCGGGCACCGCGACAAGATCTCCGGGCTGCACGTCGGCGGGCAGGAATTCATCCTTCACCACGATGTCCCCGGACTCACAGTGCTTTCCCACCACGCGGGCGAGCATCGGCTCCGCGGCCGAGACCCGGTTGGCCACCGTCGCCGAGTAGGACGCGTCGTAGAGGGCGGTGCGGATGTTGTCGCTCATCCCCCCGTCGACGCTCACGTAGGTGCGGATGCCGTCGACGTCCTTCACCGTGCCGACCTCGTAGAGGGTGAACACGGCGGGTCCGACGATGGCCCGGCCCGGCTCGATGGACAGGTGCGGCACGGCCAGCTTCTCCGCCGCGCACTCCCCGTCGACGATCTTGCGCAACCGCTTGGCGAGCTCGTGCGGCGCGGCCGGGTCGTCCTGGGTGGTGTAGGCGATGCCGAAGCCACCGCCGAGGTCCAGCTCGGGTAGCTCCACCCCGCGCGCGTCGCGGATCTGCGCCTGGAGGGCGAGCACCCGGCGGGCGGAGACCTCGAAGCCGCTGGCGTCGAAGATCTGCGAGCCGATGTGCGAGTGCAGCCCGCGCAGCTCCAGCACGCCCTCGTCGAGGATCTTGAAGGCGGCCGCCGCGGCCGCCCCGCCCGCGAGGGAGAAGCCGAACTTCTGGTCCTCGTGCGCGGTGGCGATGAACTCGTGGGTGTGCGCCTCCACGCCGACGGTCACCCGGATCAGCACCTTCGGGCTCACCCCGCGCTCGCGGGCCAGCGCGGTGAGCCGGTCGATCTCGGCGAACGAGTCGACGATGATCCGGCCCACCCCGGCGTCCACGGCCCGGGTCAGCTCGGCCACGGACTTGTTGTTGCCGTGGAACCCGATCCGCTCGGGCGGCATCCCGGCCGACAGCGCGGTGGCCAGCTCGCCTCCGGTGCAGACGTCGAGGAACAGGCCCTCCTCGGCGATCATCCGGACCACCGCGCGGCAGAGGAACGCCTTGCCGGCGTAGTAGACGTCGGCGTCCGGGAAGGCGGCCCGGAACTCGCGGCAGCGCGAGCGCAGGTCGTCCTCGTCCAGCACGTACACCGGGGTGCCGAACTCGGCGGCCAGCTCGCGGACGTCCAGGCCGGCGACCGCCAGCGCGCCGCCCGCGCCGCGCGCCACGTTGCGCGGCCACAGCAGCGGGACCAGGTCGTTGACGTCGACCGGGGTACGCAGCCAGGCCGGCCCCCGGTTGCCGATGTCGCCGTGCAGGGCACCGGCCTCGTGCGCGCGCATTACATCCGCTCCGGGGCCGAGACGCCGAGCAGGCGCAGGCCGTTGGCGATGACCACCCGGGTGGCGTCGTTCAGCCAGAGCCGGGCCCGGTGCAGGTCGGTGACCTCCTCGTCGCCGCGGGGCAGGATCCGGCAGTTGTCGTAGAACCGGTGGTAGGCCTGCGCCAGGTCCTCCAGGTAGTGCGAGAGCCGGTGCGGGGCGCGCAGCTCGGCCGCGGCGGCCACCACCGACGGGAACGCGGCCAGCTCCTTGAGCAGCTCGTTCTCCTTCTCGTGGGAGAGCAGCTCGGCGTGGAAGTCGGCGGCCTCGCCCCGGGTCAGCCCGACCTCGGCGGCGTTGCGCCCGACGCTGGCCGTCCGGGCGGCGACGTACTGCACGTAGTAGACCGGGTTGTCGCGGGTGGCCCGGGTCCACAGCTCCACGTCGATGTCGATCGGGGAGTCGCTGGAGTAGCGGGCCAGCGCGTACCGGGAGGCGTCCACGCCGATCGCGTCGACCAGGTCCTCCAGGGTGACCACGGTGCCGGCCCGCTTGCTCATCCGCACCGGGGCGCCGTCGCGGAGCAGGTTGACCAGCTGACCGATGAGGATCTCGAGGTTGCGGTCCGGGTCGTCGCCGAAGCAGGCGGCCATGGCCTTCATCCGGCCGATGTAGCCGTGGTGGTCGGCCCCCAGCATGATCACCACGCGCTCGAAGCCGCGCTCGCGCTTGTCCAGGTAGTAGGCGCAGTCGGCGGCGAAGTAGGTCCACTCGCCGTTGGACTTGCGCAGCACCCGGTCCTTGTCGTCGCCGAAGTAGGTGGTGCGCAGCCAGGTCGCGCCCTCGGACTCGTAGAGGTGGCCCTGCTCACGCAGCCGGTCGAGCGCCTTGTCCAGCTCGCCCCGCTCGTGCAGGTCCTTCTCGTTGAAGTAGGTGTCGAACTCGACGCCGAAGTCGCGCAGCGACGACTTGATCTCGGCGAACATCAGCTCGACGCCCTCGACCCGGAACACCTCCTGGGCGGCGCGCTCGGCCAGGTCCAGCACCTCGGGCCGGCGCTTGACCACCTCGGCCGCGATCTCCGCGATGTACGCGCCGCCGTAGCCGTCCTCCGGGGCCGGCTGGCCCTGGGCGGCGGCGAGCAGCGAGCGGGCGAACCGGTCGATCTGGGAGCCGGCGTCGTTGAAGTAGTACTCGGTGCCGACGTCGGCGCCGGTGGCGCGGAGCAGCCGGCTGAGCGCGTCGCCGACCGCCGCCCAGCGGACCCCGCCGATGTGCACCGGGCCGGTCGGGTTCGCCGAGACGAACTCCAGGTTGATCCGCTGGCCGGCGAGGGTGTCGCTGCGGCCGTACGCCGGGCCGGCCTCGACGATGACCTTGGCGAGCTGGCCGGCGGCGGCCGCGTCGAGCCGGATGTTCAGGAAGCC
The DNA here is from genome assembly GCF_040639095.1 of Micromonospora sp. NPDC023966. Classification (NCBI taxonomy): domain Bacteria; kingdom Bacillati; phylum Actinomycetota; class Actinomycetes; order Micromonosporales; family Micromonosporaceae; genus Micromonospora; species Micromonospora sp. NPDC023966. Next base: position 171,404 of record NZ_JBEZZJ010000012.1, on the reverse strand, counting down.
CGGGCCGGCGATCTCCACCGACTTGATCCCCGCAGCCCTGCCGAGCTGGTCGGCGAGCGCGGCGGCCAGGTCCCGCGGGGGCACCCCGACCTTCTTGCTGAGCTGCAGCGCCAGCGTCGAGGCGTAGTCGCCGTGCTCGGGGTTGCGGGGTCGCTCGACGGTGGTCTGCGCGGGCAGCGCGGAGCGATCCAGGCCCCGGTCCTCGAAGACGGCGTGGGCTGCGGCGAGGACGACCTCGGCGAGTTCTGCGGGAGTCACCGAACCATGTTATCGGGGGTAGACTCGGTCCCCGCGGCGGCGACCCAGCATGTGAACCGGCCCGCGGCTCCCCTGACCGACCGACCTGACGAGGCACGATGAGCATCAGCACCCCGGGCGGCCCAGAGCGCCGCCCGACCGTGGTCAGCACCGGCAAGAAGCCGGCCGCCGGCCGGCCCGCGGCTGCCGACAAGCCCGCCGACGGCAAGGCGGGGGCCGGCAAGGGCGCCACGCGGCAGACCGGCGGCAAGGGCCGCAAGCCGGTCACCCCGGTGAAGGTGAGCCAGGGTCGCTCCTGGGGTCCGATCGCCCTGTTCGTCGCGGTTGGCGTGCTTGCCGTCGGCATCATCGGCGTCGGCGCGTGGGCGGTCTACCGGGGCTCGCAGCCCTGGCAGGACCGGGCCGACGCGATCAACGGCATCGTCGACTTCCGCAAGAAGGACAAGGACCTGGTCAAGGGCGGCCAGCACCAGCCGGGCCCGATCAAGTACGACGTCCTCCCGCCGGTCGGTGGCCCGCACAACCAGGCCTGGCAGAACTGCATGGGCGACGTCTACGACGCCCCGATCGCCAACGAGCACGCGGTGCACAGCCTGGAGCACGGCACGGTCTGGATCACCTACCGCCCCGACCTGCCCGCCGACCAGGTGGCGAAGCTCAAGGCCAAGGTGCAGGGCAAGGAGAAGCTGATGCTCAGCCCGTTCGAGGGGCTGGACAAGCCGATCTCGCTGCAGGCCTGGGGCTTCCAGCTCAAGGTCGACAACGCCGACGACAGCCGGATCGACGAGTTCATCAAGACCCTTCGGGTGAACGCCTCGGTCGAGGGCCCGACCGCGCTCTGCGACCAGGGCGTCACCGCCACCGGCACCACCCCGCGGGACAACCTCGGCAACAACATGCCCGAGCAGCCGACGCAGTGAGGACGCCGCGATGACCGCTCCGGTGACCGCGGACACCGAGCGCGACGAGGCCCCGGCCGACGAGGGTGGCCGGCCGGGCGTGCGCCGCTTCGGCGTCCTGGCCCTGGCCGCCGCCGTCGTGGTCGGGCTCCTCCTCGGGTACGCGGGCGGCCTGCTCACCCCGACGCTCACCCGCCCCGGCGAGAACTCGCCGGAGGCGGGCTTCGCCCGGGACATGACCGCCCACCACTCGCAGGCGGTGGCGATGGGCCTGCTGGCGTTCCGGCAGGGCCAGGACCCGGAGGTGCGGCAGATCGGCGGCGACATCGCCACCGGCCAGCAGGGCGAGATCGGCACCATGCAGACCTGGCTGCGGTCGTGGCAGCTGGACCCGACCGGCGACCGGCCGCCGATGGCTTGGATGCCGGAGGGCGCGGGCGCGGTGAAGAACGGGCTGATGCCCGGCATGGCCACGCCGGAGGAGATGGCGAAGCTGCGGGCGGCCACCGGGCACGAGTTCGACGTGCTGTTCCTGCAGATGATGATCCGGCACCACGTCGGCGGGGTGCACATGATCGACGGGATCCTCGACCAGGGGCACGACGACGACGTGCTGGCGGTCGCCCAGGTCATGAAGAACACCCAGCAGACCGACCTGGCCAACCTGTCGGCGGCGCTCAAGCGCCTCGGCGGCAGCCTGTAGCACCCGTTCGGACCGAAGGGCCCGCGTCATGCGCGACGCGGGCCTTTCGCGTACCCAGACCCCGATGACGCCCGTTATGCCGGTTTGTAACGTTTTGGGTTGAACAACCCATTGCACGGCTTGGAGACTTTTCTCCATACATATCGTGACCAGTTGCGATTCGGGCTCGTTGCGCAGGACGTGGGGGTTGCACTCAGAGACGCAGGGCGGTCGGTGACCAGCTGGTGCCGACGCCACACCATCGGCGGTGACGGGGCGGTGGCAGCCGTCCGTCGCGGACTGCGGCAGGGCGAGCCGGGAACGCTCAGTCGCGAACAGGAACTCGAACTGATCGACGTGCTGCGGGGCGTCCACCCCGACGAGTTCGGCCTGGACGAGGAGCTCTGGACGCGACAGAGCCTGACCACCCTGATCGAGCGCAAGTTCGAGCTGACCATGGACGCCGGCACCGTCGGGGCGTACCTGCGGGCCTGGGGGTTAGGTCCGCGGGAGCCCCGGGAGCGGGCCTGCGGGCTCTGCGTCGGCGCGGTCGAGCGCTGGGTACGCAGCGAGTACCCGACGATCACCCGGGCCGCCCAGGAGCACGCCGCGGAGGTCTACTGGATCGGCCGGGTACGCCTGCGCGGCACCATGCCGGCGGCCGACGTGATCTCCGCGGTCTCGTCCCGCGGCCGGGTCCGCTTCATGATCACGACTCCCACGGTCGACCCGCCGCTCCCCCGCGACTTCGTGCTGCGGCTCAGCGGCGCCGAGGAGCGCACGGTGCACCTGATCGTCGACGGTTCCTGGCCGCGCAACGAGTGGCCCCGCCGCCTGCCCCGGCGGATCGTGCTGCACCCGCTGCCGAGCTGCGGTCGTCCCGTGGCCGCCGCCTGATCCGCGACAATCGGCGCGCGGGTGCCGATTCGGTGTTCCGGGAAGGCGTTTGCTACTCTTCTCGGGTCGCTGAGCCCCCGTAGCTCAGGGGATAGAGCACCGCCCTCCGGAGGCGGGGGCGCAGGTTCGAATCCTGCCGGGGGCACAGACACGAAGAAGCCCGGGCCGCTGGCCCGGGCTTCTTCGCATGTCAGCCGGCCTCGCGGCGGGCCTTCGCGCGGCGCTTCCCCTCGTGCATGGCCTGCACCCGGGCCACCGGGATGGCCCGCCCCTCGGCAACCAGCTCCTCCGGGAGCCGCTGCGGCGCCGGCAGCGCCTCCGCCCACGGGTCCCGGTCGCCGAGCAGCGCCGGCACCGTCCGCACGGTGAACTCGGCCGGCGTCACCGCCTCGACATCGGCCCAGCCGACCGGGTACGACACCGTCGTGCCGGGCCGGATCCGCGGGCTGTACGCGGCCACCACCGTGGCCCCGTACGACCGGGTGGAGTCGACGAAGACGCGGCCGCCCCGGTCCTGGACGATGAAGGCGGTGGTGGCCAGGGCCGGGTCGAGCCGTTCGGCGCGGGCGGCGAGGGCCCGGGTCGCCGCGGCGGCCTCCTCGGCGGTGGTCGCCGGGTCCACCGGCACGATGACGTGCAGGCCCTTGGCCCCGCTGGTCTTCACCGCCCCGCTCAGCCCGGCGTCGGTCAGCGCCTGCCGGACCAGCAGCGCGGTGCGGGCCGCCATGCCGAACGAGTCGCCCGGCGGCGGGTCCAGGTCGAGCACCAGGTGGGTGGGGTGCTCGGGATGGCCGGCGTGGCCGAGCGTCGGGTGGTACTCGACCGCCCGCTGGTTGGCGAACCAGAGCAGGGTCCGCCGGTCGTCGCAGAGGGCGTACGAGATGCTGCGGTGCGAGGCCTCCGCCCAGACCGAGGTGCGGCGCACCCAGTCCGGCGTGTACTTCGGCAGGTTCTTCTGCATGAACGGGTCCTGGCCGGGCCGTACCCGGACCACCGACAGCGGCCGGTCCCGCAACCCGGGCAGGATCCGCTCGTGGACCGCGTCCAGGTAGTCGACCAGGTCGCGCTTGGTGGCCCCGGCCCCGTCGAACAGCGGCTGGTCCAGGTTGGTCAGCGACACCCCGTCCCGGGTCTCGTCAGCGGCGCCCATCCGCCCATCCTGCCGTCCCGGCCGGTATCCGGCGACCCGACGCGGCGACGCGGGTCAGGATCCCGAACGGGTCGCCGCCGGCGCGGACGGTGGCGAGCAGCTCGGCGGCGCGGGCGCGGGCGGCCGCGCACACGCCGGAGCCGAAGCTGATCCGGGCCACGCCGAGTGCGGCCAGCTCGGCCGGTGCGGGCGCGCCGGGCCGGGCGCGCCGGGCCGGGCCATGACGTTGACCGGAGCGTCCACCTCGGCGACGAGATCGCGGATCTGCGCCGGGTCGGCCAGCAGGATCGGGTAGACGCTGTCGGCCCCGGCCGCCCGGTAGCGGCGGGCCCGGCGCACCGCCTCGGCGAGCCGCCCCGACGCCGGCCCGTACGCCCGCAGGTGCACGTCGACCCGGGCGTTGAGCACCAGGTCGACACCCGCCGCCCCGGCGGCCGCCCGGATCCCGGCCAGCAGGTCGGCCTGCTCCTCGACGTCGTGCAGCGCCCCGGTACGCGGGTCGGAGTCCTCGATGTTGCAGCCCACCGCCCCGGCCGTCAGCAGCCGCTCGACCAGCTCGGCCGGGCGCAGCGCGTACCCCCGTTCCAGGTCGGCGGTGACCGGGACCGGCACCGCGGCGGCGATCCGGGCGACCGCGGCGAACATCTCGGCCACCGGCGTGGCCTCGCCGTCGGCGTGGCCGAGCGACTCGGCGACCGCGGCGCTGCTGGTGGCGACGGCCGGGAAGCCCGCCGCGGCCACGGCCCGGGCGGACCCCGGGTCCCAGGCGTTCGGCAGGATCAGCGGCTCCCCGGGGCGGTGCAGCGCGCGCAGCGCGGCGGCCCGCCGGCTCAGCTCGGTCATGCGCTCAGTGTCGCCGCGCCGGCGGCCCGCCCGTAAGCTCCAATTCCGTGCCGATGGACTGGGCCGATCTCGGCGTCGACCTGCACCTGGAGCTGGACGCCAGCGGCGGCCGGCGGGCCGGGCTGGAACGGGCGCTGCGGGACGCCATCCGCGACGGCCGGCTCGCGCCGGCCACCCGGCTGCCGGCCACCCGCACCCTCGCCGCCGAGCTGGGCCTGTCCCGGGGCACGGTGAGCGCCGCCTACGACCAGCTGGTCGCCGAGGGTTGGCTGGTCGCCGGGATCGGCGCGGGCACGGAGGTCAGCGGGCTGCGCCGGGCCGCGCCGCCGCCGGCCGCGCCGCCGCCCGGGGCCCCGACCTTCCGGTACGACCTGCGCCCCGGCAGCCCCGACGTCGGGCTCTTCCCGGTCACTGCCTGGCTGCGGGCCACCCGGCGGGCGCTGGCCGTCGCGCCCGCCGAGGCGTACGGCTACGGCGATCCGCGCGGCCGTCCGGAGCTGCGCCGTTCGCTCGCCGGCTACCTGGGGCGGGCGCGGGGCGTGCTGGCCGACCCGGAACGGATCGTGGTCACCACCGGCTACGTCCAGGCCCTGGTGCTGCTCACCGGCGTGCTCCGGGACGCCGGCACCCCGACGGTGGCCATGGAGGACCCCGGACTGGCGTTCCACCGGGAGGTGGTCCGCCGGCACGGCGGCACCGTGCTGCCGCTGCCGGTGGACGGGCTCGGCGCCCGCACCGACCTGCTCGGCGCCGGGCCGCTGGCCCGGGTGGGGGCCGCCGTGGTGACCCCGGCGCACCAGTTCCCGACCGGGGTGACCCTGCACCCGGCCCGCCGGCACGCACTGGCCGAGTGGGCCCGGGCCACCGGCGGCCTGGTGATCGAGGACGACTACGACGGCGAGTTCCGCTACGACCGGCAGCCCGTCGGCGCGGTCCAGGGCACCGGCCCCCGAGCAGGTCGCGTACGTGGGCACGGCGGCGAAGACGCTCGGACCGGCGCTGCGGCTGGCCTGGCTGGTGCTGCCGGCCCGCCTTGTGGAGCCGGTGGTGGAGGCCAAGCGCCACCTGGACCTGCAGAGCGAGACGATCGGCCAGCTCGCGCTCGCCGAGCTGATCGGCGACCACGGCTACGACCGGCAGGTCCGCACCGTCCGGCGCCGCTACCGGCAGCGGCGGGACCTGCTGCTGAACCGGCTGGGCGACCGGTCGGCCGTGGCCGGGGTGGCGGCCGGCCTGCACGCCACCGTCCACCTGCGACCGGGCGGCCCGACCGAGGGGGCGGTGCTGGCTGCGGCCGCCGCGCGCGGGCTCGCCGTAGGCGGGCTGGCGATGCACCGGCACCAGCCGGAGAGCGGACCTCCCGGCCTGGTGGTCGGCTACGCCCGCCCGCCCGCGCACGCCTACCCGGCCGCGGTGGACCTGCTGGCCGGCGTGCTGCGCGACCTCGACGCCTGACCGGTGGGGCGCGGCGGAGCACCCGGCACTGCCGCTCTCCTGGTGCCGGCCCGGTGTGACTCCCGGCCGACTACGAACTTGATGTTGTGAACGACTCACCGTGCCGCCAGCCGCCCTGCCCCCGCCCGGACCGGCCAGGGTCCGGCCCGGCCCGGCCAGGGTCCGGCCGATTCATCCACGACATCAAGTTCGTAGCGGGCGAAGGTGACCCCGCCGCCGCGTCCATGACGCCCCGGGCTCAGTACCCGCTCGATCTTGGCGAGTTTCCGTTCGTCACGAACGGCAACTTGCCAAGATTCGCTCGCGGCACCTGCGGAGGGGGCATCGACGCCCGAGGAGTCAGTGGGCGGGGCAGGTCACGGTGCTTGCTCCGGCAGGCTGCGCGGCAGGGGTGGGGTGCGCGGCGGGGCTTGGGAGCGCGGCGGGGCTCGGGAGCGCGGTCGCGTTCGGGAGCGCGGCGGGCGTGGGGAGCGCGGCGGGGCTGGGGCGGCGGGTGGGCCGGGCGGTGAGGAGGGCGACCAGCAGGGCGGCGGTGACCAGGGCGGCGGCGACCGCGAAGGCGGACCGGTAGCCGAGGGCGAGGGCGGCGACCTGGTCGGTGCCGGCGGCGCGCAGCGCGTCGGTGCGGCTCGCCGCCAGGGTGGCCAGCGCCGCCAGCCCGAGCGCCCCGCCGACCTGCTGGGTGGTGTTGGCCAGCCCGGAGGCGAGCCCGGCGTCGGCGGGCTCCGCGCCGGCCATGGCCAGGGTGGTGACCGCCGGCAGGGTGAGCCCGCCCGCGACGCCGAAGACCAGCAGCGCCGGGAGCACGTCGGCGGCGTAACCGGCCGCCACCGGGAGGCGGGCCAGCAGCAGGAATCCGGCCACGGCGAGCACCAGCCCGGCGACCAGAACGGTGCGGGCGCCGAACCGGGCCATCAGCCGCCCGGCCAGCCCCAGCGAGACGGCCGCGATCGCCAGCGGGGTGGGCAGGAAGGCGAAGCCGGTGGCGGCCGGGTCCAGCCCGAGGACGAGTTGTAGGTGCAGGGCGAGCAGGAACTGGAAGCCGAAATAGGCGGCCACCATGAGGAACTGGGTGACGTTGGCGGCGACCAAGCCGGGCGCGCGCAGCACCCGGGGCGGCAGCAGTGGGGTGGCGGCGCGCCGCTGCCGGGCGGCGAAACCGGCGAGCAGCGCCGCGGCGAGCGCGCCCGCGCCGAGGGTGCGCGGCGAGGTCCAGCCGTGCTCGCCGGCGCCGACGATGGCCAGCACCGCGGCCATCAGCCCGGCCGTGGCCAGCACTGCGCCGAGCAGGTCCAGCCCGGCCCGCAGCCCGGGGCCGCGGTCCGGCGCGATCAGGCGTACGGCGCCGGCCACGATCGCCACGCCGATCGGCAGGTTGATCAGGAAGATCGACCGCCAGCCGGCCAGGTCGGTGAGGACGCCCCCGACGAGCAGGCCCAGCGAGGCGCCGGCGGCGCCGGTGAAGCTGAACACGGCGATGGCCCGGGCCCGCTCGGCCGGCTCGGGGAAGGTCCGGACGATCATGCCGAGGCTGACCGCGGTGGTGAGCGCGCCCCCGACGCCCTGCGCGAACCGGGCGGCGACCAGCGCCCCCGGCCCGGTGGCGACCGCGCAGAGCAGCGAGGCGAGGGTGAACAGCGCGACCCCGGCCAGGAAGACCCGCCGCCGGCCGAGCAGGTCGCCGAGCCGCCCGGCGAGGAGGAGCAGCCCGCCGAAGGCGACCAGGTACGCGTTCACCACCCAGGCCAGTCCGGCGGCCGGGAAGCCGAGGTCGGCCTGGACGGCCGGCAGCGCCACGGCGACGATGCTGCCGTCCAAAATGATCATCAGGCTGCCGGCGCAGAGCACGAGCAGCGCGGGCCAGCGGTTGGTCCCCGTCATCGGAACGCCTCCTTGGTGCACGGTTTGTTACTGAGGCCATCGTCTGTGACCATGAGGCGGAGCGGAAGGAGGCACTTTGATGTCCCAGGGGAACAGGTGTGTGTCCATCCAGGCCGAGCAGGCGCGGGCCTGCACCGTGCGGGAGGCGCTGGACCGGGTGGGCGGCAAGTGGAGCATCGGCATCCTGATCGCCGCGTCCCAGGGGCCGATCCGCTTCACCGAGCTGGAGCGGCAGGTGGAGGGGATCAGCCGCCGCATGCTCACGCTGACCCTGCGCAACCTGGAGCGGGACGGCCTGCTGCACCGCCACGTCCACCCCACCGTGCCGCCCCGGGTCGAGTACACCGCCACCCCGATGGCCCAGGAGCTCTACGAGTCGCTGGTGGCGCTGACCCGGTGGGCGGAGCGGCACCGCGAGGGGATCAGCGCGGCGCGGGCGGCGTACGACCGGGAGCACGGCGCGCCGGCCGGCTGAGCACCCCTGTGGTGAAGGCCACGCAATCCGTCTGACCGATCGGTCAGGTGCTGACCGATCGGTCAGGCATGCTGGAGGGCATGGCTCGAGCGGTACCGGAGACCCACAGCGAGATCCTCGCGGCGGCGGCGCGACGCTTCGCCGTCACCGGCTACAAGGGCACCTCGCTCCAGGACATCGCCCGGGCGGTGGGCTGCTCCAAGGCGACCGTGCTTTACCACTTCGCCAACAAGGAAGCCCTGCTCTGCGAGCTGATGGCACCCGCGATCACGGTGCTGGAGGCACTCGACGCCCGGCTCGCCGGCACCACCGGCGCTGCCGCCCAGCAGATCGCCGGCGAGGGCTTCGTCGACCTGGCGGTGCGCTTCCGGCGGGAGATCGCGCTGCTTCGGGGCGAGTTCCCCGACCTGCTCCAGCAGCCCGCGTTCACGCACATCCAGCAGATCTCCGAACGGCTCATCGCGGCGTTCGCCGGCCACTCCGACCGGCCCTCCGCACGGATCGCCGCGTTCGTGGTGCTCGCCGGCATCGCCGAGACCTGCGCCGAGTTCATCGACATCCCCGACGACGAACTGCGACCCGCCCTGCTGGCCGTGGTCCGGCGGGCCCTCGAACCCGTCACCTGATCCCCGTTCCGACCCCGAGGACAAGGAAACCTCATGGCGACCCTGCTGTACCGGCTCGGCCGGGCATCGTTGCGCCGACGGCGACTCGTCGCCGTCGTGTGGCTCGTCGTACTCGTCGGCCTCGGCCTCGCCGCGGCCACGCTGAAGGGCCCGACGGCGAGCAACTTCACCATGCCGGGCACCGAGTCGCAGAAGGCGATCGACCTGCTCGCCGACCGGTTCCCGGCGGCCAGCGGCGCCACCGGCACCATCGCGGTCAAGGCGCCCCAGGCCGGCCAGCTCACCACGCCCGAGGGGCGGGCGGTCGTCAAGCAGGTCACCCAGGAGGCGGCCACGCTGCCCGGGGTGGTCGGCGCGGTCGACCCGTACCAGGCGCAGGCGCTGACCCCGGACGGCCGGTACGCGCTGATCCAGGTGCAGTTCCAGGGCCGGGCCGACGACGTGACCGACGCCCAGCGCGACGCGTACGAGAAGGTCGGCGCGCAGGCCGAGGCGCAGGGCTGGCAGATCGCCCCCGGCGGTGAGGTGCTGAACGCCGAGCCGGAGGTCGGCTCCACCGAGGCGCTCGGTGTGCTGGTCGCGGCGATCGTCCTGATCCTCACCTTCGGCTCGCTGGTCGCGGCCGGCATGACCATGCTGAACGCGCTGATCGGCGTCGGCGTCGGCATGGCCGGCCTGTACGCGCTCAGCGGCGCGGTCGAACTGACCAGCACCGCGCCGATCCTGGCCCTCATGCTCGGCCTCGCGGTCGGCATCGACTACTCGCTCTTCATCACCTCCCGGCACCGGCAGAACCTGCTCGACGGGCTGTCCCCCGAGGAGGCGGTCGGCCGGGCGGTCGGCACCGCCGGCTCCGCCGTGGTCTTCGCCGGCGCCACCGTCGTGGTCGCGCTCGCCGGCCTGGCCGTGGTGGGCATCCCCTTCCTCACCGTGATGGGCCTGGCCGCCGCCGGCACCGTCACCGTGGCCGTGCTGGTGGCCATCACGCTGGCCCCGGCCCTGCTCGGCTTCGCCGGCCGCAAGGTGCTCCCCCGCAAGCTGCGCGGGCGGGACGCGGTGGCCTCCCCGGCCACCGGCTCGGAGGACCGGTCGGGCTTCGGCTTCCGCTGGGCGCACTGGGTGACCCGGCTGCGCATCCCGGTCATCCTGGTCGGCCTGCTCGGTCTCGGCCTGCTCGCCGTGCCCGCCCAGGATATGCGGCTGGCGCTGCCGGACGCGGCCACCGCCGCCGAGGGCACCCCGGCCCGGGCCAGCAACGACCTGATCCGGGAGGGCTTCGGTCCCGGCTTCACCGGCCGGCTCGCGGTGGTCGTCACGGCCGACTCGCCGCAGGCCACCCGGGCCGCCCTGCCGCAGGTCACCGCGCTGATCCAGAAGACCGACGGGGTGCTGGCGGTGGCCCCGCCGCAGCTCGACCAGACCGGCCGCACCGCGCTGCTCGGGGTGATTCCGAAGACCGGGCCGACCGACGCGGCCACCGAGACGCTGGTGCACGACATCCGCGCGCAGGTCGGCGGCATCCAGAACGTCGACGTGCTGCTGACCGGTGTCACGGCGATCGGCATCGACGTGTCGGAGAAGCTCTCCGACGCGCTCCCGGTCTACCTGCTGCTGGTGGTGGGCCTGTCGGTGCTGCTGCTGATGCTGGTGTTCCGGTCGATCCTGGTGCCGGTGAAGGCGGCGCTGGGCTTCCTGCTCACCGTGGCGGCCACCTTCGGCATCACGGTCGCGGTCTTCCAGCAGGGCCACCTGGCCGACCTGGTCGGGCTCGACACCCCGGGCCCGCTGGTCAGCTTCCTGCCGATCCTGCTCATCGGCATCCTGTTCGGACTGGCCATGGACTACGAGGTCTTCCTGGTCTCCCGGATGCGCGAGGACTTCGTGCACGGCGACACCGCCCGGCAGGCCACCATCAACGGCATGGGCCACGGCGCCCGGGTGGTCACCGCCGCCGCGCTGATCATGATCTCGGTGTTCGGTGGCTTCGTCTTCCTGGACGACCCGGTCATCAAGTCGATGGGCTTCGCGCTCGCGATCGGCGTCGCCATCGACGCGTTCGTGGTCCGGATGACCATCGTTCCGGCGGTGATGTCGCTGCTCGACAACGCCGCTTGGTGGCTCCCGCGCTGGCTCGGCCGGATCCTGCCCAACGTGGACGTCGAGGGCGAGGGCCTGCGCGCCCACCTCGCCGAGCGCGAGCCCGCCCAGGTGTGATCGGGGACCTGCCCGGCCGGTCAGACGCCGGCCGGGTAGGTCTCCATCTCGCCGGGCGTGGTCAGCGCCGGCAGCGGGTGCAGCGCGGTCGCCTCGTCGCACCAGATGAACGAGTCGTAGCGCTCGCCCAGCCGGGTCGGCACGTAGTTGCCCCAGGACTCGAAGCTCGGGTCGTAGACCACCCCGATGGCCCGGTGGTCGGTCGTCCCGGTCACCCACTCCGGCTGGTCCTCGCCGCCGAAGACGAGCACCGCGCGTTCCGGCATCAGCTCGTGCAGGCGCCGCTCCACCGAGCCCTCCCGGGCCGGCGGCACCGTCATCGCCTCGGCGGGCGAGCCCCAGCGCGGCGCGGCGACCACCGTGCCCCGGTAGCTGCCGAAGCCGACCAGCACCACCGCGTCGCGGCCGTGCCGCTCCCGGCCCAGCTGGCCGATGTTCACCAGCCCGTCCGCCGCCATGTCGGTGGCACGGGCGTCGCCGACGTGGGTGTTGTGCGCCCAGACGATCCCGCGCGCCTGCGGGCCGTAGCGGTCGAGCAGCCGGTCCAGGGTGTCGGCCATGTGGATGTCGCGGATGTTCCAGGACTCCGGGCCGCCGCTCACCATGGCCCGGTAGTAGCGCTCCGCGCCGGCCACCACCTCCGCGTTCTGCCAGGCCGCGAAGCGGTCCGCGCCGTCGGTGGCGGCCTGTTCCCGGGTACGCGCCAGCAGCCGGACCACCTCCTCCTCACAGCGGGCCGAGACGAAGCGGCTGGCCATCCCGTAGTCCTCGACCCGCTTGCCGTACGGCTCGAAGCAGCGGTACGCCTCCTGCGCCGCCTCCAGCGAGGCCGGGTCCTCCTCGCCCAAGTAGTCGAAGATGGCCTGCATCGACTCCCAGAGGCTGTAGACGTCCAGCCCGTGGAAGCCGGCCCGCTCCCCCTCGGGGCGCTCCAGGTTCCACGCCCGCAGCCAGCGGCAGAACCGGGCCACCTCGGCGTTGGCCCACATCCAGGTCGGCCAGCGCTCGAAGCGTTCCAGCGCGGTTTGGGGATCGGCCAGCCCGCCCAGGGCGCCCACCACCGAGCAGTTCACCCGGTCGCAGTCCGGCCAGTCCCCCTCCACCGCGACGAAGTCGAAGCCCTGTTCGGCGATGAGCCGCCGGGTCAGTTGCTCGCGCAGCCGGTAGTAGTCGTAGCTGCCGTGCGTCGCCTCGCCGATCATGACGATCCGCGCGTCCCGGACGCGTTCGAGCAGCGGGTCGAAGTCGCTCGGCGCGCCGAGCCGCTGTACCAGCATGCCAGCGGCTACCCGGGACCCGTCCGGGCAAACGGTCAGGCCGGCGGGCATGGCGCCCGGCCCAGCGGGTAGCCCGCCGGCATGACCGTCACCGGGGTGCAGTTGCAGGAGTTCCTGGCCGGGCTCGACTACCCGGTCTCCCGTGCGGACCTGATCCGCTGGGGCCAGGAGAACGGCGTCAGCACCGAGATGTTGCAGATGCTCAAGGCGTTGCCGGCGGAGGAGTTCAACAACCCCGCCGAGCTGGGTGACGCGCTCAACACCCTGGTCTGAGCCCTGCCCTCCCGGGGTCCACCGCGTGCAGCAGCCGGAACAGCACCAGCCACTGTTCGGGCCAGACCAGCCCGACGGGGGCGTCCGGGGCGATCCGGGCGGCCCGCAGCGCGCCGTCGACCCGCCGGCGGGGGTATCCGGTGCGCAGCGAGGCGGCCAGCGAGCCGCCGACCCCGCCGAAGCCCAGCTCCACAAGCCGCCGGTACGCGGGCAGCGCCGCCGCGGGCAGCAGCGGCTCCGGGCGGCGGTCCAGCCGGAGGATTCCGCCGTCGGCGGCGGGCACCGGCCGGAACGCGCCCCGGGGCACCCGGCCGGCCAGCCGCCAGTGGTGCTCGGGCCAGGTGAGCACGGTGAGCCGGCTCCACCGGCCGTGGTCGCCGGTGCGCTTGCGGGCGTAGTCGAGCTGGGTGAGCAGGGTGGCCGACCGCAGGCCGGGCGCGGCGAGGCACCAGCGGACCACGGCGGCGGTCAGCGACCAGGGGATGTTGCCGACCACCGCGAACGGCTCGTCGGGCGGGACGGCGGCCAGGAAGTCGGTCGCCCGGACCCGGACGTGCGGCAGGTCCGCGCAGGCCGCGGCCAGCTCCGGCAGGACGGCCGGGTCGACCTCGTACGCGACCAGCCGGCCGCACCGGGTGGCGAGCGGCCGGGTCAGCTGGCCGCGCCCGGCGCCCACCTCCAGCAGCAGGTCGTGCCGGTCGGGGCGGGCCGCCCGGACCATCCGCGCGACGGCGGCCGGGTCGGCGAGGAAGTTCTGGGAGAGTACGCGACGGGACCGGTCGCGTGCGGTGGTACGGATTCGGCGGGGCGCCACGGGATCGTCCTGTCTGTCGCCGGACGGCGACGGGAACGGACAGGCGCGCGACGAAGCCAGCGTCTGTCCGAGCGGATCGGGACTCGGACGACCCTGGACGTCGGCGGGCACGCGGCACCGGGCCGCCGGACCCGCGTAGAGGCGGGCGGCGGCGAGCACGCGATGACTTCGATCCGCGACGGGCGGCGCGGCCCCGCCCGCCGGGCCCCCACATCGGGGCAGGCGGCGCGTGGGCGCGCGGCAGCGCTGGCCCGGTCAGGGGCCGGCGGTGCGGACGGTCAGGTCAGGCGCGGTGGGCGTACCGGCCGGCCAGGGCCGGACGCCGGACCCGCGGGCGGGCGACCAGGAGGAGCCCCCGCGCGGCCGGCGTGACGGCCACGTCGATCAGGGCGTGAATGCACATGCCGGCCAGGCTAGCGGCGACCCGGCCGGCCCGCGACGGAATTCCTCAGAGATCGACGGTGCGCCGCTGGCTGCGTGCGGTCTCGGCGGCATCGAGCACCGCCACCACCTCCCGGCCGAACCGGACGTCGCAGCGGTGGTCGCGGGTGCCCGCGTCGACCTCCTCCAGCAGCTGGTCGATGGCCGTGCCGAACGCCTGGAGCACGCTGCCGTCGCCGGGCGGGACGGTCTCGGTGCCGTTCTCGCCGAAGAAGACGAAGTCCCGGGTGACCGCCTCGGGCGGCGCGTCGAGGGTGAGCGAGAGCGTGCTGGTGGCGCCGCCGTCGTGGGTGAGCAGCAGGTGCACCAGGCCGCTCGGGCCGTCCATGGCGGCGACCCGGGTGACCCGGCCGAGCACCGGCAGGATCAGCGACAGCGCGTGCGGGCCGATGTCCCAGAGCGCGCCCCGGTCGCGCCGCCACTGCGAGCTTCCGTACGGGTTCCCGGGCTGGAAGATGGAGGCGAACATGGTCGCCCGGGCGTGCTGCCAGCCGCCGGCCGCCGCGGTCGAGGCGAGGAAGCCGGTCACGTTCGGGTGGAACCGCTGGGTGAAGAAGACCACCGAGGCCACCCCGGACGCCTGCGCGGCGGCCACCACCCGGTCGGCCTCGGCGAGGCTCAGTGCCAGCGGCTTGTCCAGCAGCAGGTGCCGCCCGGCGGCGGCGGCCCGCACGGCGATCTCGGCCTGCACGTCCGGCGGCAGCGCCACGGCGATCGCGTCGCAGGCGGCCAGCAGCTCGTCCACGTCCTCGAAGACCGGTACGCCGTGCCGGGTGGCCAGCGTGCCGGCCTTCACCGGGTCACGCCCCCAGACCCCGGCCAGCTCGGCCCGCGGGTGCGCGTCGATGGCCGCGGCGTGCGTCTCCGCCGCCCAGTGACCGGTGCCGAACAAGCCGAACCGCACCACGGACCCCCTGCTGTCGTCCTCCGCCACGGCGTACGCCGGTGGCCGTGATCCACGCTAGTCGCCCGGCCCGGCCGGCGCGCCGCGACCCCGCGGGAGAGCCGGGCGACGGTGGCTACTACGAGGATTAGTAGGCTGTGCCGGTGAATGGGACTGCGCCGGGATGGCGTCGATGACCAGCGCTGCGGCGGCCGGCTCGCCGGTGGACGGGCTCCTCGCGACGGCCTCGATCGTGCTGTCGCTCCTGATCGCGGTCTGGGCCCTGGTGGCGGCGGTACGCCACCGGGCGCCGGACCGGCTCCAGTTCGTCGGCCTGGCCGTGCTGGAGGTGGCCCTGCTGGCGCTCGCCGTGGTGGCGCTGGTCGCCCTCGGCGGCGGCGAGCGGCCGGGCGAGCCGGGGGCGTTCTTCGGCTACCTGGTGACGCTGGTCTGCCTGCCCCCGCTGGCCTGGGTGCTGGCCCGGATGGAGCCGACCCGGTGGGGCTCGGCCATCGTCTGCGCCGTCTGCCTGGTCACCCCGGTGGTGGTGGTCCGGTTGCAGCAGACCTGGGAGGTCGTCGGTGGCTGAGCAGCGGGCGACGAACCGGGGGCCGGGCCGGTTGCTGATCGCGGTCTACATCCTCTTCGCCATCGCCGCGACGTCGCGGGCCGGGCTCCAGATCGCCACGAAGTTCGACGAGGCGCCGGTGGCGTACCTGCTCTCCGCGCTGGCCGCGCTGATCTACATCGTGGCGGCGGTGGGGCTGGCCCGGGCCGGGCACACCGGCCGCCGGGTCGCGCTGGCCTGCTGCTCGGTGGAGCTGGTCGGGGTCGTCGGCGTCGGCATCCTCAGCCTGGCCGACAAGGAGTTGTTCCCGGACGAGACGGTCTGGTCGGGCTTCGGCAGCGGCTACGGCTACATCCCGCTGGTGCTGCCGGTGCTCGGCCTGTTCTGGCTCTGGCGCACCCGACACGACCCCGCCTGACCGCCCGCCCCGCCCGGCGCGGCCGGGCGGGACGGCTCGGCCCGGTCAGTCCTTGGGGCCGCCGGCGACGTAGATGACCTGGCCGGAGACGAAGGACGCCCCCTCGCTGGCCAGGAACGAGATGGTGTGCGCCACGTCCTCCGGGCGGCCGGTGCGGCGCACCGGGATCTCGGCGGCGGCGTGCTGCTGGAGCGCCTCGAAGTCGACCTTCATCCGGGCCGCCGTGGCGGCCGTCATGTCGGTGACGATGAAGCCCGGCGCGACCGCGTTGACGGTCACCCCGAACGGGCCCAGCTCGATGGCGAGGGTCTTGGTGAAGCCCTGCAGGCCCGCCTTGGCGGCGGAGTAGTTGGCCTGGCCCCGGTTGCCCAGCGCCGAGGTGCTGGAGAGGTTGACGATCCGGCCCCACTTCCGCTCGACCATGTGCTTCTGGGTGGCCTGGCTGAACAGGAACGCGCCGCGCAGGTGCACGCCCATGACGGTGTCCCAGTCGACGTCGGTCATCTTGAACAGCAGGTTGTCGCGGAGCACGCCGGCGTTGTTGACCAGTACGGTCGGCGCGCCCAGCTCGGCGGCGACCCGCTCCACGGCGGCCTCCACCTGGGCCCGGTCGGAGACGTCGGCGCCGACGCCGAGCGCCCGCCCGCCCGCCGCGGCGACGGCGTCCACGGTCTCCTTGGTCGCCGACTCGTCGATGTCGACCACGGCGACGGCCATGCCGTCGGCGGCCAGCCGTCGGGCGGTGGCCGCGCCGATGCCGCGCGCGGCTCCGGTCACGATGGCGACGCGGGGCTCCTCCGACATGATTACCTCCCGGTAACTTGGGCTCGATCGAAGGAGCTTAACGCCGGGCCCGCCGTCAGAGGCCGCTGCCCCGGCAGATCCGGATCCACCGGTAGCCGTAGCCGGCGAGCTTCAGCCGGTCGAGCTTGCCGACCTCCTCGTAGTTGCGGTCGGTGAGCACGTCGATCGGCAGGTCGGCCTCGGGGGCGAGGACGCTCAGGTCGACCTCGACGTCGTCGGTGCCGAGGTTGTGCAGGAAGACCATGGTGCCGGTCGATCCGTCGGCCCGGTGCGCCAGCACCCCGGGCGGCATCGGCACGTCGATGTGGCTGGTGGTCCCCGAGCCGATCTCCGGGGCCTCCCGGAGGGTACGGATCATCCGCTCGAACCAGCCCAGCAGCGACCTCGGGTCCTTGCGCTGGGCGGTCACATTGACCTTCTGGTAGCCGTACTCGCCCTTGTCGATCACCGGGCGGACCAGCTTCTCCGGGTCGGCGGTGGAGAAGCCGGCGTTCTCCTTGTACGACCACTGCATCGGGGTGCGGATCGCCTCCCGGCCGGGCAGCGAGAGGTCCTCGCCCATCCCGATCTCCTCGCCGTAGCGCAGCACCGGCGTGCCGCGCAGCGAGAACTGGAGCGCGTACGCCAGCTCGATGCGGCGGCGGTCGTTGCCGAGCATCGTGGCCAGCCGGCGGCGGATGCCCCGGCCGTAGAGGCGCATGTCCTCGTCCGGGCCGAACTGCTCGTACACCTGGTTGCGCTGCTCGGCGGTGAGCCGGGACAGGTCGATCTCGTCGTGGTTGCGCAGGAAGGTGGCCCACTGCCCGCCCTGGGGCAGGGCCGGGGTGTCCCGCAGCGCCTCGATCACCGGCTCCGGATCGTGCCGGGCGAGCGCCAGCATCAGCCGCCCGTTCATCATGAAGTCGAAGAGCATGTGGATCCGGTTGGCCGAGCCGCCGCTGTCACCGAAGTAGACCGGCAGCTGGTCCGGCTCGACGTTCGCCTCGGCCAGCAGGACCGCGTCGCCCCGCCGCCACTGCACGTGCTGGCGCAGCTCGGTGAGGAAGTCCATGTCCTTGGGCGAGCTCGGGTTGCCCGGCTCGGTCAGCTCGATGATGAACGGCACCGCGTCCATCCGGAAGCCGGAGACGCCGAGCTGGAGCCAGAACGACATGATCTTCTTGATCTCGGCGCGGACCTCGGGGTTGGCGACGTTCAGGTCCGGCTGAAACTTGTAGAAGCGGTGGTAGTACCAGGACTTCGCGGTGCGGTCGTAGCTCCAGGTCTCGTTCTGCTCGCCGGGGAAGACCATGCCCTGGTGCCGGTCCGGCGGCGCCTCGTCGCTCCACACGTACCAGTTGCGGTAGGGCGAGTCGGGCGAGGAGCGGGCCGACTGGAACCAGGGGTGCTCGTCCGAGGTGTGGTTCACCACCAGGTCGATGATCACCCGGATGCCCCGGTTCCGCGCCTGGTGCAGCAGCTCGGCGAAGTCGCCGAGGGTGCCCAGCTTGGGGCTGACGTTGTAGAAGTCGGTGACGTCGTAGCCGTCGTCCCGGTTCGGCGACGGGTGGATCGGGTGCAGCCAGAGGCAGGTCACCCCGAGCCGCGCGAGATAGTCGAGGCGGCCGATCAGGCCGCGGAAGTCACCCACCCCGTCGCCGTTGGAGTCCGCGAACGTGTCGACGTCGAGGCAGTAGACCACCGCCTCCTGGTACCACCTGTCACCCATGACCGGGTAACTTCTCCGGTTGCCGACCCCGGCAAACCCACGGCCGGCCCACCGGCCGGTACGGTGCCGGCATGATTGCCGACACCCTTGCCCTCGACTGGTCCGCCGGCACCTGGCTCAACCCGCCGGAGCGGACCGAGACCACCGGCGACGCGCTGCTGGTCGAGCCGAGTGGAGGCAGCGACTTCTGGCGACGGACCAGCTACGGCTTCGTGCACGACGACGGCTCCGCGCTGCTCGCCCCGTTTCCCGTGGACAGTGCCGTGGAGGTGAGCTTCCGGCTCGACTACACCGCCCAGTTCGACCAGGCCGGGGTGCTGGTCCGGGTGGACGAGCGGCGGTGGACCAAGGCCGGCGTGGAGGTCAGCGACGGGCAGCCGCAGGTCGGCGCGGTGGTCACCGACGAGCTGTCGGACTGGTCGGTGGCCCCGGTGCCGGACTGGTCGGGGCGGGACGTGACGGTCCGGGTCAGCCGGGCCGGTGACGCGCTGACCGTCCGCGCGCGGGTGGACGCCGAGCCGTGGCGGCTCGTCCGGGTGGCACCGCTGGACCCGGGGGCCGCGGCGGCGGCCGGGCCGTACTGCTGCTCGCCCACCCGCGGCGGCCTGGTGGTCCGCTTCACCGGCTGGCGGCGCGGGCCGGCGGACGCCGCGCTGCACCCGGAGGACTGATCCCGTGGTCCGTGGGGCCGATCACCGGCAGGTGTGACCGGCCCTGCTCGGGGTACCAGTTCCGGATCCCCGGCACCGCGGAAGGACGCCCATGGCACTCGCCCAGAACGTCGACCCGAACCAGTTCACCGGGCTGACCGGCTGGGTGGCGACCGTGATCGACTCGTTCGGCGCGGTCGGGGTGGCCCTGCTGGTCGCCCTGGAGAGCATCGTCCCGCCGATCCCGAGCGAGGTCGTGCTGGCCATGGCGGGTTATCTGGCCGCCGAGGGCCGGTTCAACGTGGTGCTGATCGTGCTGGCCGCGACGGCCGGCTCGCTGCTCGGCGCGCTGGTGCTCTACTGGCTCGGCGCGGCGCTCGGCGAGGAACGGCTGAAGCGCTGGCTGGACCACATCCCGCTGGTGGACCGGGACGACCTGGAGAAGGCCGACCGCTGGTTCGAGCGGCACGGCCGTTGGGCGGTGCTGTTCGGCCGGGTCGTGCCGGTGGTGCGCAGCCTGGTCTCCGTGCCGGCCGGCGCGAACCGCATGCCGCTGGGCGAGTTCATCCTGCTCACCACGCTGGGCAGCGGGGTGTGGAACGCGCTGATCGTCGGGCTCGGTTTCGCCCTCGGCACGCGCTGGCAGCAGGTCGACCGCTACAGCCACTGGTTCAACTACGCGATCTTCGCGGTCTTCGCCGTGATGATCGCGAGCTGGGTGGTCAAGAAGGTACGCCGGCGGCGCGCCCGGCAGTCGGTGACCGCCGGGCGCTGACCGCGGTGCGGGATCAGAATCCCGCGGTGATGGTGGTGAACTCCCAGGTGTTCTGCGCGATGCCGGAGCAGTTGGAGACGACGCCGCCGCCCGGGCAGGGCCGGTCCCGGTTGACCGACCAGAAGGTGAACCGGGCGAGCCCGCGGGCCTTGGCCCAGTCCCGGATCTGCGTCCAGGTGGCCGGAGAGGTCAGCTCCTGCTGGTCGGAGAGGCCGTTCATGCCGGAAATGCCCATGTGGGCGTAGGCGGTGGCGTCGGACCAGCCGAAGGCGGTCTTCAGCGCGTTCTTCAGGCCCTCGGCCGCGTTGACGGTGCTCTGGTACATGTTCGCGCCGCCGCCGAAGTCGAACGGCATGATGGTGAAGACGTCGATGTTGGCGCCCTTCGCCGCGGCCTGGTTGATCAGCCGGGTGCCGTAGTACGACGGCCCGGTGGTCGAGGTGCCGAAGGTGACGATCGTCTTGATCCCCGGGTTGTTCTGCTTGACGATCTTCAGGGCGTCGAGGATCCGGTCCTGCACCACCTCGTTCTCGAACTCGTCGCTGTTCTCGATGTCGATGTCGATCGCCTTGAGCCCGTAGGCGTTGATGACCTGCTGGTAGGCGCCGGCCAGCGCGCTGGCCGAGGAGCAGTTCGGGCCGAGCTTGTTGCCGCTCCAGCCGCCGAAGGACGGGATGACGTCACCGCCGGCCGCCTTGATCGCGGCGATGGTGTTGGCGTGCGCGCCGCCGGTGAGCGGGCCGCTGCCGTCCCAGGCCGGGGTGCAGCCGCCGCCGGAGAGCACGAACGCGATGGTGAACCACTTGATCCCGGTCGCGCCCATCACCGTGGCCGGCGCGGGCGGGTCGCCCCAGCCCGGGTAGAGGTACGGCGCGGCGGCCATCACGCCGCCACCCCCGCCGGTGCAGCCGGTGGTGGTGGCCGACACCGCCGCCGACTTCGCCGACTCGCCGCTGGCGTTGTACGCGGCCACCGTGTAGCTGTGCCCGGTGCAGGCGCTCAGCCCGGAGACGGTGGCCGAGGTGCCGGTGACGGTGGCCTTCACGGTGCCGCCCTCGTAGACCCGGTAGCCGGTGACCGTGCCGGATACGGCGTTCCAGGCCAGCGCGATCGAGGTGTTGGTGGTGCCGGTGACCCGGAGGCCGCCGGGGGTGGCCGGAGCGCCGGGGTTGCCGCCGCCCCCGCCGGTGCACGAACCGCCGTTGACCGTGCAGTTGGTCGGGTCGCCGGTGCCGTTGACGATGAAGCCGAAGCTGGTGCTGGCGCCCGGGGCGAGGGCGCCGTTCCAGGACTGGTTCAGCGCGGTGACGTGCTGGCCGGAGGTGGTCAGCCGGGCGTCCCAGAACGAGCCGAGGGTGCTGCCGGCGGGCAGGTCGAACTGGACGTTCCAGGAGGAGATGCTGGCCGAGCTGTCGTTGGTGACGGTGAATTTGGCCTCGTACCCGCTGCTCCAGGTGGAGGTGCGGACGAAGGCGGCGGTGGCGGCGGAGGCGGGCGGCGCGGCCAGCACGGTGCCCGCCACCAGGGCGGCGGCGAGCGCGGCGGCGAACGTCGCCAGGCGGGTGGAGCGGAGTCTCACGGCGTCCTCCAGGACGTGGTGGTGGAGGGTGGGCATTTACGACCGTCGACGTGCGCTCATTATTAAGACTGTTAACTGTTTCTGTCCAGAGGCAGACCGGGGGCCCCTGCGGGGACCCCCGGCCCGGCCGGCTCAGTGCCGGAAGATGAACCAGTTGACGTTGACGAAGTCGGCCGGCTGGCCGCTGCTGAAGGTCAGGTAGACGGTGTGCCGGCCGGTGACCGCGGCGACGTTGCCCGGCACCGAGCGCCAGCTCTGCCAGCCACCGGTGTTGGCGACCGCGAAGCTCCCGATCGGCGGGTTGGTCGGGCTGTCCACCCGGACTTCGACCAGCCCGCTCACCCCGGCCGGCGCGCCGGAGGCGACCCGGGCCACGAAGTCCTTCGGCGGCGTGGCGCCGAACTCCACGTTGTCGTAGCGGGCCCAGTCGCCGTTGGCCAGCCAGCCGATGTCCTGGCCGCCCTCGCCGCACGCCTCCACCTGCACCCCGTTCTGCCCGCTGAACGCCTCGGCCTGGATGGTCGAGTACGCGTCCACCACCCCGCCGGGCGGCGGGGTGGTCGGGGTCGGCGACGGCGTGCCGCCGCCACCGCGGGTGTAGGCGGCCACGTAGTCGACCACCATCGGCCGGCCGGAGACGGTCGACGCGGTGGGCGTGGCCGAGCCGGCCACCCCGTTCGGGAAGCCGCCGCCCATCGCCACGTTGAGCAGCATGAAGTAGCCGCTGTGGTTGGTCATCTGACCCCAGTACGGCTCGCCGACCTGGTTCTGGCTGACGGTGTGGAAGAGCTGGCCGTCGACGTACCAGCGCAGCTGCTGGGGACTGATCGAGGCGTCCCACTCGAAGCGGTAGGTGTGGAACGCCGACTGGCAGGTGCTTCCCGGGCAGGCCCGGGAGTTGCCGATGCCGTTGAACTCGTTGCACGGGCCGCCCGGGGCGACGCCGCAGTGCAGCACTCCCCAGACCGAGTTGATCCCGTTGACGTTCTCCATCACGTCGAACTCGCCGACGCCCGGCCAGTTCTGGTAGTTGCCCCGGTACGGGGAGCCGAGCGCCCAGAACGCCGGCCAGTAGCCGGCGGCCTGCGCGCCGGTCACGTTCGGCATCTGGATCCGGCCCTCCAGGGCCAGGACTCCTCCGGCCGGCGGCTTGAAGTTGGCGCGGACCGTCTCGATCCGGGCCGAGGTCCAGCGGCCGGCGGCGTCCTTGAGCGGGGTGATGCGCAGGTTGCCGGCGCCGTCCTGGGCCAGGTTGGCGGTGCTGGCGGTGTAGGTCTGGATCTCGCCGGTGCCCCAGTTGGCCGGGCCGCCCGGGTAGCTGGTGCCGGTGTCGATGATCCAGTTGGCGGAGGAGGGCAGGGTGCCGGCCGCGCCGGTGAAGTCGTCGCTCCACACCAGACTCCAGCCGGCGGGCGGCGGCGGCACGGCGGCGTGCGCGGTCATCGTGACGGTCGCGAGGGCGGTGGTGGTGGCGAGCACGGCGGCCGCCAGGGAGAGCCGCCGGCGCGACCGGCGCACGGCGGAGGGGGCGGCCTCGGCCGCCGGGACAGGATTCATCGGGGTGCCTCTCTGCGGGGACGGGCAGGAGAGAGCGCTCTCTGAGGCGTTTTCTACGCGCCCGCCCCCGCATTTGTCAACGTGCGTCGATGCCTTCCGGCTGGGGCCGGCGCAGCACCGCCTGCTCCAGCGCGGTCCACGCCGTCGTGGTGACCAGGTAGAGCACCGCCGCGAGCGGCACCACCAGCGCCACCAGCACCGTGGTGTAGGGCAGCAGCGGCACCAGCCGGCCGAGCACGGCGGCGCCCGGACCCTCGGTCGGCGCACCGGCGATGGTGCCGGTGGCCGCGGCCGCCCGGCGCGCCCGCCGCGCCGACCACCAGGCCAGCACGAGCAGCGCCGCCAGCAGCACCCCGAAGACCGCCACCACCGGGCCGGTGAGCCCGTCGCCGAGGTGCCACCCCAGGGGTACGCCGGCGAGCTTCTCGTCCAGCAGGTGCGGGTGCCCGTCGCCGGTGGCGAAGAGGCGGTACATCACCAGGAAGAACGGGGCCTGCAACAGCGCCGGCAGGCAGCCCGCCACCGGGCCGGCCCCGGCCCGGCGGTAGAGCGCGAACAGTTCGCTCTGCAGGCGGCCGGGGTCGTCGGCGTACCGCCGTTGGAGGTCGCGGACCTCGGGGGCGAGCGCCGTGCGGCGCCGCTCCCCGCGGAACTGGGCCAGGCTGAGCGGCGAGATCAGCAGCCGGACCCCGACGGTGAACAGGACGATCGCGGCGGCCGTGGCGGCCCCGCCGGTCAGCGGGGCGAGCGTGTCGGCGAGCCAGGTGACGACAGTGGCGGCCGCGGAGGTCGCGGTGTGCAGTGGTGCGAAGGCGAGCATGGGGAAACCCCTCGGTCCGATTCCGGATGCCCGGACGGGACGACGCGTCCCGGCGGGGCGGATGACGACGGAACCGGCCGCGCGGCGACGAGGCGGCTACGCGGCCGAGGGGCGGAACCCCGGCGCGCGGGGACGCGGCCGTCCCGGGGCGTCCGGGTCGACCTGCCGGGGCACCCGGCGGTGCCGGGCCCGGGCCCGCAGGGCGACGGCGCGCCGGCCGCCGGGCGGCGTGGGCAGCGCCCGGACCCGCAGCGCGAGCAGCGTGGCGAGCAGCAGCGCGGCGGCCACCGCCGCACCGGCGAGCAGGCCGGTGGGACGGTCCGCGAGCAGGGTGAGGGCGTACGCCCACGTCCCCGTCACCAGCATCCCGACCACAGGCCGACTCTAGAACCCGCTGTCACGTCCCGGACCCGATCGCCCGCCAAGCCGCCCGGCCGGTGTCGGTCACCGTCCGCGACGTGGGCCCGGGCCCTCTCCGTTGCCGTCGGCGCGCGCCGGACCGGCTCGCCGTCGGGGCGGGATTCCCGTCCCGGAGCCGGGATCCGTGGCCACCAAAGGGGGACGACACCGGCGCGTACGCGACGACACGCCGCCCCGGGCGTTTCCCGCGGCCGACACGGTGGGTAACAGGGCGTCGACCGGGCGGCACCGTGCCGCGACCGGTACGGAGCAGGACGGTGGTCTCGATGAGCGGGTCAGTGGCGGAGCGGGAACGGAGCGCCGCACCGAGCGGCACGGACCTGCTGACAGTCGGCGTGGAGGAGGAGTTCCTGCTCGCCGACCCGCACACCGGGGCCGCCGTGCCCGCCGTGGACCTGGTCATGGAGCAGGTGCCGGCCGAGCTGCGGGGCCAGGTGGAGCGGGAGTTCCAGACCAGCCAGATCGAGATCGGCAGCCCGCCCGGCCTGGAGCTCTCCTCGATCCGGCACTCGCTCGGGGTGCTCCGCGCCGAACTTGCCGCCGCCGCCGAGCGGGCCGGCGTGCGGCTGCTGGCCATCGGCACCGGGCCGGTGGAGGGGCCGGTGCCGCCGGTGGTGGACAAGCCCCGCTTCGACCGGATGATCGAGCGGTTCCGGCTGCTCGTGCCGGGGCCGGGCAACAACGGCATGCACGTGCACGTCGGCATCCCGAACGCGGAGACCGGGGTGCGGGTGCTCAACCACGTCCGGCCCTGGCTGCCGATCCTGCAGGCGGTCACCGCCAACTCCCCGTTCGCCAGGGGCGAGGACACCGGCTACGCGAGCTGGCGCTCGGTCGAGTGGGAACGCTGGCCGTCGGTGGCGCCCACCCCCTGGCTCGACTCGCACGAGCACTACGAGCGGCTCATCCGGCAGCTCATCGCCAGCGGCGTGATGCTCGACGAGGGAATGCTCTACTGGTACGCCCGGCTCTCCGCCAAGTACCCGACCGTGGAGATCCGGATCGGTGACGTCTGCCCGTCGGTGGACGACGCGGTGCTGGTCGCCGCCCTGGTCCGGGCCCTGGTGGCGACGGCCATGACGGAGATCGCCGAGGGGCGGCCGGCCATCAACACCGACCACCACCTGCTGGTCGCCGCGCACTGGCGGGCGGCCCACGACGGGTTGGAGGGCGAGGGCGTCGACCTGACCGACGGCGAGCTGCGCCCGGCCTGGGAACTGCTGGACGGGCTGGTCGAACGGGTCCGCCCGGAACTGGAGCGGCACGGCGACCTCGACCGGGTGACCGACCTGCTGGGCGGGCTGCGCCGGCACGGCAGCGGCGCGGCGCGGCAGCGGGCGGTGTTCGCCCGTACCGGCAAGCTGATCGACGTGGTCGCGGACGTGGCCCGGCAGACCCGCGGCTGAGCGCCCGCGCGAGCCGGGCGCGCGTGACAGGATGGCGTCGTGGCGGAGCGGATGGTCGTCGTCGGTGGGGACGCCGCCGGAATGGCGGCGGCGTCCCAGGCCCGCCGCCGCCGCGACCGGGACGACCTGGAGATCGTGGCCTTCGAGCGGGGCCGCTTCACCTCCTACTCGGCCTGCGGCATCCCCTTCTGGATCAGCGGGGTGGTGCCGGAGCGGGACCAGCTCATCGCCCGCGACCCGGCCACCTTCCGGGACAGGTTCGACATCGAGGTCCGGCTGCGGCACGAGGTCACCACCATCGACCTCGACCGCCGCGAGGTGATCGCCCGGGACCTGACGGGAGGCGGCGAGGTCCGCGCCGGCTTCGACACCCTGGTGTACGCCACCGGCTCGACCCCGATCCAGCCCGGGTGGGCCCGCGGCGGGCTGGCCGGGGTGTTCGGCATGCAGACCCTCGACGACGGCACCGCCCTGCTGGACTGGCTGGAACACGAGCCCCGGCCCCGCCGCGCGGTGGTGATCGGCGGCGGCTACATCGGGGTCGAGATGGCCGAGGCCCTGCTGCACCACGGGCTCAAGGTCGACCTGGTCGAGCAGGCCGACCAGCCGATGGCCACCGTGGACCCGGACATGGGCGAGCTGGTTGCCGAGGCGATGCGCAGCACCGGCATCGGCATCCGTACCGGCCTGACGGTCACCGGCCTCGAGGGGCGCGACGGCCGGATCGCCGCCGTGGTCACCGGCGAGGGGCCGATCCCGGCCGACGTCGTGGTGCTGGGCCTGGGCGTACGCCCGAACACCGCGCTCGGCGAGGCCGCCGGCCTGCCGATCGGTCCGTCCGGGGCGATCCGCGTCGACCGGCGGATGCGGGTGCCCGGGGTGCCCGGCGTCTACGCGGCCGGCGACTGCGTGGAGACCCTGCACCGGGTCAGCGGCATGCCGGTGCACATCCCGCTCGGCACCCACGCCAACAAGCAGGGCCGGGTCGCCGGGGTCAACATCGGCGGCGGGTACGCGACCTTCCCCGGCGTGATCGGCACGGCCGTGACCAAGGTCTGCGAGCTGGAGGTCGGGCGGACCGGCCTCCGCGAGCGGGATGCCACCGCGGCCGGCTTCGAGTTCGTCGCCGTGCTGGCCGAGTCGACCAACCGGGCCGGCTACTACCCGGGCGCCCGGCCGATGACCGTGAAGCTGCTCGCCGAGCGGCCCAGCGGCCGGCTGCTGGGGGCGCAGATCGTCGGCTGGTCCGAGGCGGCCAAGCGGATCGACGCGCTGGCCGTGGCGCTGTGGAACAACATGACGGTCGACGACATGACCGCGCTCGACCTGGGCTACGCGCCGCCGTACGCCCCGGTCTGGGACCCGGTGCTGATCGCCGCCCGCAAGGCAGTCGACGCCCTCACCCACTCCGGCCGCTGACCGGACGACCCAATCTTTGTCGGGGGGCGGCGTTAGCTTGGGCGGGCTGTCGCCGGTTCCGGCCCTTCCCCTCGGAGGCACCCCCATGTCGCAGGAGACGACCTACCTCGAACTGTCCGAAGTGGACGGAGGAGCGCACAAGTTCTACGAGGTCGTGGTCGACGACACCACGATGACCGTGCGCTACGGCCGGATCGGCGACCAGGGCCAGGTGAAGTGCAGCAGCTACCCGGACAACGCCCGTGCCCGGGCCGCCGCCGCGAAGAAGATCGGCGAGAAGGTCCGCAAGGGATACGCGCCCGCGGTGCCCGGCGTACGCCAGAAGCGGACCGTCTCCCGCCGGCAGATCGTCAGCACCCGCTCCACGGCCCGCACCGCCCCGGTCCTCTGGCGCTACGCCTCGGGCGCGCCCGCGTTCGGCATCTTCATCGACGGGCAGAGCTGCATGGTGGGCAACGAGCACGGCGTGATCACCACGCTGGACCACGACGCCCGGGTGCTGCACCAGCTCCGGCTCCCCGACGGGGTGAAGTGCATCGTCGCCGACGACGCCTGGATCTACGCGGGCTGCGACGACGGCAACGTCTACGACCTCTCCGGCAAGGTGCCCCGGGTGGCCTACGCGATCGCCCCCGACATCGACATCTACTGGCTCGACATCCACGACGGCGTGCTGGGCGTCTCCGACCGCGAGGGCGGCATCGCCGCCGTCGACCACGAGGACGAGTTCCTCTGGCGGCGGCCGGGGTGGGGCCGGTCCGCCTGGATGGTGCGCTGTGACACCGACGCCCTCTACCACGGCCACTCACAAGGGGTCACCGGCTACGACTGGCGGACCGGGCGGGAGCTGTGGCACACCCGCACGGGAGCGGTGCTCTTCGGCTGGCAGGAGCGCGACGCCGTGTTCGCCGGCACCGGCACCCGCGAGGTGGTGCGGCTGCGCAAGGACGGGCGGGCCGAGCGGGCGTACCGGTGCGATGCCCCGGTCTTCTCCTGCGCCACGGCCGAGGGCGGCCGATACGTCTTCGCCGGCGACAGCGCCTCCTCGATCTACTGCTTCGACGAGGCCGGCAACCGGTTGTGGAAGCTCGGCACCGGCTGCGGCTCGGCGTACTCGATGCAGTACCACGACGAGCGGCTCTACGTGGTCACCACCGGTGGCTACCTGGCCTGCATCGACGCCAGCGAGCCGGCGATCCGGGCCGCCGAGGCGGGCAGCGTGCCGGAGGTGGTCGACGTGAAGGCCCCGGCCCGGCTGCCCGAACCGGCCGCCTGGACCAGCGTGGAGGTGACCACCGACGACCGGTCCGGCGTGGTGGTGCAGTGCGTCGAGCAGGGCGGCCGGATGCGCATCCACGTCCTCTCCGACGGCTACCGCCGCGACTGGTCGGTGCAGTTCCCGAAGGGGATCCGCGAGCCGGGGGCGCGCTACCTGGTCACCGCGGTCCGGGAGTCCGGCCGCGGCGGCTTCTACCGGGCCTACGGCGACATCCGCCGGCTGGGCTGAACGGCTCCGGTCCGGGGGCGGTGCGGGACCGCCCCCGGACCGGTCACCGGCAGGTCCAGCGCACCGGCCGGACCTGGTCGTCGGACTCGAGCTTCCCGCCGAGCACCCGGCCGTCGTCGCTGAAACTGGTCACGTACGCGAGCCGGCGCGGCGCCGGCAGGCGGGCGGTGACGTACTCGATGTATTCCTGGTCCGATGCGTCCGGCATCCGGCCACCTCCGTGGGGTTCGCTGTTCCAGGCGGCATCGAGCCGGAAACGGTTGTACGCGACCGCCACCGGCACCCAGGATGGTCGGATGCGTCTGGAGATCCCCGAGGGGCTGCGCTGGACGGAACGGTATCCGGCCGGCCGGGAATGGCTCGCCACCCTGCCGGACCGGCTGGCGGAGTGCGTCGCGCGCTGGGAGCTGAGGGTCGGCCCACCCTTCGAGTACGCGTTCGCGTCGCTGGCGATGCCGGCGGAGCTGCCGGACGGCACCCCGGCTGTGCTCAAGCTCCAGTACCCGGACGACGACAGCGTGCACGAGGCGACCGCGCTCGCTCACTGGGGCGGCCGGGGCGCGATCCGGTCGCTGGCCCACGACCCGGAGCGCCGGGCGCTGCTGGTCGAGCGCTGCCTGCCGGGAACGCCGCTGCACGGGCTGCCGCCCGACGCGGCGCTCGACGTGGCGGTCGGGCTGCTGCCCCGGCTCGGCGTGCCGGCCGGCCCGCCGTTCACCCCGCTCGCCGAGGAGGCGGCCGGCTGGGCCGAGCGGCTGCCGGCCAAGTGGGAGCGGCTGAACCGGCCGTTCGAGCGGCGGCTGCTGGACGCCGCGCTCGGGCTCCTCGCCGAGCTGGTGCCCAGCCAGGGCGAGCAGGTGCTGGTCAACCAGGACCTGCACGCCGGCAACGTGCTGGCGGCCACCCGCGAGCCGTGGCTGGTCATCGACCCGAAGCCGCTGGTCGGCGAGCGGGAGTTCGCGGCGGTGCCGCTGGTGCGCGGCCCCGAGCTGGGGCACTCCCCCGCCGCGGTCCGGCACCGGCTGGACCGGCTCAGCGCCGAGCTGCGCCTGGACCGGGAGCGGGTGCGCGGCTGGGCGGTCGTGCACACGCTGGCCTGGAGCATCGGCGAGGACGAGGTCTTCCCGCAGCAGGTCGAGACGGTCCGCTGGCTGCTCGCCGGGGCGTGACCGGGTCCCGGGGGCCCCGGTCACGCCCCGAGGCGTGGCGGTCAGGCCGGGTACGGGGCCGCCTCGCGTGCCGCCCCCAGGGCTCCGGCCCACCAGGCGAGCTGGTCCAGCAGGGTCTTGGCGTATCCGGCCGCGGCGGGGTCGAGCGGCTGGCCGTCCGCCCACCCGGTGAAGTAGTTCGGGAAGGCCAGCCCGTCGCGGATCGTCACGGCGTGCAGTTCGGTGAGCACGTTCTCCAGGTGCAGGACGGCGTGCCGGCCGCCCGCCGCGCCGCCGTAGCTGACGAAGGCCACCGGCTTGGCCGTCCACTGGGTGAAGTGCCAGTCGATGGCTGCCTTCAGCGCGGCCGGGTAGCTGTGGTTGTACTCCGGCGTGACCAGGATGAACGCGTCCGCGTCCGCCAGCCGGGAGGTCAGCGGCCCCATCGCCGCCGGGCGCGGGTACGCGTCGCCCGCGAACTTCGGTGACTCCGCCGGCAGTGCCAGCGGGATCTCGATCTCGGCGAGGTCGACGACGTCGACATCGAAGCCGCCGTGCTCGCGCGCCCGCTCGGCGACCCAGGACGCGACGACCGGTCCGAACCGGCCCTCGCGGACGCTTCCGATGACAATGACCAACCTGTGCTTCTCGTTCATGCGGTCCACGGTCCGCCGCCGCGACGGCGGCAACCAGACCGGCTGCAGGCTGGGCCCCGCAGGGCCACGCTGCGCCGGCCGGGGCGGCCGGAAATCCGACCTAGACTCTCACCCATGGGTACGCCACTGGGCGACTTCGTCCGCGCCAAGCGCGACAGCCTCCAGCCGGAGTCCTTCGGCCTGCCCGACCGGGGCCGGCGCCGCTCCCCGGGCCTGCGCCGCTCGGACCTGGCCGCCCGCGCCGGGGTCAGCGTCGAATACCTCACCCGCATCGAGCAGGGTCGGGACCGCAACCCGTCGCACGCGGTGCTGAACGCGCTCGCGGACGCCCTGAGCCTGGACGCCCGGGAGCGAAACCACCTGCGCTACCTCGCCAAGATCACCGGTGGGGCCTGCCCCGGGCACCGGCCGCCGGCGCCGCCCAACCGTGAGGTCCGGCCGACCGTGCGGGAGACCCTCCGGCTGCTCGAACCCGGGATGGCCTTCGTCACCAACCGCCTGGGCGACGTGCTCGCGTACACGAGCGCGTTCGAGCTGGTGATGGGCGGGATCGGCCTGCTCGACGCCGAGGCGCCGAACCTGACCCGCTACGTGTTCACCGATCCGCGCGCCCGCACGGTGTTCCCCGACTGGGACCAGGTGGCTGACGAGCGGGCCTTCGACCTGTGGCTCGGGCCGTCCGCGGAGGCCTCCGAGTGGTTCCAGGTCCAGCTCGCCCCCGTCGCCGGGCCGGAGTTCACCCGACGGCTCCAGCAGCACCTGCCACCGCCCCAGGTCGCGCTCCGGCTCGACCATCCCGCCGCGGGCGAGCTGCGCTGGCACCGGGAGAAGCTGGAGCTGCCGAGCACCGACGCCCAGGAGCTGGTCGTCCTGCTACCCGCCGACGAGACGACCGCGCAGGCGGTCGAGCGGCTCCGGCACGGACGCCCGCTTCGCGCGGTCGGCTGACCGGGCCGACGGGCGCCGCCGGCCGGCCTGGCAGGTCGGGCACCAGTAGAGGTTGCGGCCGGCCAGCTCGCCGCGGCTGACCTCGGTGCCGCAGACGTGGCAGGGCGCGCCGGGGCGGCGGTAGACGTACACCTCGCCGCCGTGCCGGTCGACCCGGGGCGCCCGCCCCATCGCCTCCGGCAGGTGATCGTCCCGCACGGTGTCGATCCGGCCCCGCTCGACGGCGACGGTCATCAGGGCGACCAGGTCGGCCCAGAGCTCCGCCCAGCCGGCCGGGCTGAGGTCCCGCCCGGGCAGCAGCGGCGGCAGCCCGGCCCGGAACAGCGCCTCGACCACGAAGATCAGGCCGGTGCCGGCCACCACCGACTGGTCCAGCAGCAGCGCCGCCAGCGGGGTGGGGCTGCGCCGGATCCGGGCGTACGCCCGCTCGGGGTCGGCGTCGGCGCGCAGCGGGTCGGCGCCGAGCCGGTCGCGCAGCGCGGCCACCTCGGGAGGGGTGAGCAGTTCGCACGCGGTCGGCCCGCGCAGGTCCAGCCAGTGCCGGTCACTGCTCAGCCGCAGCCGGATCTGCCCGACCGGGGGTGGCGGCTCGCCCGGGCCGTCGGTGACCTTGCCGTAGAGCCCCAGGTGGACGTGCAGGGTCAGCTCGCCGGCGTAGTGGTGCAGCAGGTGCTTGCCGTACGCCTCGGTGCCCTCCAGGAGGGTGCCGGTGAGCCGGGCCGCGCCCTCGGCGAAGCGGCCCTGCGGGCTGGCGGCGTGCACCTTGTCGCCGGCGAAGAGCTCGGCGTGCCGGGCCGCCAGGCGGTGGATGGTGTGTCCCTCTGGCACGACGGCAACGGTAGCCCGCCGGCCCGGACGCCGCCGACCAGGAGAGGCACTGGGCGTCGACGGGTGTCGACCTGTCCGCCACGGGGTAACTCCTGACTGTGAAGCGCGGTCTCCGCGCCGGAGATCAGGAGGTGTCCAGTGAAGATTCTGTCCCGCCGGAGCGGTCCGGCGCGAACCGATGACGTGAACGGCGACGGGGTGGTCGACGACCGCGACCGGGTCGGCGATCGGGCGGACGACCGGCCAGTGGTGACCGGCCGCGACGAGGAGCGGACCACCTACCGCAGCACCGCCAGCGCGACCGACGACGAGCGCGCCACCGACGCGGAGCGGCGCGCGGCGGATCGGGCCGCGGCGGCCCGGGCGGCCACCGCCCGCCCGACCGGCCCGGACGGCCGGCGCACCCACACCGTCGAGCCGGACCCGACCCTGGAGCGCACCGTCGACCTGGACGGAGACGGCCGGCCGGACCGGACCGTCGACCGGGATCCGGCGGTGGAGCGGGTGGAGCCGGTGACGACGAAGCGGCCCCGGGCCAGCCTGCTCGCCACCCTCGGTCTGATCGTGTCGGTGGTCGGCGCGCTCTTCGTGCTCTCCGGCACCCTCGCCGGCTACGGCATCGGCCTCGGCGCGGTCGGCGCGGTGCTCGCCGTGTTCGGCCTGATCGCGACCCGCCGCCGGCACGTGGCCGGCAAGACCGACGCGTTGATCGGCGTGGCCGTCGGCCTCGCCGCCGTGGTGCTCGGCATCGTGGCGATGACCGGCCAGTTCGACTGGCCGACCACCGACGGCGACTGGGTGGGCCGGTTCCGGGAGTGGCTCGACTCACAGTTTGCGGATCTCTTCTGACGGGCAGTTTCCCGGTCGCCGGCGCAGCGCCGGCACGCCCGATCAGCTCTGGTGGTTCACCAGCCGGGCACACCTCTTTCGGGGGCGGCGGTTCGCCGCCCCCGAAGTATGTCCGGGGTCAGTCGGCGGCCGCGGCCACGCCCTCGCGGGCGTCGAGCAGTTCCTCCCAGTGCTCCCGGGCCCAGGCGCAGGCGACGTCCATCGGGCCGAGCAGGCTGCGCCCCAGCGGGGTGAGCGCGTACTCGACCCGACCGGGCAGGACGGCGCGCCGGACCAGCCCGTCGGCTTCGAGCCGGCGCAGCGACCGGGTCAGCACCTTGGCGGTGATGCCGCGCAGCGGCACCCGCAGCTCGGAGAACCGCCGGGGCCCGCTCTCCAGGCAGCGGACCACCATCCCGGCCCACTTGTCCCCGAACCGGATCGGTGACAGGTCCGAGGGGCAGAGCTCGTCGAACATCTCCGGGTCCAGCGGCGCGGCCATCCGCCCACCGTAATCGGTATCCGGGTGGAAACCGGCCCCCCGGGTAGCGTCCGCCCGGACGGCCGGCGACCCCGCCGGCCAGGGCGACGAGGAGAGGTACGTCGATGAGCAGGATCATCATCTTCGGGGCCGGCGGCCGAGCCGGCCGGGCGACGGTAGGGGCGGCCCGCGACCGGGGCCACGAGGTGACCGCCGTGGTCCGCGACCCGGCTCGCCACCCGGACCTGGCGGCCGACGGCGGGGTGCGGGTCACCGCTGGGGACGTCACCGACGCTGACCGGGTGGCCGGCCTGATGGCCGGGCACGACGCGGCGGTGCACGCCGCCGCCGACCTGGCCGCGCCGCCGGACGTCTTCTTCCCGGCCGCGGCCCGGGCCACGCTGGCCGGGTCGCGTCGGGCCGGGGTGGGCCGGCTCGTGGTGGTCGGGCTCGCCTCGGTGCTGCCGACGGCCGACGGCGTGCCGCTCATGGACACGCCGGGCTACCCGCAGGAGTACCGGGGCTTCTACCTGGGGCACGCGGCCGGCGCCGAGGTGCTGCGCCGGACGGGTGGGGACGTCGACTGGCTGGTGCTCAGCCCGGCCGGCGACTTCGACCACGGCGGGACGCCCGCGGGCCGGTACCGGTTCGCCCCGGCCCGGGCCGAGAGCCGGATCACGTACGCGGACCTGGCGCTGGCCCTGCTCGACGAGATCGAGCGGCCGGGGCACCGGCGGGTGCACCTGGGAGTGGAGCGCGGCTGACAGCGTGAACGCAACGATCCGCCGGCCGCGGCCAACCAGACGCAACGATCTGTCGCCGTACGCAACTTCTTGCGGTGGATGTCGTCGGCCAGGGGCGCATACCGTTGGACCACGGCGCCAGCCCGTGGGCCAAGGTGGCCGGGCGCGCCCGACCCCTGGGAGCACGACATGACGATGGACGCCACCCGCCAGCGCTTTCTGATGTGCCGGCCGACGTACTTCGCCGTCGACTACGCGATCAACCCGTGGATGGACCCCACCGCCCCGGTCGACGCCGACCTGGCGATCCGGCAGTGGGAGCAGCTCCGCCAGACCTACCTCGACCTGGGCCACGAGGTCGAGCTGATCGACCCCGTCGGCGGCCTGCCGGACATGGTCTTCGCGGCCAACGGTGGCACGGTGATCGACGGTAAGGCCATGGCGGTGCAGTTCCGCGACCCGCAGCGCGCCGACGAGGCGCCCGCCTACCGGGCCTGGTTCGAGGCCGCCGGCTTCGAGATGTACGACCCGAAGCACGTCAACGAGGGTGAGGGCGACGTCCTGCTGGTCGGCGACCACCTGCTCGCCGGCACCGGCTTCCGCACCGCGCACGCCTCCCACGCGCAGCTCCAGGAGGTCTTCGGCTACCCGGTGATCACCATGCAGCTCGTGGACCCGCGCTTCTACCACCTGGACACCGCGCTCACCGTGCTCGACGAGCGGACCGTGGCGTACCTGCCGGAGGCGTTCTCCCCGGGCAGCCGGGCGGTGCTGCGCCGGCTCTTCCCGGACGCGGTCCACGCCACCATGGCCGACGCGGAGGTGCTGGGGCTGAACGCGGTCAGCGACGGGCGGCACGTGGTGCTGCCCGCGCAGGCCACCGACCTGGCCGCGAAGCTGCGCGACCGGGGCTACGAGACCATCGGTATCGACCTGTCCGAGCTGCGCAAGGCCGGCGGCGGACCGAAGTGCTGCACGTTGCGACTCCGTCAGGGAAAGGCAGTCAAGTGATCATCGACGACATGCTGCGGACGCCCTCCGCGGTACGGGACGCGGAGCGTCACACGGCGCACAACTACCACCCGCTGCCCGTGGTGATCTCGTCGGCCGAGGGCGCCTGGCTGACCGACGTGGACGGCCGGCGCTACCTGGACTGCCTGGCCGGCTACTCGGCGCTGAACTTCGGCCACCGGCACCCGAAGCTGATCGAGGCCGCGCACGCGCAGCTCGACCGGCTCACGCTGACCAGCCGCGCGTTCATCCACGACCAGTTCGCCGACTTCTGCCGCGAGCTGGCCGCGCTCTGCGGCAAGGAGCTGGTGCTGCCGATGAACACCGGCGCCGAGGCGGTGGAGACCGGCATCAAGGTCGCCCGCAAGTGGGGCTACCAGGTCAAGGGCGTGACCCCGGGCCAGGCCAACATCGTGGTCGCCGAGGGGAACTTCCACGGCCGGACCACCACGATCGTCAGCTTCTCCACCGACGAGGACGCCCGCGCCGACTTCGGGCCGTACACGCCGGGCTTCACCGTGGTCCCCTACGGCGACCTGGCCGCGCTGACCGCCGCGATCGACGAGAACACCGTGGCCGTGCTGCTCGAGCCGATCCAGGGTGAGCAGGGCGTCGTGGTGCCGCCGGAGGGCTACCTGCCGGGCGTGCGCCAGGTCTGCACCGACCGGAACGTGCTCTTCATCGCCGACGAGATCCAGTCGGGCCTGGGCCGCACCGGCGCCACGTTCGCCTGCGAGCAGGAGGGCGTCGTCCCGGACATGTACCTGCTGGGCAAGGCGCTCGGCGGCGGCATCGTGCCGGTCTCGGCGGTCGCCGCTAACGCCGACGTGCTCGGGGTGCTCAAGCCGGGCCAGCACGGCTCGACCTTCGGCGGCAACCCGCTGGCCTGCGCGGTCGCCACCGAGGTGGTCCGGCTGCTGGCCACCGGCGAGTTCCAGCGGCGCTCGGCCGAGCTGGGCGAGCGGCTGCACGCCGGCCTGCGTGGCCTGGTCGGCAAGGGCCTGGTCGCGGTCCGGGGCCGGGGCCTCTGGGCCGGGCTGGACATCGACCCGGCGCTGATGACCGGCCGGGAGGCCTGCGAGCGGCTGATGGAGCGGGGCGTCCTGGCCAAGGACACCCACGGCTCGACCATCCGGCTCGCCCCGCCGCTGGTGATCACCGAGGAGGAGATCGACCACGCGGTGGCGCAGCTCGCCGCCGTGCTGGCCGGCTGATCCGCGTACGCGAGAAAGGGCGCCGGGACCACGACGGTCCCGGCGCCCTTTCGCGTCGCGTCAGGGACGCGGCAGCCGCATGGCCATGGTCGGCGCCTCGGCCATCACCGAGGTCGGGCTGAACTTGGCGTCGCTGGCCACCTCGTCGGCGCGGCCGATCTGCACGCCCGGGTAGAGCTCGACGAGGTCGCCCTCGCCCACCACCCGGGACTGCTGCGGGGCCAGCGTGATCCGGTCCGGCTCGGCCATCGAGCCGCCCGGCCGGATGCCGGAGCCGTTGGTGCTGGTGTCGGTCACCACCACCTCGCCCACCCGCAGCTCGAACCGAACGTGGTTACGGCTGATCCAGCGCCGCGCCTCGTCGTTGAGCCACTGGCCGAGCACGATCCCGCCGGTGGCCTCCGGCGCCCGCCCGACCAGCACCGGCTGGGTCTCGGTGAGCACGAACCGCCGCCGGACCAGCCCGCCGATCCGCACCGCCAGCACCGCGGTACGCGGCCGCGGCCCGGCGTCGCCCAGCCGGGCGCCGTGCCGGGGGCAGGTCGGTACGCCGTTGCGCAGCGTGGGTGGCGGCTGCCCGGCCGGGGCCCGGTCCACCCGGGCCAGGTCGGCGAAGGCGCCCCCGCCCCCGCCGCCGCCGAACAGCGCGCACCCGGGCTCGGGGCAGCGCCACTGCCGGGCGAGCAGCTTCGTGCCGGCCGGCGAGCGGCTGCCGGAGACCGGGCTCTGCCCGCCACCGACGTGCGCGATGAAGACCGGGCCGCCGGCCCCCGGCACCGGGGCGAGGACCCGGCCGGGCTGGCCGAGCCACGGCCAGCGGCCGCCCAGCCCGTCGAACCGGACCCGGCTGAGCACCGGCAGGCCGAGCAGGTCGGCCACCTCCAGCATCCGGTCGCCGGGGTGGTCGAGCACCTCGACCAGGCCGTCGTCGGCCCAGCGCCGCACGACCATCCGCTCGTTGGAGGTCAGGTCCGCGTCGGAGAGCAGGGCCCGGTGCACGATCGCGTAGACCGGGACGCTGTCCTCCTCCAGCTGCCGGGACAGCGCGTCGATCACCATGCCGAGCCGCAGCAGGCTGGCCGGCCGCCCGCCGTCCAGGTCCTGCCAGCGGATCACCTCGGCCAGGTCGACCACGGCCCGGGCCAGCGAGGGATCGGTGCAGACCCGACCCTCGATGGCGTCCAGCACCTTGCTGATCTCGAATCTCATGCCGCGCTCCGGACAGTGTCGTCGATCCGCCGGGTCGGGGCCGGCCGCCCCGCCTCGGCTCGCACCGCCGCCGCGGTGAGCAGGTCTGCCATGCGACGACCCTACCGGCAGCGCCGACGGGCGCCATTTCACGCACGCCGGAATCGACCCTCGCCGCTCGCCGGTGGCGGCTAGGCTGACCGCCGGCCCGGCCGGGAACGGCCGCGCCGCCCACCCTTCGCTGAGGAGACGAACCACGATGCAGACACGACGGCTGGCGACCACGGGGCTCGCGCTCGTCACCGTCCTCGGTCTCGGCCTGACCGGATGCGGCAGCCGGACCGGCGCGGACGCGTCAGCCGACCGGGGCGCCGCCGCGGCGTCGGCGAGCCCGACGGCCGAGCCGACCGCCGAGCTGACCGCGGCGATCCAGCGGCTCAACGAGCAGAGCATGCGGGTCAAGGTCAGCTCGTCGATGCTCACCGCCACCGGGGTTGCCGACCCGACGGCGCGGACCATGGACGTAACCCTCAGCCTCGGCGAGCTGGGCGGGGTGCACAGCCTGGTGATCGGCAACGACGCCTACCTGAAGCTGAGCGGGCTGCTCGGCAAGCAGCTGGGCGGGTCGAAGAAGTGGCTGCACATGGCCGCCGGCAACCTCTCCGGCGGGCAGCTGGGCCTCATGCCGGCCGACGACCCGGGCGGGGTGAAGAAGCTGCTCTCGGCCGTGGTCGACGTGCGGCGCACCGGCGACCGGTCGTACGCCGGCACGCTCGACTACACCCGGACCGGGGCCGACCCGAAGTCGCTGGCGGCGGCGGGCGACAAGGCGAAGGCCGTCCCGTTCACCGCGACCGTGGACGAGGGGGGTCGGCTCACCGTCTTCGAGATGGACCTGGGTCCGATCAACCCGATGCTCGGCAAGATGACGGCCAGCTACACCGACTTCGGCGCGCCGGTGCGGCTCAGCAAGCCCGCGGCGGCCGACACCGAGGAGGCCCCGGCGGAGCTCGCCCAGGCCTTCACCGGCGGTTCTTGAGCGGGTGCCGGGCGGGGGCGACCAGCGCCTCCGCCCGGTCCGGCCGGCTCAGCCCTGCCGCAGCGGGCGGCCCACCTCGTGCAGGTGCGCCAGCGCCTGCCGGTACGACTCGAACAGCCCCGTCTCCGCGTACGGGATGCCCTGCTCGGCGCAGTAGGCGCGGACGATCGGCCGGGCCCGCCGCAGGTTGGCCCGGGGCATGTTCGGGAAGAGGTGGTGCTCGATCTGGTAGTTGAGCGCACCCAGCGCCACGTCGACGAAGCGCCCGCCGCGCACGTTGCGCGAGGTCAGCACCTGCTTGCGCAGGAAGTCGAGGTCGTCCTCGGCGGTGGGCATCGGCATGCCCTTGTGGTTCGGGGCGAACGCGCAGCCCATGTAGAGGCCCCAGAGCCCCTGGTGGACGGCCGCGAAGAGCAGCGCCCGGCCGGGCGACATGACCGCGAACAGCAGGCCGAGGTAGCCGACGGCGTGCCCGAGGAGCAGCAGCCCCTCCACCGCGCGGCGCCGGACCGGGGTGCGCCACCGGCCGTCCGGCTCCCGGCCGACCACCGCCCGCACGCTGGCCACGTGCAGCGCCAGCCCCTCCAGCAGCAGCAGCGGGAAGAACAGCCACGCCTGCCGCCGGGCCATCCACCGGCTCACGCCCCGGGTCGCCGTCGCCTGCTCGTACGTCCAGACCAGCGCGCCCGCCCCGACGTCCGGGTCCTCGTCGGCGTGGTTCGGGTTGGCGTGGTGCCGGTTGTGCTTGTCCACCCACCAGCCGTAGCTCAGCCCGACCGCGAGGTTTCCGGCGACCAGGCCGGCAGCCTCGCTCGGGCCGCGCCGGCGGAACATCTGCCGGTGGCCGGCGTCGTGCCCGAGGAACGCCACCTGGGTGGTGGCGACCGCCATCACCGCCGCCAGCGGCAGCTGCCACCAGGAGTCGCCGACCGCCACCACCACGGCCCAGCCGGCCAGGAAGGCGCCCAGGGTGAGCGCGATCCGGGCCGCGTACCGGCCGGGTCTGCGGTCGAACAGGCCGGCTGCGGCGACCCGGCGGGACAGTCGCGCGTAGTCGCTGCCCCGCCGTGCCGCCGGTGCCGTCAACGTCGATGAGGTCATCCGATCCCCGCTCCCCCGTCGGTGTGTGCCACGCCGGCGGCGCGACTCTGTGTAACCGAGTCTGCCCGGATCGACTGCGCTGGGTAATCCCGGCAACCCCCCAGCTCGGGGTGGTGCTAGCCCTACCCCATCCGGCCCACCGCGGCCCGGAGCCGGTCCAGGTCCCGGCGGCGCCGCTCGTAGGTGGCGGCGAGGGCGATCAGCGCCAGGCCGCCCAGGCCCAGGAAGATCCAGCGGGGCAGCAGGTCCCAGCCCCGGGCCAGCTCGTGCAGGGCCAGCGGGACCAGGGTCGCCGCGCCCAGCAGGACCGGCGCCTGCCAGCGCCGGACCGCCCCGCCGAGCACCGCGCCGAGCGCCGCCAGGCCGAGGGCCAGCCGGCGGGCCGGCTGCGGGTCCGGCGCGGCCAGCACCGAGACCAGGCTGGGCAGCAGCGCCGCGCCGAGCCCCGGGCCGAGCGCCAGCCAACTGTTCAGCCCAGGGCGGGACCGCAGCGCGAGCAGGCCCGCGCCGAGGGCGAGCGCCGCGGCCGGCAGGGTGTACGCCTCCAGCACCGCCACCCCACCGGCGGCCAGCAGCAGCCAGCCGCCGAGCAGCTCGCTGCCGCCGGCGACCGCGGCGAGGCCCCACCGCCGGGCCGGCGTCTCGTCCCGGCGCAGCACCCGGACCGCCACGGCCACGCCCCACAGCACGCAGACCGCCGCCGCGTGCCGCAGCGCGCCGCCGGTGAGCAGCAGCGCCAGCAGGGCCACCGCCTGCGCCGCCGCCTCCAGCGCCACCGCCGCGGTCGCCGCGCTCATGCGATCCGGACGGGTCGCATCGCCCGCCCGGGCCGGACCGGCAGCATCAGCCGCGCCCGCCGGACCGATCCCATCACCGGCACCCGCCGGACCGGCCGAATCACCGGCACCCGCCGGGCCGGCCGAATCACCTGCACCCGCCGGACCGGCCGAATCACCCGCACCCGCCGGACCGGCGGAATCACCGGCGCCTTCCGGACCGGTCGGCCGCACCCCAGCCGCGCCGGGCGCGTCGGCGGTCCGGGCGCGCAGCGCCGGCGCCGCGTGCAGGGTCACCACCGCGACGGCCAGCACCGCGAACCCGGCGGTACGCAGCGGCAGCCCGCCGGCCAGCGCCGCGGTGAACGCGAAGCCCGTGGCCGCCGCCACGGCGCCCAGCCAGCCGACCAGCCGGACCTCGGCCGGCCGCCCGGCCGCCCCCGCCACGGCCGCCGCGACGACCAGCACCCCCAGCCCGGCCAGTGTCCCGGCCCGGGTGGCGAGGAGGCCGCCCAGCCCGAGGGCCGTGAGGGCGAGCCCCAGCGGCAGCAGGACCGGCAGCGCCGCCGGGCGCGGACCGGCCAGCGCGGCCAGCAGCAGCGCGGCCACCCCGGTCCCGAAGACCAGGGCGGGCACCACCGGCCAGGGCGCGCCGGCCGCCGCCAGCAGCATCGGCAGGGCCACCGCGCCGAACGGCAGCGCGGCCAGCGCGGGCAGCCAGCGGCCGCCGCTCCGGGGGCTCCCGCTCGGCGCGTCCGACGCCGCGCCGCGACCCGGCGCCGTCGCGATCCGGGCGTACGCCGCCGCGGCCACCCCGAGCAGCAGCAGCACCAGACCGGGGCGGGCCGCCGCCGGCGCGGGCTCGACGGCGGGCACCCCGGACCAGGGCCGGACGGGCAGGTCCAGCAGCACCGCCAGCGCGACCGGGGCGGCGGCCACCAACGCCAGGCCGGTCAGCGCGGCGCCCACCGCCCGCGGGGCGGGACCGGGTCGGGCGCCGCCCCCGGCAGCCAGCGCCAGCAGCGCCCCGACGGCGGCGTAGAGCGCCACCGGTTCCGCGCCCGGTACGACCAGCGGCCCGAGGCCGACCGCCGCGAGCGCCACGGCGAGGCCGGTCGAGGCGTACCCGTGCAGGTCGGGCCAGTGGCGGCGGACGGCGAGGACGGCGACCACCGGCACCCCGACGGCGACGGCCGCGCCGCGGAGCTGCCACCAGGGCGGCGCGCCGAGGCCGAACAGCGCGACGGCCACCACCGCCGGCACGGCGAGCAGCGCCACGGCCAGCGCCACCCCGGCGATGACCGGCTGCGCGCCCCGGCCCCGGCGGCCCCGCGCCGCCACGGTCGTGCCGAGCGCGGCCAGGACGGCGAGCGTGGCGACCGCGCCGGCCGGCGCGGCGCAGGCGACCAGCAGGGCGTGCCCGAGCAGGCCGGCCGCGGTGAGCGCGGCGCCCACCACGGTCGGGTACCGGGGGCGCGGCCGGGCGACCACCGCGAGCAGCAGCACGGTGGCCGCGGCCAGGTCGGCGACCAGCACCAGCGGCCACGGGGTGGCCACCACGGCCGGCGCGGCCAGCACGGCCAGCGCGCCGCCGACCACCCCGACCAGCGGCCGGGCGGCCCGGGGCGCGAGCAGGGCAACCGCCCCCGCGGTGAGCAGCACGGCCACCGGGAGCTGCCATCCCCAGGACGGGACCGGCGCGGCCCGCCCGCCCTGCCAGGCCGGGAACGCGGCGGCCGCGGTGCCGGCGGCGATCAGCCCGGTGAGGACGGTGACGACCTGACCCAGGCCGGCGGCCACCAGGAGGGCGCCGAGCCGGGGGCCGGTCCGCGGCCCCGCCGGCAGCGCCCGGACCGCGCCGGCCAGCGCGACCAGCACCAGCCCCGCCGCCAGCAGCAGCAACCCGGGCCGCAGCGCGGCGACCGGCCGGATCAGCGCGGCGGCGAGCACCACCACCAGCAGCCCGCCGGTGACGACCCGGTAGGTCCGGCCGCCCGCCGCCAGCGCCCCGGCGACCAGGGCGAGCGCCACCACCAGCAGCGGACCGCCGGCCAGCAACGGGGTGCCGGCCGCGCGCCCGAGGACCAGCGGCACCAGCGCGCAGCCGGCCGCCAGGGCCAGCGCGACGCCGTGCCCGACCCAGCCGAGCACCCATCCGGCGCGCCGGGCCGGCGACGCCCCGGCCGGGAGCGGCGCGGTCGCGCCGGGCGACGGTGCGGCGGCCGGCCCCCCGCCGGCCGCCGCTCCCCCGATCCGCGCCCCCGGGTCGGGCTGAACCGGCCCCCCGCCGGCCAACCCGACCCCACCGGTCCCCACCGGCGCCGGGACGCCGCCGGCCGGCCCGGCCCGGCCGCCCAGGGCGACCACCACCACGAGGTCGCCCAGTGCCAGCGTGGTCAGGACCAGCGCCCAGCCGGCGGCGGACGGCTCGGCGGCCGCCGCGGCCAGGGGCAGCACCGGCTGGGCGGTCAGCAGCGCCGCGAACCAGGGCACGGTCAGCCGGCTCAGCCGCGCGTACCCGGCCGCGACCGCCGCGCCGATCCCACCGACCAGCGCGGTGTACCGGCTGCCCGGCCAGCCGGCCACCCCGAACAGGTCCACCGACCAGGCGGCGTACCCGTCGAGGAGCACCAGGAGCAGGCCCACCGCGGCGAACGTCTCGGCGGTGCCGCGCAGCCCGCGCGCCCGGGCCACCAGCGGCGCGGCGAGCGCCAGGGCGGTGACGGCGAGCAGGATCAGCGCCCGCCCGGTGACCCCGAACGCGGCCCAGGCGACCGCGGTGAAGACCACCGCCGCGGTGCCGAGCAGCA
Organism: Micromonospora sp. NPDC023966; assembly: GCF_040639095.1. NCBI lineage: Bacteria > Bacillati > Actinomycetota > Actinomycetes > Micromonosporales > Micromonosporaceae > Micromonospora > Micromonospora sp. NPDC023966. Next base: position 127,934 of record NZ_JBEZZJ010000012.1, on the reverse strand, counting down.
GTCCACCGAGGACGAAGAGCAGGCCCTGCACGGCGCGGGTGGAGGTCTCCGCGCCGCCGGGGCGTACCGGTGCGGGGGCCGGCTGCGGGCGCACCGGCGGGGCGGGCACGACCGGGCGCGGCGCCGGGATCTCCAGGCGGATCCGGGCGGCCAGCTCAGCCCGCCGCTGCCGGGCCGTGGACAGCCGCCCGGCCAGCTCCTGGTACGCGACCCGGGCCGCCTCGACCCGCGGGGTCAGCCCGGCGATCTCCCGGTCCAGCCCGACCACCTCGGCGGCCGGCGGGTACGGGGGCCGGCCGCAACCGGGACAGCCGGAGGCGAGGTCGGCGGGAGCGCCGCAGCCGGGGCAGGGGTAGCCGGTGTTCTCCACCCCGCCAGCATCGTGACCGGCCGGGCGGGCGGACAGAGTAGGCGTACCTAGGGGCGGGTGTGGTCGTGCACCCAGGCCGCGTAGTCCGGGTTGCCGCTCTCCACCCGGGTGACCAGAATCTCCGGCACCTCGTACGGGTGGTTGGCGCGGATCTGGTCGACCAGCGCGTCCACCCGGTCCGGCGCGGTCTTGAGCTGGACCGACCACTCGGCCGTGGTCTGGATCGCCGACTGCCACCAGTAGGTGCTGTCCACCTGCCCGCCGACCTGGGCGCACGCCGCCAGCCGGCCGGCGACGGCCGCGGCCGCCAGCACGTCCGCGACGGCGCGGGCGTCCACCACCGTCGTCACCACGCAGATCTGCTCCACCAGCGCACCCTACGTGGCGCTCCGGCCGGTCCGCTGCACGCGCACCGTACCGGTCTCAGTCGGCGGTCGCCCCGTCCCGGTTGGCGGCGATCCACCGGTCGATGCGGGCCCACCAGTCGAACAGCCAGTCGATGCGCTCCTGCCTCCCGACCGGCACCTCCTCGGGCGGGACCGACCAGAACCGCATCACGATCCGCTTGTCCATCGGCAGCTCGCGCCACACGTCGGCGACGGTGACCATCTGGTCCAGCCCGGTGTGCGCCACGAAGATCACCCCGGCGTCCGGGGCGGCGTCGAGGGCGGCGAGCAGCCCGCCCGGCTGCGGGGCGAGCACGTGCCGCATGCGTTCGGCACGCAGCGCCATCCGCTCCAGGCCGAGGGCGCGCAGCCGGGCGATGGCCCGCAGCCGGCGCTTCGGGGTGAAGTTGCCGCCCTCCGGAAAGATCACGAACGCGTCGTCGTCGTCCAGGCCGGTGGCGAGGTGGCCGACCTGCCGGATCGCCGACTCCCGCCCGTCCGGGCCCGGCGCGATGAACCGGTTGGGCAGGCGGTTGAGCAGGACGTCGATCGCCGGGTCCCACTGGAGGGTCTCCTTGAGCACGATCCGCGGCTCCCGGTGGAACCAGTTGACCAGCGCGTGGATCAGGATGAACGAGTCGCCCGGCCCGGCGTGCCGGCAGAGCACCAGCTCGGGGCGGCCGGGCAGCGCGGTGTCCGGGTCGGTGCCCACCACGTCGATGCGCAGCCGCAGCGTCCACCGGGCCTGCCAGAACAGCACCCGCAGGAAGTGGCCGGCGAGCACGTAGTGGGCCCGTTGGAAGGCCGGCGACCGCTTGTGCGCGCCGAAGCCCGAGGCCAGCCAGAGCACGAAGAGGGCGAGCAGCGCGGCCGCGTCCCAGACCAGGTAGACGGTGCCGATCCAGAGCAGCCGCAGCGGGCGCAGCCGCCCCGGCACGAGCGGCGACGCGGCCAGGGCCAGCAGCGCCCAGGCCGGCAGGGTGGTCACCACGATGACGGCGAGCAGCACCACGCCGGGCGCGAGCAGCATCCGGCGTAACCACCGCGGCGGCAGTGGCATCAGCGCTCCAGCGCGGTGTCCAGGTAGCGGCGCGAGGCGGTGTACGCCCGGCTGATCCGCCGCCCCACCGCCGCCATGTCCCGGTACGCCCACGGGCTGTCGTCACGCGGATCGAGGCCGCCGGTCGGCAGCACGTGCACCGCCACCCCCTCCGGCAGCGCCGCCATCTCCCGGGCGAACCGGTGCCGGCGGGCGATCTCGAACGCCACCTGGGCGATCTCCCAGGGCCGGCGGGGCGGGCTCAGCTCGCGCTCGATCCGGCCCACCTGGAGCACGAAGATCTGCGTCGCGCCGGCCACGACGGCCTCCCCGACCGGGATCGAGTTGACCACCCCGCCGTCGATGTAGTGCAGCCCGTCGATCTGGGCCGGCGGCAGCAGCCCGGGCACCGAGGCGGAGGCGAGCACCGCCGGCACCACCGGTCCGCTGTGGAACCAGTGCTCGGCGGCACGCTCGATGTTCGCCGCGCAGCAGCGGAACGGCACCTTCAGGTCGGCGAAGGTGGTGTCCGCGCCCAGTTCGCTCTCCAGCAGCCGGCGCAGCGGCCGGGGCGAGTGCAGGTGGGTACGCGCCGCGAAGCGGCGCAGCTGCCGGGCGACCGAGTCGCCGTACACCTCGCTCGCCTCCGGCGATGCCCAGAGCCGGACCAGCCGGTCGGTGACCGCCTCGCTCGGGTCGGCGGCGACCAGGGCGCCGTTGACCGCGCCGATGGAGGTGCCGAGCACCATGTCGGGCTTGATCCGGGCCCGGAACAGGGCGCGGAGCATGCCCACCTCGACCGCGCCGAGCACTCCCCCGCCGCCGAGCACGAACGCCACCGGACCGCCTGCCATGCCGTTCATCCTGGCACGCGCCGCGCAACCCGCCCTCGGAGCCGTTCCCGGCCGGCCGTGCCGGTCACCAGGCGCGACCGGCCCGGCGCGGGACGCGATCAGGGAACGGACACCCGTTGACACGCCGGACACATTCGCGCAACCTGATACCGCTCCCAAGCCCAGGCAGGTGCGATGTGAAGGCGACGCTGCACGCCGGCCGGCTGCTGGCCCGCAGGTACCGGCTCATCGACCAGATCGGGGCCGGCGGCATGTCGGTGATCTGGCGGGCCCGCGACGAGGTGCTCGACCGGGTGGTGGCGGTCAAGGTGCTCGCTCCCTCACTCGCCGCCGACGCCCGGTTCCGCGACATGGTGCGCGAGGAGGCCCGCTCCGCCGCCCAGCTCGTCCACCCGCACGTCACCGCCGTGCACGACTACGGCGAGACGGTGGCGCCGGACGGGTCGATCACCTCGTTCGTGGTAATGGAGCTGCTCAGCGGCGAGGAGCTGGAGCACCGCCTCACCGAGGGGCCGCTGCCCTGGCCGGCGGCGGTGGAGACGGGCGCGCAGGTGGCCGAGGCGGTGGCCGCCGCGCACCGGCTGGGCATCGTGCACCGCGACATCACCCCGGCCAACGTGATGATGACCCGGGTCGGCGCCAAGGTGCTCGACTTCGGCATCGCCACCCGGGTCGGCGCGCCGGACGAGGACGAGGACGGCGGCACCTTCGGCACCCCGGCGTACGTGGCGCCGGAGCGGCTGGACGGGTCGCCGGCCCAGCCGGCCACCGACGTCTACTCGCTGGGGGTGCTGCTCTTCGAGACGCTGACCGGGCAGCCGCCGTACCCGGCGGACACCTGGGAGCAGCTCAGCGCGGCGCTGGCCGAGGGTGCCGCGCCCACGCTGGACGGCGTACCCGGGCTGCCCGCGCCGGTCGCGGAGATCTGCCTGCGCTGCCTGGCCCGCGACCCGCGGCGGCGGCCCACTGCGCACCAGGTGGCGGCGGTGCTCCGCGACCAGTTGCTGCCCGCCGACCCGCAGGCCGCCACCATGCTGGCCCCGACCGTGACCCTGCCGGCCCTGCCCACCCCGGCGCCGGCCCCGCCCGCGGACCCCGCGCCCGGCCCGGCCGGGGCGTCCCGGCGCCGCCGGGCGCTGCCCCTGGTGGCGGTCGGCGTGGTGGTGGTCGCGGGCGCCGCGCTGCTGGTGCCCGCCCTGGTGCCCGACGACGAGGGGCCGCCGCGGGTGTCGCCGACCGCCGGGCCCGTGCTGGCGCCGTCCACGGCGCCGAGCCACGGCACGCCGGCCACCTCGCCGCCGGCCGGCCCCACCCGCCGGCCGGCGACCGCCGCGCCGACCCCGCCGGCCGGCACCGGCCTGGTCGAGGCGGCGCACCGGGTGGAGGGGCTGATCGAGGCCGGGCTGGCGGACGGCCAGATCCGCGGCGACGTCGGCGTGGACCTGCGCAACCTGCTGCGCAACGCCACCGCAGCGACCGGCGACGGCGCGCTGACCGCCGCCGTGGACCGGCTCCGCGGGAAGATCGCCGACCGGCAGCGCGAGGGCAGCATCAGCCCCGGGTACGCCCGGCAGCTCGACGCCGCCGCCGCGGAACTGGCGACGGGACGCACCTGACGGTCAGCGGGTGACCGGCCGGGCGGGCTCGCGCTGCCCCGCCAGGTCGGCCCGGTCGGCCAGGAAGCTCCGGTACACCGACTCGTAGCCGACGGCCATCCGGTCGACCGAGAAGTGTTCCGCGACGTGCATGATGCAGTCGCCCGGGTCGAGACGGGACGCCTCGCGCAGCGCCGCCGGCAGCTCCTCCGCGCGGTCGCGGACGAACCCGGTGACCCCGTCCCGGACCAGCTCCGGCACGGCGCCCCGGCGCAGCGCCACCACCGGCGTGCCGGTCGCCATCGCCTCCACCATCACCATGCCGAACGGCTCCGCCCACTGGATCGGCATGATCAGGCAGCGGGCGTCGAACAGCAGCCGCTGGGTGGCCTCCCGGTCGGCGTTGAGCACCACGGTGACGTCCTCCTCCAGCAGCGGCTCGACCACCTGCTCGAAATAGCGCCGCTCGGCGGGCTCGTTGCACTTGCCGGCCAGTGTGAGCGACAGGCCGGCCGCCCGGCAGGCGCGGATCGCGACGTCGGGGCCCTTGTCCGGGCTGAACCGGGCCAGCCAGAGCACCGGCCCGCGGCCCGGGTTGCGCTTGCGCGGGACCTCCCGCAGCGCCATCGCGTTGTGCACCGTGCCCACCCAGGGCAGGCCCGGGTTGGCCCGGCGCTGGGCGTGCGAGATCGCCACCAGGCCCACCCCCTCGTCGGTGTTGCTGAGCACGGTGCCGTACTCGCCCACCGGGTTGCCGTGCACGGTGGCCACGGTGGGCACCCGGCGGCGGCCGGCGAGCAGCGGGCCGATCGTGGTGTGGTCGTGCACCAGGTCGAAGTCGGCCGGGTCGACCAGCCGGTTGACGTGGGCCAGGTGGGCCAGCTCGGGCAGCGACTCACCGAGCCGGGCGTACTGCAGGTCCGCGCAGGTGGAGACGAAGTCGCCGGCGGTGCCGTTCTCCTGGCCGGCGCCGAACAGGGTCACCGCGTGCCCGCGGTCGACCAGGGCGTCCACCAGCCCGGCCACCAGGTGCTCCAGGCCGCCGTAGCCGGCCGGCGGCACGGACAGCCAGGGCGGGACCACCATGGCGATCCGCACGGGCCCGGCCCGCGGGCGGTCCGACGACGGCTGGTTCACGGCCACGAGTCCTCCCCGATGTCCCCCGGCGTCGGCGGTTTCCCGACGCTCCGGGCGGTAAACGGTGCCTCAACCGGCCACCAGGATCCGGTCGTGCACCTCCCGCACGCCCGGCGTGGCCCAGGCCGCCCGTTCGGCCTCCTCCCGCTGCCACCACGAGCGGACCACCCCGTCGAGCAGCACGGTGTCCCCGCTGACCCGCACCTCGATGCGTTCGGTGCCGGTCCGCCGGAGCAGCACCCGTTGCAGGTCGCGGCGGTTCTGCTCGTCGCTGGGCGGGATGGGCGGGCGCACCTCGACCAGGTTGGTCACCCCGCGTACGCCGCGCAGCCGGCGCAGCTCCCGCTCGGCGGTGCGGCGCTGGAAGCCGTACTCCACCTCGCCGCGGAGCATGACCCAGCCGTCGGCGACGGTCACGTCCAGCCGCTCGGCGGGGACGAAGCTGTCCCACTCCAGGGCCCGGCTGGCCGCGATCGCGATGTCGGCGTCGGTGCGCTCCTCGGTCGCCGGCAGCCGCACCTCCAGGTCGCTGGCGACGGCGCGGACGCCGCGGACCCGGTGCGCGCAGCGCTCGGCGGCCCAGCGCCGGGCGTAGCTGTCGACCTGGCCGGTCAGCGTGACCACGCCCTCGGCGACGGTCACCCCGATCTCGGTCGGCCGGGTCTGCGCGTCCCAGTCCAGCTCGGCGAGCACGTCCCGCTGGATGTCCTGGTCGGAACGGACGGCGGAGGTGGTCGTCATGCCCCGAGGGTGCCGCCGGACGGGGTGAGCCGTCCTCACCCGGACCGGGTGGGGACGGAAAATGGGCGGCGGGTGACGGAACCAACCCCCTTGGCTCCGTCACCCGCCGCCCGTGGAGGAGGCAGGTCTTCGGTTATGACGTCTCGGCGAGCGTCACGGTTGCCGTCTCGCTCGAACCGTTTCGCTTGTACTGGACCTCGACCCGGTCCCCGACCTTGCCGGCCTGCACGGCGCCGACGAGATCGTTGGAGTCGTTGATCACCTTGTCGCCGAACTTGGTGATCACATCGCCGCGCTGGAGCCCGGCCTTCTCGGCCGCGCTGCCCGCGACCACGTCGGAGACCAGCGCGCCGCCGTCCTCCGCGCCGGTCACGCTGACCCCTAGGGACGGGTGGCTGACCTTCTCGCCGCGCTGGAGCTTCTCGGCGACGTCCTTGGCCTTGTTGCTCGGGATGGCGAAGCCCACCCCGATGTTGCCGTTGCTGCCCTGGCCGGCGGTGGCGATGGCGGTGTTGATGCCGATCACCTCGCCCCGGGTGTTGACCAGCGCGCCGCCGGAGTTGCCCGGGTTGATCGGGGCGTCGGTCTGGAGCAGGCCGGAGATCGAGCTGGCGGCCTGCTGCGGGTTCTGCTGCTGGCCGCCCTCGCCGGCCTGGATGGTCCGGTCGCGGGCGCTGAGGATGCCGGCCGTGACCGAACCCTGCAGGCCGAGCGGGCTGCCCAGGGCGAGCACCTGGTCGCCGACCTGCATGCCGTCGCTGTCGCCGAACTTGGCCGCCTTGAGGTTGCTCACCCCGCTGGCCTTGACCACGCCCAGGTCGGTCTTCGGGTCGGTGCCGACGATCTTCGCCTGGGCGGTCTTGCCGTCGGCGAAGACGACCTTCACCGTGTCGCCGCTGGCGGAGGCGACCACGTGGTTGTTGGTCAGCACGTAGCCGTCGGCGCTGAGGATCACCCCGGAGCCCTCACCGCTGTCCGTCATGATCGTGACGATGCTGTCCTGGACGGCGGCCGCGATCTTCGGCAGGTCCGCGCTGTTGAGCACGGGAGCGGCCGAGTAGGTGCGGGTGACGGTCCCGTCGCCGTCGAGGGCGAGGGCGAGCGCGCCGCCCGCCACGCCGGAGCCGAGCATCAGGGCCAGCGCGAGGGCGCCCGCGCCGATGAACCGGCCGGCCCGGCTGGGCCGCGCCGGCTGCTGCGGGCCCCACGGCGGGACCGGCTGCCCGGCCTGGTGGACCTGGTGCGGGTGCTGCTGCGGGTACGTCTGGTGCGCCTGGTACGGCGGGACCGGCCCGCCGGCCTGCGGGTAGCCGGCGCCGCCCTGGTGCGCCCAGCCGCCCTGCTGCTGGCCCCCGTACCAGGGGTGCGGCTGCTGCGGCTGCTGCGGCTGCCCGGAGACCGGGTACGGCGTGGTGGCCGGCGGCGCGTACGGGCTGGCGGGCGGGGCCTGCGGCTCGGCGTGGCCGGCGGGGGCCGGGACGGCGGTTCCGGCGGCCGGGGAGTCGGCCGGAACCGGCGCGGCGGCCGGGGTGACGGTGGGCTCCGTCTGCCCGCTCTCGGCGCGGGGCAGCTCGGCGGTCGGGAGCGACGGCTCGGCGTCGGCGGGGGCCGGCGACCGCTGCGGATCGGTTTCGTGGTCGGTCATGACTCCTACCTTCTCCCCTGGCACTGCGACCAGCCTGGAACGCGCCTGAATGTTTTCTGAAAGTCACTCGCCGGGCTCGGGCGCCTCGGGCAGCAGCGGCAGCTTCACCCGGAAGGTGGCCCCGCCGCCCGGCGTCTCGGCCACCTCGACGGTGCCGTGGTGCGCGGCGACCAGCGCGGCGACGATGGCCAGCCCGAGCCCGGTGCTGGTCGGCCCGCCGGCCCGCCGGGTACGCGCCGCGTCCACCCGGTAGAACCGCTCGAAGACCCGTTCGGCCTGCTCCGGTGTGAGGCCGGGACCGGTGTCCGCCACCTCCACCACGGCCAGGTTCCCCGGCTCCGCCCGCAGCCGCAGGGTCACCGCGGCGTCCGCCGGGGTGTGGGTGAGCGCGTTGGTCATCAGGTTGCCGATCACCTGGCGCAGCCGGGCGTCGTCGCCGAGCACCACCAGCGGACCGGCGCCCGGCTCGATCTCCAGCGTGATCGCCCGGTCCGGCTCGACCGCCCGCGCCGCCTGGACCGTGTCCGAGGCGAGCACCGGCAGCTCGACCGGGGCCAGCGCGATCGGCCGCTCCCGGTCCATCCGGGCGAGCAGCAGCAGGTCCTCGACCAGCAGCCCCATCCGGGACGCCTCGTCCTCGATCCGGCGCAGCAGGCCGGCGGTCTGCTCCGGCTCCCGGGCCGCGCCCTGGCGGTAGAGCTCGGCGAAGCCCCGGATGGTGGTCAGCGGGGTACGCAGCTCGTGCGAGGCGTCCGCGATGAACTGCCGCATCCGCTCCTCGGAGCGGCGGGCCCGTGCCTCGGACGCCTGCGCCGCCGCGGCGGCGTCCCGGGCGCTCACCTCGGCGCTGCGCGCCGCCGCCTCGGAGGCGGCCCGCGCGGTGAACGCCGCTTCGATCTGGGCGAGCATGGCGTTCAGCGCCCGCGAGAGCCGGCCCAGCTCGGAGGTGGGGCAGGCCCGCCCCTCCTCCGGGTCGGGCACCCGCCGGGTCAGGTCGCCGCCGGCGATGGCCGCCGCGGTCCGCTCGATCTCCACGAGGGGCTTGAGGCTGGTCCGCACGATGCCCGCGCCGACCGAGGCCAGGATGATCAGGACCGCCCCACCCACCAGCAGGTCGATCCAGACGAGCTGCCCGACCGACTGGTCGACGGCGGTGAGGTGCTGCCCGAAGGCGATGACCCGGCCGTCGGGCAGGTCGGTGTAGAGCATCCGCCACCGGGTCCGGCCGTCCATCGAGCGGACCGTGAACGGCTCACCCACCTGCTCCTGGTAGCCGGCGAAGTCGGCGGGGAAGGGCGGCAGCTCCTCGTCCCGGAGGCCGGTGTAGCGGGTGGGTGTTTCCACCGGCTGGCCGGGCGCCGCCTGGGCGGCTACGTAGTCCGAGGGGATATTGATCTTGACCGGGTTGCCGCCGGCCTGGTCCAGCGACCGGGCCACGTTGGTCGCGCCGCCGCGGAGCTGGTCGTCCACCTGACCGATGAGATAGTCGCGGAGCAGGAACGCGGTCAGCCCGCTGATCACCACCAGGGCCACGGCGACCAGCGCGAGCACCGAGGTGACCAGCTTCACCCGCAGCGGGACGCTGCGCAGCCAGCCCTTCGCGTCGTCGACGGCGCTCACGCCGCCGGCTTGCGCAGCACGTACCCGACCCCGCGCAGGGTGTGGATCAGCCGGGGCTGGGTGTTGTCGACCTTGCGCCGTAGGTAGGAGATGTAGGACTCGACGATGTTGTCGTCGCCGCGGAAGTCGTAGTTCCAGACGTGATCGAGGATCTGCGCCTTGGAGAGCACCCGGTTGGCGTTGAGCATCAGGTAGCGCAGCAGCTTGAACTCGGTGGGCGACAGCTGCACCCGCTGGCCGGCCCGGTGCACCTCGTGCGTCTCCTCGTCCAGCTCCAGGTCGGCGAAGGTGAGCCGGGAGGGGGCCTGCTCGCCGGTGGCGGTGCGCCGCAGCACGGCCCGGATCCGGGCGGTCAGCTCCTCAAGGCTGAACGGCTTGGTGACGTAGTCGTCGCCGCCCAGGGTCAGCCCGCGGATCTTGTCGTCGGTGGCGTCCCGGGCGGTCAGGAAGACCACCGGGGTACGCGTGCCACCCTCGCGGAGCATCCGGATGACCTCGAAGCCGTCCAGGTCGGGCAGCATCACGTCGAGCACGACCAGGTCGGGACGGTGGTCCTTGGCGGCGTTGATCGCCGCGCTGCCGCTGGTCGCGGTGGCGACGTCGAATCCGGCGAAGCGCAGGCTCGCGGAGAGCAGCTCGAGGATGTTGGGATCGTCCTCGACGACGAGCAGTCGGGCCTCGGTCTGGGTAGCCACCATGGCACCCATCATCCGCGCTCCGGCTGCGCCTGCGCTGGGTGGACCCTGGAAACAACCTGTGAGCCGCCGCCCCCTAGCGGAGCAGTCGGCGCAGCCCCTCCAGCGCCCCGTCGAGCAGGCGGATGGCCGTACGGAGCTGGGTGTCGGTGAGCCGGCCGGCCCGCACCAGCGCGCCGACCTCCACGGTGAACGCGGCCAGCCGCTGGTCGAACTCGGCGAGCAGGGGCGACTCGGCGGTCGGGCGGGGGGCGCCGTTGCTCGGCGGTCGGGTCGTCGCTGGCGGGGGCGCCCAGCGGGCCTGGCGGGTCTGCCGGGCCGCCTCGCGCAGTTCCCGCTTCAGGTCCCGCACCGAGCCGCGTACCTCGGTGCGGATCTCGCCGGCCAGCGCGGAGAGGTCCTCGACGGAGGCGGTGATGTCCGATTCCAGGGTGGCCAGCTCGTCGGCGCGCTGCCGCAGCTCGGCGCGGCCGGCTTCGGTGATCTCGTAGACCTTGCGGCCGCCGGCGGCGGTGTGGCTGACCAGCCCCTCCACCTCCAGCCGCTGCAGCCGGGGGTAGATGGTGCCGGCGCTGGGCGCGTAGAGGCCGAGGAAGCGGTCCTCCAGCAGGCGGATCAGCTCGTAGCCGTGCTTCGGCCCGTCGTCGAGCAGCTTGAGCAGGTAGAGCCGGAGCCGCCCGTGACTGAACACGGCGGTCACGGCAGCTCCTCCAGGTCGTCGGCGTCCTCGACGGGACGGGCGAGCAGCGCGATGCTGCCGGAGGTCGCGGACGCCCACAGCTTACCGGCGCCCCCGCCGAGCACCCCGTGGCTGTCCTGCACCGCGCCGAAGCCGTGCTGGCCGCCGCAGACCTGCGGGAAGCCGCTGGTGATCCGGCCGGAGGTGGTGTGCAGGTGGACGGTGAGGTCGCTGTCCTCGCGGACCCGGACGGTGATGCTGCCGGAGATGGCGCTGAGCCGGATCTCGCTGCCCCGCGGGTTGTCCAGGTCGCAGGTGATCGATCCGGAGACGGCGTGGGCGCGCACCCGCTCGGGCGCGCTGTCGGCGAGGATCAGCTCGCCGGAGACCGTCTCCAGGTTGAGGTCGCCGCCGACGCCGAGCGCCTCCACCGGACCGGAGGTGACCTTCGCGGAGGTGTTACCGCGCAGCCCCATGAGGGTGACCTGGCCGGAGGTGACGTCGACCCGGGTCTCCCGGCGCAGGCCGGAGACGACCAGTGAGCCGTCCACCAGTTGCAGGTCGGCCAGCACGTGGGCGGGGACGGCGATGGAGACCTCGGCCCGGAACCGGCGGCCGAGCTGGCCGAGCCACCAGAGCACTCCCGGCCAGCGGGGCGGCCGCTCGTGGCCGACGCTGAGCCGACCGTCGCGCAGCTCGACGCGGACCGGCCGGCTGCTGACCCGGGTGACGTCCACCCGGGCCGGTCCGTCGGTGCCGACCACGTTGAGCCGGCCGCTGATGAGTCGGACGTCCAGCCGGGTGACCGGCTCGTCCAGGGTCAGCCGTTGCGGGCTGTCGACCATCCAGGTGGTCATGGCGTCCTCCCCTCGGTGACGCGCCGGTCGGCGGCGCGTCGAGTGACGGGAGAATCATAACGCGATACATCGCGACTGAACAAGACTGTCGCGACTGTGTCGCGAACGCGTCAGGCCACCAGGTCCAGCCCGGCCTCCGCCCCGACGGGCAGCGGCGCCACCGGCCGGACGATCCGCACGCCGGTCGCCGTGCTGCGCCGCGCGGGCGCCCGCACCGGGGTCAGGTGGGTCGCCGACTCGGCCGCCCGGGCCAGCATCCGGCGGTCCGCCCCGGTGGCCGGGTGCAGCGCGGCGGCCACGGTCACGGCCACGGTCAGGTCCCGGGCGGACAGCACCCGACGGACCGATTCCCAGAGCGTCTCCTCACCGAGGAAGGCCGGCAGGGTGCTCGGGTCGCCGGCGTACCGGTAGCCGAGCCGCAGCGGCACGACCGGCGCGCCGGCGTCCACCGCGGCCTGGAACATGGCCGGCCGGAAGCCCCGGCCGGGCCGGCAGCCGGCCGCCGCGCCGCACCAGGTCGTGCCCTCCGGGAACACCGCCACCGAGTGCCCGGCGCGCAGCGCGGCGGCCACCCGCCCGACCGTGGCCGGCAGGTCGCGCGGCCGGGACCGGTCCACGAAGACCGTCCCGGCCGCGGCGGCCAACGCGCCCACCACGGGCCAGTCGCGGACCTCCCGCTTGGCCAGCATCCGGGCCGGGGAGACCGCGAGCACCGCGAGGACGTCCAGCCACGAGAGGTGGTTGGCGACCAGCAGCGCCCGCGGGCGGGGCAGCCGGCCCCGGACCATCAGCCGCACGCCGAGGGCACGCAGCGTCCCCCGTGCCCAGCCGCGCAGCGCGGCCCGCCGGTCGCGGGCCGGCAGGAGCGGCAGCAGCGCGGCCAGGCCGACCCCGGCCAGCAGCATCCCGAGTACGCCGAGCAGCCGCCCCACCCGGCGCGGCAGCGACACGTCCGGCGCGGTGGCTTCCGGCAGGCAGCCCGGCCCGCAGCCCGAGGCGGGGCGCCACAGCCCGTCGCCGGTCACGACGCCGCCTCGCCGAGGAAGTGCCTCAGGTGGCGCGGGTTCATCCGGTCCAGCGAGAACAGCACATAGAAGTCGGCGCACGCGAAGTCCGGGTCGTACGCCGGCTCCCCGCAGACCCAGGCGCCCAGCCGCAGGTAGCCGCGGAGCAGCGGCGGGACCAGCGCGCGGCGCTCGGCGGGCGACAACCTCACCCCGGCGGTGGCCGGAGCCTCGGCGAACCAGGGGCGGCGGGGTGTCACCCGCAGTGGTGGCGGGGCGAGGTGGCCCGCGATGACCTGGGACCAGACCTCGGCCACGGCGATCCCGCCGTCGGCCACCGGCACCGAGGCGCAGCCGCCCAGCCACCGGGAGCCGCGCAGGTGCAGGTAGCGGCTGATCCCGGCCCACATCAGGTTGATCACGGCGCCGGAGCGGTGGTCCGGGTGCACGCAGGACCGGCCCGCCTCGACCAGGTCGTCGCGGAGCGGGGCCAGCGGAGTCAGGTCGAACTCGCCGTCGGCGTACCGGCGGTCGGTGCGTCCGGGCGGCAGCAGCCGGTAGGTGCCGACCACCTCGTCGGTGCCCTCCCGCAGCACGACCAGGTGATCGCAGTGGGCGTCGAACTCGTCGGCGTCGAGCCCGGCGGCCCCCGGGTGCAGGGTGGCGCCGAGTTCGCTGGCGAACACCTCGTGACGCAGGCGTTGCGCGGCCGCGACCAGCGTCGGGTCGTCGGCGATCAGCAGGGTGTATCCGCTGGTCGTGAGGGGTGCGCCAGCGGCGTGCAGAACGGCCATGGATATCTGTGTAAGGGGCCCGGGTGCCGGCGCCGGGGATGAGGGGTGTCGATCCGGTGAACGCCGGTGGGCGCTGCGGAACGCCCCCTCACCCGCGGCGGGCCGGCGCCGGCGTGCGAGGCTGCCGGCCGGGCCCCGGCGCCGGGGCAGGCGGTCGAACCGGAGGTGCCACATGATCATCGAGTCCCGTTTCCACGGACCGGACGGTTCGGGCAACGGCGGCTGGAGCGCCGGGATCTTCGCCGCCGCGCTGGACGACCGGGGGCCGGTGGAGGTCACCCTGCGCAAGCCGCCCCCGCTGGAGACCCCGCTGACCGCGGTCGACGGCGAGGTCCGCGACCCGGACGGCCAGGTGATCGCCCAGGTACGCCGGGTCGAGCCGGTCCGCGCCGTGGTCCCGCCGGTGGACCGGGCGACGGCCGAGGCCGCCGCGAAGGCGTACCCGGGCCTGGTGGACCACCCCTTCCCCGGCTGCTACGTCTGCGGGCCGGCGAACCCGGCGGGGCTGCGGATCTTCCCGGGCCGGCTGCCGGACGGGCGGAGCGCCGCGCCGTTCCGCGCCCCGGCCGAGGTGGTGCCGGCGACCGTCTGGGCAGCGCTGGACTGTCCCGGCGGCTGGGCGGTGATCGCGCCCGGCCGCCCGTACGTCCTGGGCCGGATCGCCGCGCAGGTCACCGCGCTGCCGCAGCCGGGCGACGAGTGCGTGGTGACCGGGGCGAGGGTCGGCGGCGCCGGACGCAAGGCCGAGGTGCACTCCACTCTCTACGGTCCGGACGGCACGCTGCTCGGCCAGGCGCGGGCCACCTGGATCGCGCTGCCGCCGGCCTGACCTCTCCTCCCTGGGGATGATCCGCTCCTGCCCCCGGGGGAGGAGGGTGTACGCATCCCGCTTGATTGACCCCCTTGCGCGGGGTTGGAAGGCTGTGCTCGGCGCCCCCGCAACGGCGCCCCACCGGCGCGCCCTGAAGCCCGCCGTGGCATGAGAGGAGAACGATGTCCGACGGGCAGTGGAGCCCCAACGCCGGGACCGGCCAGATCGTGGTGTCCGGACTGACGAAGGAATACAAGAACGTCCGGGCGGTGGACAACCTGTCCTTCACCGTCGAGCCGGGCCGGGTCACCGGTTTCCTCGGCCCGAACGGCGCCGGCAAGACGACCACCCTGCGCATGCTGCTCAACCTGGTCACGCCCAACGCGGGCGAGGCCACCATCGGCGGCCACAGGTACGCCGACCTGCCCGACCCGCTGCGCACGGTCGGGGCGGTGCTGGAGGCGTCCAGCGCGCACAAGGGCCGCACCGGGATCAACCACTTGCGGGTGATCTGCGCGGCGGCGGGCCTGCCCCGCCAGCGTGCCGACGAGGCGCTCGCCCTGGTCGGGCTGACCCCGGCCGCGAAGCGCAAGTTCAAGGGCTACTCGCTCGGCATGAAGCAGCGGCTCGGGATCGCCGCGGCCATGCTCGGCGACCCGCGGGTGCTGATCCTCGACGAGCCGGCCAACGGCCTGGACCCGGAGGGGATCCGCTGGATGCGCGGCTTCCTCAAGGGACTGGCCACCGAGGGGCGCACGGTGCTGGTCTCCAGTCACCTGCTCTCCGAGATGCAGTTGCTCGCCGACGACGTGGTGATCATCGCGGCCGGCAAGCTGGTCCGGCAGGGACCGGTCGAGCAGGTGATCGGCTCGATGACGCACGGCGCCCGGGTGCGGGTGCGCACCCCGCAGGCCGACGAGCTGACCGCGGCGCTGCGCGAGCAGGCCGCCACGGTCAACGCCGACGGGCACGGCGCGCTGCTGGTGACCGGGGCGGACGCGCCGACGGTCGGCCGGGTGGCGCTCGCCGCCAAGGTGGAGCTGCACGAGCTGACCGCCGAACGCCCCGACCTGGAAGGTGTCTTCCTGGAGCTGACGGCCGGAAAGGCGGAGATCCGATGAACCTGGTCCGATCCGAGCTGCTCAAGATCCGTACCACCAACACCTGGTGGGTCTTCGCGCTGATCACCGTGCCGCTCTGGGGCCTCGCGCTGCTCTTCAACTGGTTGCAGACCGAGGCGCTGACCAGCGGGAACATGGGCGAGGTGCCGGCCGACCAGGCGGACCAGGTGCAGGCCGTCTCCAGCGCCGACAGCCTGGCCGCCAACCTCTACACCAACGGCCAGTTCTTCGGGCTGCTCATCGTGATGCTGCTCGGCATCGTGGTGGTGACCAGCGAGTTCTTCCACCAGACGGTGACCACCACCTTCCTCACCGCGCCGCACCGCACCGCGGTGATGCTGGCCAAGCTGGCCGCCGCCGGGACGCTGGCACTGCTCTTCTGGCTGGGCACCACGCTGCTGAACCTGATCTTCGCGCCGCTGATCCTGAGCGCGACGGACGTCGGCGCCCAGCTGGGCAGCGGAGCGGTGTGGCGGGCGGTGGCCCTCAACGGGCTGGCCTACCTGCTCTGGTCGGTGCTGGGCGTCGGGCTCGGCGTGCTGATCCGCAGCCAGATCGGCGCCACGGTGACCGGCATCCTGCTCTACCTGGGCGGCGCCATCGGCGCGGCCATCGCGATCGGCCTGCTGGCCGCGAAGTTCGGTGACTGGATCAACCAGCTCCAACTCCTCGTGCCGTCGCTGGCGTCGTCGCTGATGGTGAGCGGCGCCGAGATCCCCGGCAACCCGCCGCGCTGGGCAGGTGCCGCCGTGCTGGTCGGGTACGCCGTGGTGGCCGGCGTGATCGGCGTGCTCACGATCCGCCGCCGCGACATCTCCTGAGTCGGCTGCCCGACACGGCCCCGGCCGGTGACTCCACGTCACCGACCGGGGCCGTCCGTGCCTAGCAGGAGTGGACGGGACACGCAGCGTTTGCCGAACTTCTGGCATCTTCTGTGAAACGGACCACCAGCCGGAGGCGAGAATGCCTGCGCCAATCGCACGGCGTAGCCTGGGACCCGTCTCCCGCGCGTAGCGAAACGGGCACGGGAGCCACCGCGTGACATTCACAACCGCGTGAAAGAGGCGATTAGCGGCCGTGTCGACCCAGCAGACTTCGCAGGAGAACCCACTGGCGGGTTTCGGCCCGAACGAGTGGATCGTCGAGGAGATGTACCAGCGCTATCTCGCCGACCCCTCGAGCGTCGACTCGGCCTGGCACGATTTCTTCGCCGACTACCGGCCGGCGCCCGGCGCCGCCACCCCGCGCCCCGAGGCCCAGGCCGCCCCGGCCGCTCGTCCCGAGCCGGCCGAGCAGCAGGAGGCCGTCGCCACGGTCACCCAGGAGCCCGCCGCCAAGCCCGCGCCCGCGCCCGCCCCGGCCAAGCCGGCCGCCAAGCCGGCGGCGAAGGCGCCGGAGCAGCCCCCGGCGAAGAAGGCCGCCCCGGCCAAGCCGGCGGCCAAGGCGCCGACCGTGAGCGCCGCCGGCACCACGCCGCTGCGCGGCGTCGCCGCCAAGATCGTGCAGAACATGGACGCCTCGCTCGCCGTGCCGACCGCCACCAGCGTCCGCGCGGTGCCGGCGAAGCTGCTGGTGGACAACCGCATCGTGATCAACAACCACCTGGCCCGCGGTCGCGGCGGCAAGGTGAGCTTCACCCACCTGATCGGCTACGCGATGGTCCGGGCGCTGGTCGAGCACCCGGAGATGAACAACTCCTTCGCCGAGGTCGACGGCAAGCCGGCGGTGGTCCGCCCGGAGCACGTCAACCTGGGCATCGCCATCGACCTGGCCAAGCCGGACGGCTCCCGCAACCTGGTGGTGCCCTCCATCAAGGGCTGCGAGCAGATGGACTTCCGGCAGTTCTGGCAGGCGTACGAGGACGTGGTCCGGCGCGCCCGCCGCAACGAGCTGACCATGGAGGACTACGCCGGCACCACGATCTCGCTGACCAACCCGGGCGGCATCGGCACGGTCCACTCGATCCCGCGGCTCATGCAGGGCCAGAGCGCCATCATCGGCGTCGGCGCCATGGAATACCCGGCGCCCTACCAGGGCATGAGCGAGGCGACCCTGGCCGAGCTGGCGGTCAGCAAGATCATCACGCTGACCAGCACCTACGACCACCGGATCATCCAGGGCGCCCAGTCGGGCGAGTTCCTCAAGGTGATGCACGAGCTGCTGCTCGGTGAGCGCGGCTTCTACGACCAGATCTTCACCTCGCTGCGCATCCCCTACGAGCCGGTCCGCTGGGTGCGGGACGTGGCGGTCGACTCCGAGGGTCAGATCAACAAGACCGCCCGGGTGCACGAGCTGATCCACGCGTACCGGGTGCGCGGCCACCTGATGGCCGACACCGACCCGCTCGAGTTCAAGATCCGCAAGCACCCGGACCTGGACGTCCTCCAGCACGGGCTGACCCTGTGGGACCTGGACCGGGTCTTCCCGGTAAACGGCTTCGCCGGCCGGCAGCGGATGAAGCTGCGCGAGATCCTCGGCGTGCTGCGCGACTCCTACTGCCGCCGGGTCGGCATCGAGTACATGCACATCCAGGACCCGGAGGAGCGGCGCTGGATCCAGGAGCGGATCGAGCGCAAGTACGAGAAGCCCACCGCGGACGAGCAGAAGCACGTGCTCAACCGGCTCAACGCCGCCGAGGCGTTCGAGACCTTCCTGCAGACCAAGTACGTCGGGCAGAAGCGCTTCTCGCTGGAGGGTGGCGAGTCGCTGATCCCGCTGCTCGGCGAGGTCCTGGAGTGCTCCGCCGAGGGCGGCCTCGACGAGGTCGTCATCGGCATGGCCCACCGCGGCCGGCTCAACGTGCTGGCCAACATCGTCGGCAAGCCGTACGAGAAGATCTTCTCCGAGTTCGAGGGGCACCTCGACCCGCGCTCCACGCAGGGCTCGGGCGACGTGAAGTACCACCTCGGCCAGAACGGCAAGTTCACCACGCCTGACGGCGACCACGCGGTCAAGGTGTCGGTGGTGGCGAACCCGTCGCACCTGGAGGCCGTGGACCCGGTGCTGGAGGGCATCGTCCGGGCCAAGCAGGACCGGATCGACCTCAAGCTGGAGGGCTACACCGTACTGCCGCTGGCGGTGCACGGTGACGCCGCCTTCGCCGGCCAGGGCGTGGTCGCCGAGACGCTCAACCTGTCCCAACTGCGCGGCTACCGCACCGGCGGCACCGTGCACGTCGTGGTCAACAACCAGGTCGGCTTCACCACCGCCCCGGAATACAGCCGGTCCAGCCTCTACAGCACCGACGTGGCCCGGATGATCCAGGCGCCGATCTTCCACGTCAACGGCGACGACCCCGAGGCCGTCGTCCGGGTGGCCCGGCTCGCCTTCGAGTACCGGCAGGCGTTCAACAAGGACGTCGTGATCGACCTGGTCTGCTACCGCCGGCGCGGGCACAACGAGGGCGACGACCCGTCGATGTCCAACCCGCAGATGTACAAGATCATCGACTCGAAGCGGTCGGTCCGGAAGCTCTACACCGAGGAGCTCATCGGGCGGGGTGACATCACCGTGGAGGACGCGGAGGAGCTGCTGCGCGACTACCAGTCGCAGCTGGAGCGGGTCTTCAAGGCCACCCGGGACGCCGCCACCACGCCGCGCCAGCTCAGCCGCCCGCGCCGCGAGGACGAGCCGGAGCCGCAGGTCGACACCGCCACCGACGTCGCCGTGGTCAAGGCGATCGGCGAGGCGCACGTCGACCTGCCGGAGGGCTTCACCCCGCACAAGCGGATCCAGCAGCTGCTGGAGCGGCGGCGCAAGATGTCCGTCGAGGGCACCATCGACTGGGGCTTCGGCGAGATCATCGCGTTCGGCGCGCTGCTGCACGACGGGGTCACCGTCCGGCTCGCCGGGCAGGACTCCCGCCGCGGCACCTTCGTCCAGCGGCACGCGTCGGTGGTCGACGCGAAGACCGGCGACGACTACCTGCCGTTGAAGTCGCTCACCGCCGACGGCGAGCGGTCCCGCTTCTTCGTGCACGACTCGCTGCTCTCGGAATACGCGGCCATGGGCTTCGAGTACGGCTACTCGGTGGAGAACGTCAACGCGCTGGTCTGCTGGGAGGCCCAGTTCGGTGACTTCGTCAACGGCGCCCAGTCGGTGATCGACGAGTTCATCTCCTCGGGCGAGGTGAAGTGGGGCCAGCGCTCCGCCGTCACCCTGCTGCTGCCGCACGGCCACGAGGGCCAGGGCCCGGACCACACCTCCGGTCGCCCGGAGCGCTTCCTGCAGCTCTGCGCCGAGGACAACATGCGGGTAGCCATCCCGACCACCCCGGCGAACTACTTCCACCTGCTGCGCCGCCAGGCCCTGTCGCCGAAGCGCAAGCCGCTGGTGGTGTTCACCCCGAAGTCGCTGCTGCGGCACAAGCTCTGCGTGTCGCAGGTGGAGGACTTCACCACGGGCACCTTCCAGCCGGTGCTGGCCGACACCGCCGCCCCGGCGCCGGAGCAGGTGAAGCGGGTGCTGCTCTGCTCGGGCAAGGTCTACTACGACCTGTTCCAGGCCCGGCAGGAGCGGGGCGTCACCGACACCGTGATCCTCCGCATGGAGCAGCTCTACCCGCTGCCCGTCGAGGAGGTCCGGGCCGCCCTGTCGCAGTACCCGAACGCCGAGGACTTCGCCTGGGTCCAGGAAGAGCCGGCCAACCAGGGCGCCTGGTCGTTCGTCGCGCTCAACCTGCTGGAGCACCTGCCCGAGGTCCGGCTGCGCCGCATCTCCCGCCCGGCCGCCGCCGCCCCGGCGGTCGGCTCGGCGAAGATGCACGAGGTCGAGCAGAACGCCCTGATCGAGGCGGCTCTTCCGCGCCGGTGATCTGACCGCACCGCCAGCACGAGGGGCAGCGACCGCACGACGGCCGCTGCCCCTCGTGGCGTGGCCCTTCTCCGCCGAGAGGACGCACATGTACTTCACCGACCGTGGCATCGAGGAGCTGGTCGAACGCCGGGGCGACGAGCAGGTCAGCCTGGAGTGGCTGGGCGAGCGGCTGCGCGACTTCGTCGACCTGAACCCGGAGTTCGAGACCCCGATCGAGCGGTTCGCCACCTGGCTCGCCCGGCTGGACGACGAGGACGACGAGTAGGCGCGGCCCGGTTCAGCGGGCCGCCGCCCCGAGCAGGCCCAGGTAGCGCTCGACGACCGCGGTCGTCCGTTCGGCGTCGCCGGTGGCCAGCAGGTCGAGCAGGGCGCCGCGCAGCAGCGCCAGGTCGAGGGCCAGATCCTCGCCGCCGCTGTCGGCCGCGCCATGGACCTCGGCCAGCAACCCGAGCCAGTCCTCCACCGTCTGCCGGGCGAATCCCGCCCACGGCCCGTCCGCCTCGCTGAGCGAGCGGGCGTACGCCTGAACCCAGAGGACCAGCATCGGGCGGTGCGCCGGATCCACGAGCCAGCCCCAGGTCGTCCGCACCGCCGCCGCGAAGTCGTCGACGCCGCCCGCCTCCCGGGCCTGCCGGAGCGCGGCCAGCTCGTCGGCCCGGGCCCGCCCGAGCAGGGCGCGGATGAGCTGGTCCTTGGAGCCGAAGAGGAAGAGCAGCACGCGGGGGCTGGACCCGATGGCGGCGGCGAGCGGGCGCAGCGACAGCTCGGCCAGCCCGTGCGCGAGGGCGTACGCGTACGCCCGCTCCAGGAGTTCGTCGCGGCGGGCGCTCCCGGGTCGCTCGTTCTGGCTCACGGCGCTACTCTGCCACTGAAACGACTGTTTCAGTAATGGAGGGGTGCCGATGAGCGCGGAGGTTCTCATTCGTCCGCTGGGCCGTCCCGGTGACCTCGGCTGGGTGGTGCAGGCCCACGGCGAGACGTACGCCGCAGAGTTCGGTTGGGACACCAGCTTCGAGGCGCTCGTGGCGCGGATCGTCGCCGACTACGCCGCCGGCCACGACCCGGCACGGGAGGCCGCCTGGATCGCCGAGGTCGACGGGGAGCGGGTCGGCTGCGTCTTCTGCGTCGCGGCCGACGAGCAGACCGCCCAGCTGCGGATCCTGCTGGTCGATCCCGCGGCCCGGGGGCGGTCTCTCGGCGGCCGGCTGGTCGACGAGTGCCTCGCCTTCGCCCGGCGGGCGGGATACGCCCGGATGCGCCTCTGGACCAACCACCCGCTGGTCGCCGCCCGCCGGATCTATCTCTCCCGCGGCTTCCGCCTGGTCCAGGAGGAGCCGCACCACAGCTTCGGCACGGACCTGACCGGGCAGGTCTACGAACGGGAACTGGCACCGGCGGGCGGGTGACGCCGGGGCGGGCAGACCGTTGACGCGGGCGGCCGCATCCCGTCCACTGGAGAGCAGAACCGACCAGGACACGGGCGGACCACCCGCCGCCCGACGACGGGGAGGCGGCGATGAATCCCGAGCCCCGCAGGCGACCGCAGGACGCCGTGACCGTCCGCCACCTGCGCCTCGGCGTCGGATCCGTCGGCATCGCGCTGCCCGTGGTGCTGGTGGTCGGTCACGCGATCGTCGCCCGCCGGCTCACCCTGCTCGACTCGCTCAGCGGCTACTACCACACCGAACTGCGGGACGTCTTCGTCGGCGCGCTCTGCGCCATCGGGGTGTTCCTGATCAGCTACCGGTACCGCTGGCCCGACGACCTGCTCGGCACGGTCGCCGGCGGGCTGGCGATCCTGGTGGCGCTCTTCCCCACCACGGTCGGCGCGCCGGCCCACACCGTCGGCCCCGGCGACCGGATCGTCGGGGTGGTGCACCAGGTGGCCGCCGCGGCGCTCTTCGTGCTCCTCGCCGTCTTCTGCCTCGTCCTCTTCACCCGGCCGGACCGCGTCGGGGTGCCGCCGCGCCGGTCCGCGGTCCGGTTCTACCGGATCTGCGGCGGGGTGATCCTGCTGGCCATCGTGCTCGCGCTGGCCGGCTCCCAGCTCCCGGCGGAGGTGCGGCACACGCTCAAGCCGGTGCTGTGGTGCGAGACGCTCGCCGTCTTCGCCTTCGGCGCGGCCTGGGTGGCGAAGAGCGACGCACTCTTCCGGGCCGCCGGTGACGGGTCCAAGGACCCGGGCGAGGCGTCCCGCGATCTTGTAGCGTGAGGTCGTGGCGCGCAGCGTGTACCTGACCAGCGTGGGGTCGGGCGGGGGCAAGTCGACGATCGCGCTCGGGCTGGCCGAGCTGCTGTCCCGGCAGGTCGAGCGGATCGGCGCGTTCCGGCCGCTGGTCTCCGGTCAGGGCCCCGACCCGATCCTCGCCCTGCTCACCGAGCGCTACCGGGTGGAGCTGCCGGTCGACGAGCTGCACGGCGCCACGTACGCCGAGGCGACCGCACTGGTCGCGGACGGCCGCCGGGAGGAGCTGATCTCCCGCATCGTGGCCCGCTACCGGGCGGTCGAGCGGCGCTGCCCGGCGGTGGTCGTGGTGGGCAGCGACTTCGCCGACGGGGACGGCGCCGGCCCTCGCGAGCTGGCCTTCAACGCCCGGCTGGCGACCGAGTTCAGCAGCGTGGTGGTGCCCGTGGTGGACGGGTTCGGGCAGCCGCCCGAGGCGATCGCGGCGGCGCTGCGCGGGGCGTACCACGACGTGGAGGACCTGGGCGCCACGGTGGTGGCGGTGGTCGCCAACCGGGTGCCCGAGCCGATGACGCTGCCCGAGCTGCCCGTTCCCGCGTACGCCATCCCGGAGGTGCCGACCGTGTCGGCGCCGACGGTGGCCGAGGTGGCGGCGGCGCTCGGCGCCACCCTGCTCGCGGGCGACCGGGCCGCGCTGGACCGCGACGTGCTCGACTACGTGGTCGGCGCGGCGCACGTGCCCACGCTGCTGGACCACCTGACCGACGGCGCGCTGGTCATCACCCCCGGCGACCGGGCCGACCTGCTGGTGGCGGCGAGCGCCGCGCACGTGGCCGGGCAGGTGTCGGTGGCCGGGCTGGTGCTCACGCTCGGCGAGCAGCCCGACCCCCGGGCCATGCGGCTGGTCGAGCGGATGAACACCGGGCTGGCCGTGCTCTCGGTGACCAGCGACAGCTACGACACGGTCGCGGCGTCCAGCCGGATCGAGGGGCGGCCCAGCGTGGCGAACCCGCGCAAGGTGGAGGCCGCGCTGGGCGCCTTCGAGCGCTGCGTGGACACCGTCGACCTGGCCCGCCGCCTGCGGGTCAGCCGGTCGGAACGGGTCACCCCGCTGATGTTCGAGAACGACCTGATCGACCGGGCCCGGGCGCAGCGGCGGCGGCTGGTGCTCCCCGAGGGCACCGACGAGCGGATCCTGCGCGCCGCGGAGGTGCTGCTGCGCCGGGGCGTGGCCGACCTGACCCTGCTCGGGCGTTCCGACGAGGTGGCGCGGCGCACCCGCGAGCTGGGCATCGACATCGGCGACGCCCAGGTGATCGACCCGGTCACCAGCGAGTGGCGGGACGAGTTCGCCGCCGGGTACGCGAAGCTGCGCGCCCACCGCGGCGTCACCGCCGAACTGGCGCACGACATCGTGGCCCAGCCCAACTACTTCGGCACCATGATGGTGGGAACCGGCCGCGCCGACGGCATGGTCTCCGGGGCCACCCACACCACGGCGGCCACCATCCGGCCCGCCTTCGAGATCATCCGCACCGTGCCGGGCGTTTCGGTCGCCTCCAGCGTGTTCTTCATGCTGCTCGCCGACCGGGTGCTGGTCTACGGCGACTGCGCGGTCAACCCCGACCCGGACGCCGCCCAACTCGCCGACATCGCCCTCTCGTCGGCCGACACCGCCGCCCGGTTCGGCATCGAGCCACGGGTGGCGATGCTGTCCTACTCGACCGGCGACTCCGGCTTCGGGGCCGACGTGGAGAAGGTCGCGGCAGCCACCAAGCTGGTCCGGGAGCGCCGGCCGGAGCTGCTGGTCGAGGGCCCGATCCAGTACGACGCGGCGATCGACCCGCAGGTGGCGGCCACCAAGCTGCCGGACAGCCCGGTGGCGGGGCGGGCCACGGTGTTCATCTTCCCGGACCTGAACACCGGCAACAACACCTACAAGGCGGTGCAGCGCTCGGCCGGCGCGGTGGCGGTCGGCCCGGTCATGCAGGGCCTGCGCCGGCCGGTCAACGACCTGTCCCGGGGCGCCACGGTGCCCGACATCGTCAACACGGTGGCGATCACCGCCATCCAGGCCGCCGCCGGGGAGACGGAATGACCCGGATTCTGGTCCTCAACTGCGGTTCCTCGTCGGTCAAGTACCGGCTGTACGACGACGACGAGACGCGCGACAAGGGCACCGTCGAGCGGATCGGCGAGCCGGGCGGCGGGCCGGCCGACCACGAGAGCGCGGTGCGGCAGATCATCGAGGGGCTCGACCTGGCGGGACTGGCCGGCGTGGGGCACCGGGTGGTGCACGGCGGGCGCACGTTCAGCGCGCCCGTGCGGATCGACGACCAGGTCATCGCCGCCATCGAGGCCCTCGTCCCCCTCGCCCCGCTGCACAACCCGGCGAACCTGGCCGGCATCCGGGTCGCCCGGGAGGCGCTGCCGGACACCCCGCAGGTCGCCGTCTTCGACACCGCGTTCCACCACACGCTGCCCGAGGCCGGCGCCACGTACGCCATCGACCGGGAGATCGCCGAGCGGTACGGCGTGCGCCGGTACGGCTTCCACGGCACCTCGCACGCGTACGTCTCGCGGCGCACCGCGGAGCTGCTCGACCGGCCGTACGACGAGCTGAACACCATCACCCTGCACCTGGGCAATGGGGCGAGCGCCTGCGCGGTGCAGGGCGGGCGGAGCGTGGCCACCTCGATGGGCATGTCACCGCTGGAGGGCCTGGTCATGGGCACCCGCAGCGGGGACCTCGACCCGACCATCATCTTCCACCTGCGCCGCGAGGCCGGGATGCGCGTGGACGACATCGACGACCTGCTCAACCACCGCAGCGGTCTGCTCGGGCTGTCCGGGGTCAACGACATGCGGGAGGTACTGGCCCGCCGGGACGCCGGCGACCCGGCCGCCGCGCTCGCCTTCGACGTCTACCGCCGCCGGCTCACCGGCTACGTGGGCGCGTACTACGCCCTGCTCGGGCGGGTCGACGCGATCACCTTCACGGCCGGGGTCGGCGAGCACGCCGCCCCGGTCCGCGCGGCGGCGCTGGCCGGCCTGGACCGGCTCGGCATCGCCGTCGACCCGGCTCGCAACGCCGGCAGCGGTGACCGGGTCATCTCCCCCGACGGCAGCGAGGTCACGGTCTGCGTGATCGCCACCGACGAGGAGCGCGAGATCGCCCGCCAGACCCGAGACGTCCTCAACGCCTGACCCCCTCCCCCGCACCCGCACCGCCTCCACACACCCGGCACCGCCTCGGCGATCATGAGGTTGGCGGCGACAGATCCGGCAGATCGCGCCGCTAACCTCATGATCAACGGGGCCGGCCGGGGGCGGCCGGGCGGACAGGGGGTTGCGGAGGAGGCGGGCGGGAGGGCGGCGGGTCAGCCCAGGGCGAGCCAGGCGACGAGGGCGACCACCACGACGGCGGCGACGCCGATGCCGACGATCAGCGGCAGTCGGGACGGGGTCTCCGCCGGCGTCGCCGCGCTGTCGGGCGCGTCGACGAACGCGCGGAACTGCGCGGTGTTGCCACTCGGGTCGGTGTAGTTCTCAGCCATGCGCGTGACCCTAGCGAAGCCGGTCGAGCCGCCGCGCCCCGCCGGGCCGGTGGCGGCGTACCCGGTCCGGCCGGTGGAGGGGCGTCGGCCCGGTCGGCGGGGCCGGACCGGCCGGCCGGCCGCCTACCGTGAGGGGGTGAGGGTGCAGCGGCTGGTCGCCGCGCTGCTGGTGGCGCTGGTGGCCGGTTGCGGCCCGGCCGCCGCCGCCACCGACGGCGGGGTCCCGTCCTTCCGCCCGGCGCCGCCGCGGGCGTACGCCGTGGGCGTGCGGCAGTTCGTCCTCGACCCCGGCGGCCCCCGGCCGCTGCCGGTCACCGTCTGGTACCCGGTGGAGCCCGGCGCCCCGGTGGTCGCCACCGCCCCGGCGGCCGCGACGAGCAGCGGTGCGCAGGCGGGGCCGGTGCCGCGGCCCGACGCGCCGGTCGCCCCCGGCCGGTTCCCGGTGGTGGTCCACAGCCACGGGCTGCGTAGCCTCCCGGAGCTGCACGCCCCGCTGACCACCCGTTGGGCGGCGGCCGGGTTCGTGGTGGCCGCGCCGACCTACCCGCGGACCAACCTGCGGGCGCGCGACTTCACCCGGGCCGACGTACGGAACCAGCCGGCCGACGGCTGGCGGCTGATCCGCCACCTGGTCCGCCTCGACGCCCGGCGCGGGGACCCGCTCGCCGGGCACCTCGCGGTCGACCGGTTCGCCGCCTCCGGGCACTCGGCCGGCGGTTTCACCACGGCCGGCATGTTCACCTCGGGGCACTCGCCCCGGCTGCGCGCCGGCATCATCATCGCCGGCGGCGGGCTGGCCGGCAGCTTCGCCGGACCGGCCGCGCCCCTGCTGTTCGTGCACGGCGGCGCGGACCCCGTCGTGCCCGAGTCGGTGGGCCGGGCCGCGTACGCCCGCAGCCTCGGGCCGGCCGCCTTCCTGGGCCTCCCCGGCCAGGGCCACGGCGAGTACCTGAACCCGGGCCGCCCCGGGTTCGCCCAGGTCGTCGCCGCCACCACCGACTTCCTCCGGTGGACCCTCTACGACGACCGCGCCGCCCTCCGCCGCCTCCCCGCCGACGCCCGCCTCCCCGGCACCACCACCCTCACCACCCGCGCCCTGCCCGACTGAGCGCGGGGCGGCGCGGCCGGTCGGCGGGCGGTAGCGTCGCCCGGATGGACGGGCTGGCCGGGCGGCAAGTCGACGCGATCCGCGAGGTGGTCGAGCTGACCGGCGCGGCCGGGATCGCCGTGTGGCTGCGCGGCGGGTGGGCCATGGACTTCCACCTCGGCGCGGTGAGCCGGCCCCACGTGGACGTCGACTGGTACTGCTGGCGACACGACGCCGGCCCGCTGGCGGCCCGGCTCGGCGGGCAGGGCTGGCGCCCCGACGCCCGGATGCCGGTCGAGAAGCAGCTCGACCTCGTCCGGCGTGACGTCGAGCTGAGCTTCGCGTACCTGGACCGGGACCCGGCGGGCCGGGTGGTGGTCGGGGCCGGGCCGTGGGCCGGCACCCCGCTGCCGGAGGGGATGCTGAACGCCCCGCCGGGCCGGATCGGGCCGCTCACCGCCCCGGTGATCAGCGTCGCCGCCCAGATCGAGTTCAAGGAGATGTACCCGGTCTGGATGCCCGAGCGGCCCCGCCGGTCCAAGGACGCCGCCGACCTGGCCCGGCTGCGCGCGGGCCGGCCGCCAGCCGGCTGAGGCGATCGCGTCACGCTGCGTGCGATGCCGGCCGGTCACCCCCGCGCGCGAGGCACAATCGTGTTCATGCGCCGACGCCCCGCCGCCCTGGTCACCGCCGCCCTGCTCAGCGCCGGTCTGGCCGGCTGCTCGGGCGGGACCGCCCCGGCCGCGCGACCCGCGCCCGACGCCCCGCCGAAGGCCACCACGCCCGCGCCGCGGGTACCCGCCGGGCACGCCCCCACCGAGAGCTTCGCGGTCGGCGTACGCCAGCTGAAGCTGAACCGCGACGGCGACCGCCCGCTGCCGGTGACCCTCTGGTACCCGGCTCGGGGCGAGGCCGGCGGCGTGGCCGAGCGGTCCGCGCCGGTGGCGGACGGGCGGTTCCCGGTGGTGCTGTTCAGCCACGGGCTGGGCGCCCGGCCGGAGGACTACCACCTGCTGCTGAGTCGCTGGGCGGCCGCCGGGTTCGTGGTGGCCGCGCCGAAGTTCCCGCACACCGGCGCCGGCGGCGACGGCAACCCGCTCGACGTGCTCAACCAGCCGGCCGACGTGTCGTACGTGCTGACCCAGGTGCTCGCCCTCGACGGCCGGGCGGGCGACCCGCTGCGCGGCCGGCTGGACCCGGAGCGGGTGGCCGCCACCGGGCACAGCGCGGGCGGGGTGACCACGATCGGGCTGTTCACCGCGGGCCGGGACGAGCGCCTGGACGCGGGCATCGTCTTCGCCGGCACGGCGCTCGGTGTCGGCACCGCGTTCGCCGGGGCGGCCGCGCCGCAGCTCTTCGTGCACGGCGAGGCCGACGAGGTGGTGGGCTACGCCGCGGGCAAGGCGGTCTACGACGCGGTGCCCTGGCCGAAGGCGATGCTCAGCCTGCCGAACGGCGACCACGGGCGGGCCCTGCTCGGCGACTCCACGGCGCTCCGGGTGGTCGCCGACACCACCGTGGAGTTCCTCCGCTGGACGCTCTACGGCGACGCGGCGGCGAAGAAGCGGCTGCCCGCCGACGCCACCCGCGGCGGCCTGGCCACCCTGGACGACCACCTCTGACCGGTCGTCCAGGGCGGCGACGCCGGTCAGGCGGTGTGGTCGATGACCACCTTGCCGAAGACGTCGCCGGAGTTCAGGCGGGCGAACGCCTCCTCGATCCGGCCGAACGGCACCACGCGGTCCACCACCGGGCGCACCTCGTGCTCGGCGCAGAACGCCAGGAGCTGGGTCAGCTCGTCGGGGGTGCCCATCGAGGTGCCGAGGATCTCCAGCTGCATGGCGAAGACCCGGCGCAGGTTGACCTTGGCCTCGTGGCCGGCGGTGGCGCCGGAGACCACGATCCGGGCCATCGGGGCGGCCGACTTGAGCGAGTGGTCGAAGGTGGCCGCGCCGACCGTCTCGATCACCACGTCGACCCGCTCGGGCAGCCGGGCGCCGGGCTCCAGCGCGGTCGCGCCCAGCTCGGTGATCCGCTCCCGCTTGTCGGCGTGGCGGCTGGTCGCGTACACCCGCTTGCCGAGCGCGACGCCGAGCGCCACGGCGGCGGTGGCCACGCCGCCGCCGGCCCCCTGGACCAGCACCGACTCGCCGTCGCCGACCCGGCCCTTGGTGGTGAGCATCCGCCACGCGGTGAGCCAGGCCGTGGGCAGGCAGGCCGCGTCGATCGCGGAGAGGCCGTCGGGCAGCGGCAGCAGGTTCATCTGGGGTACGGCCACCCGCTCGGCGAAGGTGCCCGCGAAGTGCTCGGAGAGGATGGAGACCCCGCGGGGGTCGCCTGGGGTGGGCACCACCGGGTAGATGACCACCTCGTTGCCGTCCGGGTCGGTGCCGACCGCGTCGCAGCCGAGGATCATCGGGAGCTGGTCGGCACTGAGGCCCACCCCGCGCAACGACCAGAGGTCGTGGTGGTTGAGCGAGCTGGCCCGGACCTGCACGGTGACCCAGTCCTCCTGCGGATGGGTCGGCTCGGGGCGGTCGCCGACGGTGAGCGCGGCGAGCGGGTTGTCGGCGTCGAAGGCCGAGGCGAAGGCGGCACGCATGATCGGCACCGTAACAAGCTCAGCGCTCGTCAAGAAGGCGACCTTCCCCACCGGCGCCGTTTCTTCCCGTCGCTCAGCGGCGGGCGACCCCGTCCCGCCGGGCGGCCTCCGCGACCGCCTCGGCGACCGCGGGGGCGACCCGCGGGTCCAGCGGGGAGGGCACGATCGCCTCCGGCGTCAGCGACTCGGCCACCACGTTGGCGATGGCGTCGGCCGCGGCCACCTTCATCCCGTCGGTGATCCGGGTGGCCCTTGAGTCCAGCGCGCCCCGGAACACGCCCGGGAAGGCGAGCACGTTGTTGATCTGGTTGGGGTAGTCGCTGCGCCCGGTGGCGACCACGGCCACGTGCCGGGCGGCCACCTCGGGGTGCACCTCCGGGGTGGGGTTGGCCAGCGCGAAGACGATGCCGCTCGGGGCCATGCCGGCCACCGCCGCCTCGGGGATCTGCCCACCGGAGACGCCGACCAGGACGTCCGCGCCGCGCAGCGCCTCGGTGATGTCGCCCTGCCGCCCCTCGGCGTTGGTGATCTCGGCCAACTCGGCCTTGGTCCCGGTCAGCTCGCGGTGCCGCCCGATGATGCCCTTGGAGTCGCAGACCACCACCTGGTCCGGGTTGACACCCCCGGCGACCAGCATCTTCGTCACCGCCACACCGGCCGCGCCGGCCCCGCTGACCGCCACCCGCAGGTCGCCCAGCTTGCGGTTGAGCAGGGTGGCGGCGTTGCGCAGCGCGGCCAGCACCACGATCGCGGTGCCGTGCTGGTCGTCGTGGAAGACCGGGATGGAGAGCGCCTCGTCCAGCCGGCGCTCCACCTCGAAGCAGCGCGGGGCGCTGATGTCCTCCAGGTTGATCCCGCCGAACGAGGGGGCGAGCGCCCGCACGATCGCCACGATCTCGTCCACGTCCTGGGTGTCCAGGCAGACCGGAACCGCGTCCACGCCCCCGAACTGCTTGAACAGCACCGCCTTGCCCTCCATCACCGGCAGCGCCGCGCGCGGACCGATGTTGCCCAGGCCGAGCACGGCGGAGCCGTCGGTGACCACCGCGACGGTGTGCGACACCCAGGTGTAGTCGTCGGCGAGGTCGGGGTCGGCGGCGATCGCCTCGCAGACCCGGGCCACGCCCGGGGTGTACGCGAGGGACAGGTCCTCCCGGCTGGTGAGCGGCACCGTCGAGGCGACGGCCATCTTGCCGCCGAGGTGCAGCCGGAAGACGGGATCAGCGGGGTCCGGGGTGGACGCAGACATTGGTGACTCCAGGATCTGTCGAGCAGACGGACCGGCCGGCTCGGCACGCGTGGTCAGCGGCCAGCGGGGCGGCGGTGCGGGGGGTCACCCGGGCACTTTCCGAGCATAGTCAGCCATCCGGCACCGGGATGTGAGCGGGGTCATATCACCGGCGAACGAGCTTTGACCAGCCCGGGACGCGGCCAGTACCGCGCCACCACCCGGCCCCGGACGTCGGCCACCCCGTACGCCCGGGAGTCGTCGGTCACCAGATCGTTGTCGCCGCGCAGCCACCAGCCGCCGTCCTGCCGGCGGACCACGCGCTTGACCACGAGCAGGTCGGGGCGGCTGCGGAAGACGGCGACGACCACGTCGCCGGGGCGTACCGGCCGGCCCCCGGTCCGCACCAGCACGGCGTCGCCGTGCCGCAGAGTGGGCGCCATGGACGGGCCGGTCACCAGGACGGCGGCCAGCGGCCCGCGGAGCACTGGCGCGGCCGGGCCGTTCGCGGCGTGCACCGGGTTTCACCTCCCGCCCGCCGGGGAGCATGTCCAGGAGTAATGTCGTCTCGGATCATCGCAAACATCCCATGGAGGACCCTGATGCGCCTTCCTCGCATCCTCACGCCCCGTGTGACCGCCAGCGCGCACTGCGACCTGCCGTGCGGCGTGTACGACCCGGCGCAGGCCCGGATCGAGGCCGAGTCGGTCAAAATGATCTGCGAGAAGTACCAGGCCAACACCGACCCGGAGTACCGCACGCGCGCCATCCTCATCAAGGAGCAGCGGGCCGAGCTGGTCAAGCACCACCTGTGGGTGCTCTGGACCGACTACTTCAAGCCGCAGCACTTCGAGAAGTACCCGCACCTGCACGAACTGTTCAACGAGACCACCAAGCTCGCCGGCTCCGCCGGCGCGAAGGGCAGCATGGACCCGGCCGTGGCCGACAAGCTGCTGCAGAAGATCGACGAGATCTCGAAGATCTTCTGGGAGACCAAGCAGGCGTGAGCCTGCCCGCCCAGGCACCGACGATCCGGCCGGCGCGTCCCGAGGACGTGCCGGCCGTCGTCGCGATGGTGCACGAACTCGCCGACTACGAGCGCGCCCCCGAGCAGTGCCACCTCACCGAGGAGCAGCTCACCGCCGCCCTCTTCGGTCCCGCGCCGGCGCTGTACGGGCACGTCGCCGTGGATCCCGCCGACCAGCCGATCGGCTTCGCCCTCTGGTTCCTCAACTTCTCCACCTGGGAGGGCGTGCACGGCATCTACCTGGAGGACCTGTACCTCCGGCCGGCCGCCCGCGGCACCGGCGCGGGCCGCCTGCTGCTCGCCACCCTCGCCGCGATCTGCGTCGAGCGCGGCTACCGGCGGCTGGAGTGGTGGATGATCAACTGGAACCCCGCCGCCCGCTTCTACGCCGCCATCGGGGCCGCACCGATGGACGAGTGGGTGCCCTACCGGCTGGCCGGGACGGCGCTGCACGACCTCGCGGCGCAGGCCGCGGCCACCCCCACGCGGCCGGACGCCTGACCGGGTAGAGTCCCGCACCGGGGGGATGAGGCGTGACTCAACTGACCGGCCAGCCGACGACCGACGACGACGTCGTGCACCTCACGGTGCCCGCGGACGGCGGCTACCTCGGCGTGCTGCGCACCGCCACCGCCGGTCTCGCGGCCCGGCTCCAGTTCGCCCTCGACGAGATCGAGGACCTGCGCATCGCGGTCGACGAGGCGTGCGCCATGCTGCTCGCCATCGCCACTCGCGACGCCGAGCTGGAGTGCCGCTTCGCGGTCACCGAGGACGCGCTCACCGTCGAGGTGACCGTGCCGACCGTGCGGGGCGCCACGCTTCCCTCGGAGTCGTCCTTCGCCTGGAAGGTGCTCACCGCGCTGACCACCTCGGCGAGCGCCCGGGCCGCCGACGGCCGGGCCACCATCTCCCTGCTCACCCGCCGCGCCTCCGGCTACTGACCGGCCCGGCGGGCGCGGCGTCAGTCGAAGCCGAGCGCCCGGTTGGTCGGGGTGCTGACCAGCAGGCCGGTGACGGCGAGGCCGAGCGCCATGAGCGGCAGGCCCAGCCAGCCCAGCCCGCCCTGGATCATGTACCAGCCGACCGGCAGCAGCATGAGCTGAAGCACGATGGCCGGCGCCCGGGCCCCCGAGCGACGACGGCCCAGCGCGGTGCCGAGCGCCCAGAGCACGGCCGCTCCTGCGACCGCGAAGGCGGTCACCAGCAGCGCCGAGGTCAGGTCGGTGGTACGCGCCGTCAGGTCGGACCAGATGAGCCACACCGCGACCAGGCCGAGCGCCACCGCCTCGGCGCGCAGCAGGAGCACCGCCCAGCGGAGCGTGCCGGGAACCGGGCCGGAGTCGATCGTCACGCGCGACACGATACCCGTGGGTAGGCGCGGTACAGTGCCGCCCATGCGGGCCGTCCTGGTGGTCAATCCGAAGGCCACCACCACCAGCGAGCGCAGCCGGGACGTGCTGGTCCGGGCGCTGCGCAGCGAAGTCGACCTGTCGGTGCGATACACGCGCCGGCGGGGCCACGCCATGGACCTGGCGCGGGAGGCCGCCCAGGAGGGCGTCGACCTGGTGGTCACGCTCGGCGGCGACGGCACGGTCAACGAGGTGGTGAACGGCCTGATGGCGGCCGAGCCGCCGACCTTCCGCACCGGGCAGACCCCGGCGGAGCGGCTGCCGGCGCTGGCGACCGTCCCGGGCGGCTCGACCAACGTCTTCGCCCGGGCCCTCGGCCTGCCCCGGGAGTGGCCGGACGGGACCAGCATGATCCTGGAGGGGCTGCGGCTGGGCCGGTCCCGGACCATCGGGCTGGGCCGGGCGGACGACCGCTACTTCACCTTCTGCGCGGGCTTCGGCATCGACGCGGCCGTCATCCAGCGGGTCGAGCGGGCCCGCAAGCGGGGCCGGGTGTCCACGCCGACGCTCTACTTCCGCTCCACGGTGAGCCAGTACTTCCTCGCCTCGGACCGGCGGCACCCGGCGATCACGCTGGAGCGCCCCGGTGAGCCCGCCGAGACCGACCTGGGCACGATCATCATCCAGAACACCGCCCCGTGGACGTACCTGGGCGACCGGGAGATCAACCCGAACCCGGAGGCCTCGTTCGACCTCGGCCTCGACGTGCTCGCCCTGCGGCGCCTCAAGGTGGCCAGCACGGCACGGACGGTGACCCAGTTCTTCGCCCGGGAGCCCGACCCGCGCGGCCGGCAGGTGCTCCGGCTGCACGACGTGGCGGAGTTCACCCTGCTCTCGGCCCGTCCGCTGGCCTTCCAGTTGGACGGCGACTACCTCGGCGAGCGGGAAAAAGTCAGATTCGCATCCGTGCCTGCCGCACTGAGAGTAATCTGCTAGGTCTCGGGTACTCCCGTCGGTTGACGCGGACCCCCTCACCGCATCCGGCGGTGACCGCCACACCGAGGGAAGGTGCCGGAAATGTCAGCAACGTCACGCAGACCGTACTATATTGATCCTCGACTGTGGCACGCCGGGTAACCAGAGCGCTCTGAAACCCGGACAAAAGGGTGGTGAGCCCGCTCACTGTTCGGAGTTTTTCCGAGCGCCACCCTTGACATCGCGACAGTTCGTGAAAGTATTCACAAGCGAAGTCGTGTTACCGGGACATTGCCTGGATATGCTCGGCAGGTTGAGCTGTTCCAGCAGGTCCACGGCCCGCAAGCCTGCTCACGCAGCGCCGAATTGATGGACGCTGACCGTCACCGATCGGCAATGCGGACGCATATAGGAATAGCAACGAAGCGTTATCTGGCCACCCATTTGAGAATGAGGAGTGTTGCCGCCATGGACTGGCGCCACGATGCCGTCTGCCGCGACGAGGACCCGGAGCTGTTCTTCCCGATCGGGACGTCCGGCCCGGCCCTCCTGCAGGTGGAGCAGGCCAAGGCCGTCTGCCGGCGCTGCCCGGTGACCGACCACTGCCTCCAGTGGGCGCTGGAGTCCGGTCAGGACGCCGGCGTCTGGGGCGGGATGAGCGAAGAGGAGCGCCGCGCGGTGAAGCGCCGCGGCGGGCTCCGGGTGCTGCGCGCTCACTCCGCCTGATTCGCACGCAACTGAACGCCCCGGCCGGATTCCGGCCGGGGCGTTCTGCTGTCCGGAGCACGTGACACCCCGCTACCCCGGCGCCGCCCTGGTTGATCATGGAGGCGACGCGCGTCACACCGGGCTGCCGACCGGCACGGCGTCGACCCGACGCAGCACCAGATCGGCGAGTTCCGGCAGGTCGGTCAGCGGATCGGCGACCGCCACCGCGCCGGCCCGCTCCGCCGTCGCCCGGACCGCGTCGTGGAACAGCCCCGGGGCCAGGAAGTAGCCGGCCACCGCCACCCGGCGGGCACCCGCCGCGCGCAGCCGGGACACCGCGACACCGGCGCCCGGGGGCGCCGCCGACGCGTACGACACCCGGCAGGGCACGCCCAGCTCGGCGCCGAGCGCCGCGGCGACCCGCCCCACCGAACCGCGCGCCCGCGGATCCCGGGTGCCCGCCGCGGCCAGCACCAGGGCGTCGAAGCCGCCCGGCGCCGCCTCGGCCAGCCGACGGCGCAGCCCGGCCAGCAGCCGGGCGTCCACCACCCCGTCCGCCGGCCCCAGCACGTCGGTCACCCGCACCTCGATGGCCGCGCCGCCCGCGCGGGCCGCCGCCACCGCCGCCGGGATGTCGACCTTCCGGTGGTACGCGGCGGTCAGCAGCAACGGCACCAGCACTGCCCGCGAATGACCGGCGGCGGCCAGGTCCCGCAGCACCGCGGCGGGACCGGGATTGGTGTGGTCCAGCCAGCTCGGCAGCACCGGGACGCCGGGACGGGCGGCCGCCACGGCTCGGGCCAGGGCCCGGATCGCCGCGGCCGCCCGGGGGTCCCGACTGCCGTGCGCGACCAGCACCACCGGCGGCTCGGCGGTCAGGTGTGCAGGCCGCACTCGGTCTTCTCGAACATGGCCCAGCGGCCCGCCCGCGGGTCCTCCCCCGCCCGGGTGCGGCGGGTGCAGGGCCAGCAGCCGATCGAGCCGTAGCCCCGGGCGAACAGCTCGTTGACCGGGATGTCGTAGCGGGCGATGTAGGCGTCCACGTCCCGCTGGCTCCAGGCCGCGATCGGGTTGACCTTGACCTTGCCGCGCCGCGTGTCGAAGGCCACCACCGGGGTGTTGGCCCGGGTCGGCGACTCGTCCCGGCGCAGCCCGGCGGCCCAGGCGTCGTACCCGGTCAGCGCCCGCTCCAGCGGCTCCACCTTGCGCAGCTGGCAGCAGTCGTCCGGGGACTTGCTGAACAGCCGGGGGCCGTACTGGCCGTCCTGCTGTCCGACGGTCATCCGGGGCCGGATCGAGCGCACGTTCACCGGCAGCCGCCGGGCCACCTCGTCGCGGACCTTGAGCGTCTCCGGGAAGTGCAGGCCGGTGTCCAGGAAGACCACGTCGACCCCGGGGGCGACCCGGGAGACCAGGTGGGCCAGCACCCCGTCGGCCATCGAGCTGGTCACGCAGAACCGGTCGCCGAAGGTCTCGGCGGCCCAGCGGGCGATCTCCAGCGCGGGCGCGCCCTCCAGTTCCCGGCCGGCCCGCTCGGCCAGCGCGCGCAGCTCCTCCGGGTCGCGCCGGGCCGGGTCGGCCGGGGCCGGCCCGCCGATCCCGACCAGGCCCAGGCCGGCGGCGGAGGGCAGGGCGCTCATCGGGTCACCGCCCGGGAGAGCAGTCCGGTGAACTTCACGGTGAAGACCCGCGCGCAGGCGTGGCACTCCCAGGCGCCGTGCCCGGCCTCGTGCGGCCGCAGGTCCTCCTCCCCGCAGTACGGGCAGTAGAGAGGCGCAGATCGGGCATCGCTCATCGCAATTCCTCCTCGTCGACCCTGATCACCCAGTTGGCGAAGCTCTCGCCCTCGTGCCGGCCGGCCAGGTAGCGGCGGGCCAGCCGTTCCACGTACTCCGGAAGCGCCTCGGCGGTGGTCTTCAGGCCGCGCAGCTTGCGGCCGAAGCCGGCGGTCTGCCCGGCGGCCATGCCCAGGCCGCCGCCGAGGTGCACCTGGAAGCCCTCCACCTGCTGGCCGTCCGGGCCCACGACGAGCTGGCCCTTGAGGCCGATGTCGGCCACCTGGGTGCGGGCACAGGCGTTCGGGCAGCCGTTGAGGTGGATGGAGATGTCGGCGTCGAAGTCGCGCAGCCGCTCCTCCAGCCGGGCCACCAGCTCCTCGCCGCGCCGCTTGGTCTCCACGATGGCGAGCTTGCAGAACTCGATCCCGGTGCAGGCCATGGTGCCGCGCCGCCAGGCCGAGGGCCGGGCCTCCAGACCGATCCCGCGCAGCTGGGCCACCAGCGAGTCGGTCCGCTCCGGCGCCACGTCCAGCACCAGCAACTTCTGGTACGGGGTGAGCCGCACCCGGTCACTGCCGTGCGCCTCGGCCACGTCGGCGAGCCGGGCGAGCTGGGTGCCGGAGACCCGGCCCACCACCGGGGCGGCCCCG
Organism: Micromonospora sp. NPDC023966; assembly: GCF_040639095.1. Lineage (NCBI taxonomy): Bacteria > Bacillati > Actinomycetota > Actinomycetes > Micromonosporales > Micromonosporaceae > Micromonospora > Micromonospora sp. NPDC023966. Next base: position 90,625 of record NZ_JBEZZJ010000012.1, on the reverse strand, counting down.
ACGTAGTTGTTGCCGTCGCGCTGCGGGTGCACGCCGATGTGGTCGACCGGCTTCGCCGGGAGCGTCGCGGCCGGCCCGTCGAGCAGCGCCCGGCCCAGGTACTCCTTCTCCAGCACCTCGCGGAACTTCGCCAGGCCCCAGTCGGCGACCAGGAACTTCAGCCGTGCCCGGTTGCGCAGCCGGCGGTAGCCGTAGTCACGGAAGATGCCGACCACGCCGGCCCAGACGTCCGGCACCTCGGCCAGCGGCACCCACGCGCCGAGGCGCTTGGCCAGCATCGGGTTGGTGGAGAGGCCACCGCCCACCCAGAGGTCGAAGCCGGGCCCGTGGTCGGGGTGCTCGACGCCGAGGAAGGCGACGTCGTTCGCCTCGTACGGGGTGTCGACCAGCCAGGAGATCGAGGTCTTGAACTTGCGGGGCAGGTTGGAGAATGCCTTGTCGCCGACGTACCGGCGGACGATCTCGTCGATCGCCGGCGTCGGGTCGAGCACCTCGTCCCGGGCCACCCCGGCGACCGGGCTGCCCAGCACGATCCGCGGGCAGTCGCCGCACGCCTCGGTGGTCTGCAGGCCGACGGCCTCCAGCCGGCGCCAGATCTCCGGCATGTCCTCGACCCGGATCCAGTGGTACTGGATGTTCTGCCGGTCGGTGATGTCGGCGGTGTCGCGGGCGAACTCTCGCGAGATGTCCGCGACGACCCGGAGCTGGGCCAGGGTGAGCTGGCCACCGTCCACCCGCACCCGGAGCATGAAGAACTCATCCTCCAGCTCGTGTGGTTCCAGCACGGCCGTGCGCCCGCCGTCGATGCCCGCCTTGCGCTGGGTGTAGAGGCCCCACCAGCGGAACCGGCCGCGCAGGTCCTGCGGGTCGATCGAGGCGAAGCCCCGGTGCGCGTAGATGTTCTCGATCCGGGCCCGCACGTTCAGCGGGTCGTCGTCCTTCTTCATCCGCTCGTTGGGGTTGAGCGGCTCGCGGTGCCCGAGCGCCCACTGCCCCTCGCCGCGCGGGCGGCGGGGGGCCCGGGCGGCGGGCGCCGGGTTCTCGGGCCGGGTCGTGGTGATGCTGCTGACCGCCATCGCGGCGTCCTCCGTTGTCTGCTGTGCCTGGAAGCGCGGACGCGGCGGCCGGCCCTGGGTGAGGGCCGAGGACGGCGATGTCGATGACGGCCGGCGCGGAACGCGCCCGAGACGGATGGGTCGGGCGTCGTCAGATGGCCGGACAGATCGCGCTGCGGACACGGCCGTAATCGACGTGGCGACGGGCCACGAAGCGGCGGATGACAGCGGCGGTCATAGGCCACATGCTGCCACACCCGCAAGTCCCCGACTACCGGCCGCCCATGTGATCCCACATCACGGGCCACCGCCGGGCCATAGACGGTGGTACGCTGCCGCGCCCTCGCCTTGATCGACTCCAGCTCGCCGAGGTGGGCTTTCAGGAGCGGGGCGACCTGGGGTGGATCCTTCCGGGATCGGCGGACCGGCCCGGCGCGCGGCGTCGTCGTGTGAGGCTGCGGGATGTGACCGCGCCATCGGAGTCCGCGCCGCCCGACGACCGCCGGGGCTGGCCGGTGTGGACGATCCCCGGCCTGCTCACCCTCGCGGTCACGCTCGCCGGGATCGGGCACGCGCAGCCGTGGCGCGACGAGCTGGCGACGTGGAGCGCCGCCACCCGCCCGGTCCCCGACCTGGTCCGGCTGGCCGGCACCATCGACGCCGCGACCGGGCCGTACTACCTGCTCATGCACGGCTGGACCGCGCTCGCCGGGACGTCAACGACCGCGCTGCGGCTGCCGTCCGCGCTGGCCATGGCCGGGGCCGCCGCGCTCACCGCCCGGCTCGGCGCCCGGCTGGCCGGTCCCCGGGCCGGGCTGCTCGCCGGGCTGCTCCTCGCCGTGCTGCCGGCCACCTCCCGGTACGGCCAGGAGGCCCGCCCCTACGCGCCGGCCACCCTGCTGGCCGTGCTCGCCACGCTGCTGCTGGTCGGGGCGCTGCGCCGGCCGACCTGGCGGCGCTGGGCCGGATACGCCGCGGCCGTCGCCGCGCTCGGGCTGCTCCACCTGATCGCCCTCACCCTGCTCGCCGCGCACGCCGTCGTGGTGCTGCTGGCCGCCGGGCGCGGTCTCGCAGCGGCCGGCGTCCCCCCGCCCCCGGGCCTCGCTGACGGCACCCCGCCAGAGGTCGCCACACCATCGGCCCCGGCCGAGGCGACGACGGGTCCGGGCCGGACCGGCGCGGAGCGCGACGGGGACCGGGAGGGCCGGACCCGGTCCGCTACGGCCGCCCGGGCCGGGGTGCTGTGGCGGTGGCTGGTGGCCCTGCTGCCGGCGGTCGTGCTGGTGGCCCCGCTGGTGCTGGTGGCCGGGGGCCAGCGCGGCCGCCAGCTCGACTGGGTCCGCCTGGTCCGCGTCGACGACCTGGCCGCGCTGCCCGGCGCGCTGGCGCAGAGCGGGGTGGTGGGCGGCCTGCTGCTCGGTCTCGCCGCGCTCGGCACGGCCCGGCTCGGCCGGCGGGCGCTGCTGCCGGGGCTCGCCGTGCTGCTGCCGGTGCTGCTGCTCTACGCCGCCGGCACGGTGGTGCCGCTCTGGGTCACCCGGTATCTGATCTTCACCGTGCCGTTCGCCTGCCTGCTGGCCGGGGCCGCGCTGGCCGGCGTACGGCTGGTGCCCGCGCTGGCCGTGGTGACCCTGGCCGGCCTGGTCGGGCTGCCGGACCAGGCCGCGCTGCGGCGCACCCACGAGTGGCCGCGGACCGCCCCGGTGGACTACGCGGGCGTGGCCCGGGTCGTCGCCGACCACCAACGGCCGGGCGACGCGATCGTCTACTCGCCCCGGGACAGCTGGCTCTTCCCGGATCTCGGCCTGGCGTACCACCTGGGGGCGCGGCGGCCGCGCGACGTGCTGGTGGTGCGCGACCAGCGGCAGCGCGCGGACCTCTGGGCCGCCGAGTGCGGCCGCCCGGCGGAGTGCCTGGCCGGCGTGGACCGGGTCTGGCTGGTGGTCACCGGCCGGCGCGCCGACCCGCTGGCGGCGGTGCCCGGCGCCAAGGGCGACGCCCTGCGCGGCGCCTTCACGGTCCGCCAGGTCTGGCCCCGCCCCGGCCTGACCGTCGCCCTGCTCACCCGGTGACCTCTCGGCGGCGAGGGCAGCCGGTCAGCCGGCGAGGCGGTCGGCGGTGCCGCGCGCCAGGGGAACGACCAGCATGGCCTCGGTGCCGCCCTCGGCGCCGTTGCGCAGCTCGATCGTGCCGCGCAGCTCGCCGGTGACCAGGGCCCGGACGATCTGGAGCCCGAGGTTGCCGCCCTTCTCCGCGTCGAACTGCTCGGGCAGGCCCCGTCCGTTGTCGGCGACCGAGACGTGCAACTGCTTGCGGAACCGGTGCGCGGAGACCACCACGGCCGGCTCCGGCGCGCCGTCGGGGCCCGGGGCGCCCTCCTCACCGGCCGGTGGGAAGCCGTGCTCGACGGCGTTGAGCAGCAGCTCGTTGAGGACCATCACCAGCGAGGTGGCGATCTCGGCGGGGAGCACGCCGAAGCTGCCCTGGCGGCGCATGCCGACGGTCACCTCGGTCGCCGCCACCTCGGTGGCCGCGCTGGCGACCCGGTCGACGATGCCGTCGAACTCGACCGCCTCGTCACTGGACATGGAGAGCGTCTCGTGCACCAGGGCGATGGACGCGACCCGGCGTACCGACTCCTCCAGGGCGACCCGGGCCTCGGGCATGGCGACCCGGCGGGCCTGGAGGCGGAGCAGCGCGGCGACGGTCTGGAGGTTGTTCTTTACCCGGTGGTGGATCTCCCGGATGGTGGCGTCCTTGGTGATCAGGGCGCGGTCGCGGCGGCGTACCTCGGTGATGTCGCGGACCAGCACCAGCGCGCCGATCGGCACGCCCGCGGGCATCAGCGGCAGCGCCCGGGTGAGCATGGTGGCGCCCCGGGCGTCGATCTCCCGGCGGGGCGGGGCCTCGCCGCGCAGCGCGGCGAGCACCGCGTTGCCGGCGTCGGTGCCTTCGAGGGGGTCGCCGGCGAGCCGGCGGTGCAGCTTGGCCAGGTCCTCGCCCACCAGGTGGGAGGCGAAGCCCAGCCGGCGGTACGCGGACTGCGCGTTGGGGCTGGCGTAGGTGACCTTCCCGTTGGCGTCGAGCCGGACCAGGCCGTCGCCGACCCGGGGCGCCGAGGTGGTCTCGCCCGGGTGCCGGGGCGGCGGGAAGGTGCCGTCGGCGATCATCTGGGCCAGGTCGTCGGCGGTGGTCAGGTAGTTCAGTTCGAGCTGGCTGGGCGTGCGCGCGGTGGAGAGGTTGGTGTCCCGGCCGACCACCGCCACCACCTCGCCGGACTCCCCGTCGGCCGTGCGCAGCCGCACCGGGATGGCCTCGTGGCGGGCGGGCACGTCGCCGTACCAGACCGGGTCGCCCTCCCGCCAGATCCGGCCCTGCCGGAGGGCGACCTCCAGGTGCGCCACCTCGGGCCCGCCGACGATCCGGCCGACCTGGTCGTCCAGGTACGCGGTCGGCGCGGTCGTCGGGCGGACCTGGGCCACGCAGAGGAACGTGCCGTCGGCGTCGACCGGCACCCAGAGCAGCAGGTCGGCGAAGGACAGGTCGGAGAGGAGCTGCCAGTCGCCGGCGATCCGGTGCAGGTGGTCGATGTCGGCCGGCCGGAGCGAGGTGTGCTCCTCGGCGAGGTCACGGAGGGTGGACACGCTGAACAGCGTGCCACGCCGGGCCTCACATCGTCGCCGTGACCTTCTTCAACCCGCGGGGGGCGTCCGGGTCCTCGCCCCGGGCCAGCGCCAGGGCCAGGGCGAGCCGCTGCAACGGCAGGATGTCGAGCAGCGGGGCGTACCGCTCGTCGACCTCGGGCACGGCCATCCGGGCGGTCGCCCCGACGTCGGCGGAACCGACCACCACGACGTCGGCGCGGCGCTCGCCGAGCCGGGGCAGCACCTCGCGCATCGAGCGCCCGCCGGGGCCCGAGCCGACCACGGCCAGCACCGGCACGTCCGGGTCGGTCATGGCGAGCGGGCCGTGCAGCAGGTCGGCGCCGGAGAAGGCCAGCGCCGGCAGGTAGGAGGTCTCCATCAGCTTCAGCGCCGCCTCCCGGGCGGTCGGGTACGCGTAGCCCCGGCCGGTGGTGACGAGCTGGGCGGCGAACCGGTAGCGCGGGGCGAGCTGCGCCGGGGTGGCGTCGGACAGGGTGCGCTCGGCCAGCTCGGGCAGGCGGGCCAGGGCGGCCCGCTCCTCGGCGGGGAGCACGCCGTCGCCGGCGCGTACCCCCTCGACGAGCATGAGCAGCGCGAGCAGTTCGGCCGTGTAGGTCTTGGTGGCGGCCACGGCCCGCTCGTGCCCGGCGGCGATGTCCACGCTCAGCTCGGCGGTGTCCACCAGCCGCGAGTCGGGGTTGTTGGTGACGGCCAGGGTGAGCGCGCCGGACTCCCGGGCCACCCGCAGCACCTCGGCAAGGTCGGGCGATCCGCCGCTCTGGCTGACCCCGACCACCAGGGCGTCGGAGAGGTCGGGCCGGGCGCCGAAGACGGTGATGGCGCTGGGCGAGGCGAGCCCGGCGGGCAGGCCGAGCCGGATCTCGGTGAGATAGGCGGCATAGAGCGCCGCGTGGTCGGAGGTTCCGCGGGCGGTGAAGACCACGTGGCGGGGCCGGCGCTCGGCGATCACCGCCGCGACCCGGGCGATCGCCCCGGCGTGCTCGGCGGAGAGCAGGCGGTCGTAGCCGGCCGGCTGCTCGTCGATGTCGGCGGCCATCCCGGCCCCTGGACGCGTCACGGAAGACCCCCTCCTGCGCGTTTGCCGCGCGTTCGGTGCTCAGTCTTGCACCTTTCGGCGGCGACGAGCAACGGAACGAACAGTAGTGCGCAGTGGATCACCATCCGCGGCCATGATCCCCTAGGCTTGCCCGGCTGGCGGACCGACCACCCGAGAGGACGACGTGCCCGAGGACGACCCCGCGCTCTCCGCGGAGGAGGAGCTCGCGCTGGCCCGGCTGGCACTGGCCGAGGGGGACCTCCGGCACGCCGCCGACCACGTCGCCGCCGCCCTCGTCCAGGCTCCCACGCTGCCCGAGGTGCACGAGACGCTCGCCCGGCTCGCCGCGGCCAGCGGGGGCGACCTGGACCTCTTCCCGCTCGGCCACCACGCCTTCGTCGGCGCGGTGGTGGCCCGCGCCCACCTGCTCGCCGCCGCCGGCCGCCCCGCCGAAGGGCTCGACCTGCTGGCGGCGGCCACCGGCTACGCCCCCACGGCCGAGTGGGCCGCGGTGCCCTGGGTCACCGCGCCCGACCTGCCCGAACGGCTCGACCCCGAGCGCACCGCCCGGATCCTCATGCAGGTCTGCGCCACGGCGCCCGACCCGGTCCCCCGCCGGCTGCGCGAGCCACTGCGCCCGTACCTCACCCTGGCCCGCAACGCGGTCACCGTGCACCCCGCCCACCCGCTGCTGCTGGGCGCGGCGTCCGCGCTGGCCCGGCGCCTCGGCGAGGTCGCCCTCGCCGTCACCTGGGCCTCCCGAGGGGTACGCGCACAGCCCACCAAACTCGGCGAGGTGTGGCTCGGTTACGCGTACCGCAGCGCCGGCCGGACCCGGGACGCGCTCGCCGCGCTGGAACGGGCCGTCGCCCTCGACCCCGACGACCTGGCCGTCTATGCCGACATCGCCGGCACGCTGGCCGACCACGGCCGGCTCGACGAGGCGCTGGACTGGATCGACCAGGCCCTGGCCAAGGATCCGAATTTCGACTGCGCCGTGCACACCGCGCACCGGCTGCGCTTCCAGCGCGACGGGGACGTGGCCCACCTGGTGGCGCTCGCCGACTTCGTCCGGGACCACCCCGACGACACCCACGAGCACGGTGACCTGGCCGAGTGCTGCCGCGGCCGTCCCTGGCTCGGCCAGGTGACCCCGGCCGGCGGGCCGGTGCTGGACGCACTGCGCCGGGCGCTCGCCGCCGACGCCCCCGTGGCCGTACGCCTCGACGGGCTGGAGCCGCCGAGCGCCATGCGGACCGCGGCGGCGGCCGCGCCCGGGCTGGCCGTGGAGGTGGCCGCGGTGGCGGACCCGGACCCGCGGGAACCCCGCCGGTCCACCACCTGCCAGCTCTGGCGCTACGACGGCACTGTGGCCGCGCCCACCCTGCCCACCCCCTCGGCCGAGGCGGCGGAACGGATCCGGCAGCTCGCCCACCCGGCCTGGCCGCACCCGCCGGCCGCGTACGACGCCGCGGTGGGACTGGCCACCCTGGACCTCGCCGACCTGCTCGGCCTGCTGGTGCACCCGCCGGCCGCGCCGGCCACCGCGCTGGGGCGGGTGCTCGCCGGCCAGGACCCGTCGCTCTGGGTGCGCTGCGTGCAGGTCTGGGCCTGCCTCGGCCTGCTGCACCACCGCACCGACGAGCCGTGGGCGGAGTCCACCCGGCGCCGCGTGCTGCTCGAACTGGTCTGGGGCGTGGAGGACTGGATCACCGAGGCAGCGCTGTTCGCGCTGGTCACCGCCGCCTGGGTGGACCCCGCCGCCCGCCCCGACGTGGCGCGGGTGGTGGCCGAGCGGCTCGCCGACGTGGCGGCCGTGGCCCGCGAGCGCCGGGTGCCGATCGCGGTGTCCCTGGCCCACCTGGCGCTGGCCACCCCGGACCTGGATCCGCCCACCCGCGCCCTGGCCGACACCCTGATCATCAGCCCGGTTCCGGCCGCTCCGGCCGGCGCCCTGCACCGCCTCTGGCGCCGCCTCACCGCCCTCTTCCGCCGCCACCCCTGACGGCAGCGCTCCGGAAACGACGCGGCCACGCCGTACCCGATGACGGGTCGGCGTGGCCGCGGCGGGTGGGTCAGACGGGCGCCTTGCCGAGGGCGGCCTCGGCCTGCTCCTCCGGGGTCGCGTCGGCCGGCGGGACGTCGTTAGCCGTGCGCAGTGGGACCTCCTTGATGAACCAGGCGAGCACCGGGACCGCCACGGTGAAGAAGACCGCCCAGAAGAAGACGTGCGAGATGGCGTCGGAGAGTGCCCCGAGCACGACCTCCCGCACCGGCCCGGCGAGTTCCTTGAGCTTGTCCAGGTTCATGGCCCCGCCCTCGCCGCCGCCGGCGAAGGCCGGGCCGGCGGCGGAGTCGGCGAGCCGGTTGGCGAAGATCGCGCCGAAGAGCGAGACGCCGAACGAGCCGCCGATGGACCGGAAGAAGGTGGCCGCACCGCTCGCCGCGCCCAGGTCCTTCTGCTCCACGCTGTTCTGCGCGATCAGCATCGAGGTCTGCATGAGGAAGCCCATGCCGACGCCGAGCACCACCATGTAGAGCGAGGAGACGACCTTGCTGGTGTTCAGGTCGAGCTGGGTCAGCAGGCCCATGCCGGTGGCCATCACCACGCCGCCGACGATCGGGAAGGCCCGGTAGCGCCCGGTCTTCGTGATGGCCCGGCCGACCACCAGCGAGACCACCAGCATGCCGAACATCAGCGGGAGCAGCAGCAGGCCGCTGTTGGTGGCCGAGGCGCCCTGCACGGTCTGCTGGTAGAGCGGCAGGAAGTTCATGGCGCCGAACATGGCGAAGCCGAGCAGGAAGCCGATCGCCGAGATGAGGGCGAAGTTGCGGTTGGCGAACAGGCCCAGCGGCAGGATCGGCTCGGGGGCCCGGCGCTCGACGAGACCGAAGGCCACCAGGGCGACCAGGGCGAGCGCGGCGAGGCCGAGGATCTGCGGGGAGGACCAGTCGTACTCGTTCCCGCCCCAGGTGGTGACCAGCACGATCGCGGTGATGCCGACGGAGAGCAGCGCGGCGCCCAGCCAGTCGATCTTGTGCTCGGTGCGGTACTTCGGCAAGTGCATGGTGGTGGCGAGGACCAGCAGGGCCGCGCCGCCGAGCGGCAGGTTGACGTAGAACGCCCACCGCCACGAGAGGTTGTCGGTGATGAAGCCGCCGACCAGCGGGCCGGCCACCATGGCGATGGCCATGATGCCGGCGATCATGCCCTGGTAGCGACCCCGCTCGCGAGGCGGCACCAGGTCACCGATGATCGCCATGACGCCGACCATGAGGCCACCGGCGCCGAGGCCCTGGACGGCCCGGAACGCGATCAGCTCGATCATCCCGGTGTCGACCCCGCCGAAGACGCCCGACCCGGACATGCCGCAGAGCGCGGAGCCGACCAGGAAGACGACCACCGAGGTCAGGAAGACCGCCTTGCGGCCGTAGAGGTCACCGAGCTTGCCCCAGATCGGGGTGGAGACCGTGGTGCCCAGCACGTACGCGGTGACCACCCAGGTGAAGTGGTCGGCCCCGCCGAACTCGAAGACGATCCGCGGCAGCGCGGTGCTGACGATCATGTTGTCGAGCATCGCGAGCATCATCGCGATCATCAGGCCGAACAGCACGACCCGGACGTTGGGTCTCGCCGTCACCTGGGCTGGTTGACTCATGGGTAAGCTCCCCCGAAGATCTGTGACCAACTTACTTGCCGTCCGGCTAGTTACCTTACTAGCCGGACGGTAAGTTGGGCAGTAGGAACCGTCAAGCGAATTGGGTGGTACGGGTGAGGGAGAGCACAGGCGGCACGCGGGAACGCATTCAGGCCGTCGCGCTGGAGCTCTTCACCGAGCAGGGGTACGAGAAGACCTCGCTCCGGGAGATCGCCGAGCGGCTCGGCGTGACCAAGGCCGCGCTCTACTACCACTTCAAGAGCAAGGACGAGATCGTCAGCAGCTTCGTCGAGGACCGGCTGCGCCGGATGGACGAGCTGATCGAGTGGGCCGGCACCCAGCCGGCCACGCTGGCGACCCGGCGCGCGCTGATCGGCCGGTACGCGGACGCGATGTTCGCCGGTGAGCTGCCCACGGTGATGCGGTTCTTCGAGCAGAACCAGACGGTGCTCAAGAGCCTCGCCTCCGGGCAGCAGATGCGCGACCGGATGATGCGGCTGGCGCACGAGCTGAGCCGGGGCGACGACTCCCCCGCCGCCCAGCTGCGCGCCGTGCTGACCCTCTTCGCCGTGCACAGCAGCTGGTTCGCGGTCCGCACCCCGGGCATCACCGCCGAGGAGCGCAAGAAGATCGCCCTCGAGGTGGCCGACGAACTCCTGGCGCGCATCGGCGACGGCTCCTGACCGGGGCGGGCCGCCGGCGCGGCGGCCGGCGGGCCGGCCCGGGTCAGGCCGGCGGCGTCAGGTCCAGGCGCAGGCCGAGCAGCTCCACGCCGGGCACCGGGGTCCAGTCCTTCTCGGGCGCCCGCACGAAGCCCAGCCGCCCGTAGAGCCGGCGCGCCACGGCCGCCATCCCGCTGCGTACGCAGATCACCACGGCCGAACAGCCCAGCTCGGTGGCGCGCGCCACGCACGCGTCGACGAGGGCCGCCCCGGCGCCCCGGCCCTGCGCGGCCGGGTCGACGGCGAGCATCCGGAACTCGGCCTCCCCCGGGCCGGCGAGCTCGGCGTACGGGGTGCCGGGCAGCACGAACGTCACGGCGCCCAACACCTCGCCGGTGGCCTCGTCGGCGGCGACCAGCACCTCACCGGTCTCGGCCCGGGTGGCCACGTCGGCGAGCACCGGCCCGTAGCCGCTCTCGCCCTTGAGCTGTCCGTCGGCCTCGTACGCGGCGACCGTGAGGCGGGCCACCGCCGGGAAATCGGCCGGCTCGGCCCGACGGACCCGCAGCCCGGTCAACCGATCACCGCGATCAGGTCACCGTCCTGCACGACGTCGCCCTCGTTGACCGCGATCTGCGACACCACGCCGTCGGACTCGGCGATCACCGGGATCTCCATCTTCATCGACTCCAGGATCACCAGCGTGTCGCCCTCGGACACGCTGTCCCCGGCCGACGCCACGACCTTCCAGACGTTCGCCACCATCTCGGCGCGGATCTCCTCGGCCATCTCCAGGCCCTCCCTCTCCACCGGTGTTGCTGCGAACGGTATCCAATCATGACCCCGGTCACGCCCCGGCACAGCGCGCCCGGCACGCCGGTTCCGCCCCCGCCGGTCCCCGGGCACCGCCGTCGGCACTAGCATCAGCGGGTCGGTTCCCGGCGTCCGGGAACCGGTACGCGACCTCCGCCGCGCTCGCCCGCGGCCGGACCGTGACCAGCACAAGGAGGCAGAGCATGGCCAAGAAGGCCCGCAAGAAGAAGGCCCGGAAGAAGAGCGGCGCCAACCACGGCAAGCGCCCCAACTCCTGATCCCCGGATCAGCGCGGTGCCGGCCCCCGGGCCGGACACACGGGTGGCCCGGGTCCACACGGACCCGGGCCACCGGTGTCTTCAGCTCGTTCCCGCTACGGTCAGTCGGCCAGCTCGCGGGACTCGGTGGTCTCGAAGACCACCAGCTCGGTCAGGCGGACCCGCAGCCGCTCGCGCAAATGCTCCGGCGCGGTCTCGTTGCCGCAGCAGCGGGCGACCAGCGCCTTCACCTCCTGCTCGATGCCGTACTCGTGCAGGCAGGGCCCGCACTCCTCCAGGTGCTCCCGGATGAGGACGCGGCGCTCCTCACCGCACTCCAGGTCCAGGTAGAGGTAGACCTCGGCGAGCACCTCGCGGCAGTCCGTCTCGTGCGGCTTCCCACAGCTCACGGTCACACCTCCCGGCCGGCGGCGGCGGTCGAGCCCTTCGACGGCGCGGCGGTGAAGCCCCGCTCAGCCGCGTACTGCTCGAGCAGCTTGCGCAGATTACGACGGCCGCGGTGCAGCCGCGACATCACGGTGCCGATCGGCGTGCCCATGACGTCGGCGACCTCCTTGTAGGAGAAGCCCTCGACGTCGGTGAGGTAGACCGCCATGCGGAACTCCTCCGGCAGCTGCTGGAGGGCCTCCTTGACGTCGCTGTCCGGCAGCCGGTCCAGCGCCTCGGTCTCCGCCGAGCGCAACCCGCTGGACGTGTGCGACTCCGCCTCGGCGAGTTGCCAGTCGGTGATCTCGTCCGTGGGCGCCTGGACGGGCTGGCGCTGCCGCTTCCGGTAGGAGTTGATGTAGGTGTTGGTCAGGATCCGGTACAACCAGGCCTTCAGGTTCGTGCCCTGCTCGAACTGGTGGAAGGCGGCGTACGCCTTCAGGTACGTCTCCTGGACCAGATCCTCGGCATCCGCCGGGTTGCGCGTCATCCGCAGCCCAGCAGCGTAGAGCTGATCGACGAAGGGCATCGCGTCCCGCTCGAAGCGGGCCCTGCGCTCGTCCGTCTTCTCGGTCGTCAACCGCACGTCCCCTCGCGTCGGATGCTTTCCCGCCGAGGATACGCGTACCCGCCTGTCGGCAGATTCACTTCCGGACTGTGTGCTGGTGCTCACGGCCGATGCCGGCGTGGGCCACTCCGGCGCGTCGAGCAACCGCTTCAGCTGCCGCGCGTCCCGTTCGTCCCGCTCCCGGCTGCGTGTCTCGGTCGGCACCGGTCACCCCCCTCGGCTGCAAATGTCATCCGGAGGTAGTAACGCCCGCCGCGGGGCGGGACATTCCGTCACCGCCCACCCGTTCCTGGCCCCGACCTCGGCCGCGACCGACGCTGGGACCAGGAAGGGCCTGGGAGGGTGGCCCCGGACACCCGAACCGGGCACCCGACACCACCCCTAGCAACGACCCGCCGCCACCGACGGTCACGCCGACCCCGCGCCGCCGGAGTGTCACCCCTCCACGCCGGGCGGCCTCATGCGCGGCAAGCGCCCCCGCACACCTTCCGAGCCGAGCCGCGCGACATCACCGCCGACGGGATGCCCGGATGCGCCCTCCGCTGCCCCGGCAGCCTCATGCCGGAGAGTGGCCGGCACGCCCTCCTTGCTGACTCGCCCACGCCCACGAATGCCTGGCCGTCTGCCCGCCGTCGGTGGAACACCAGGTAGGTCAAACGGCACGTTTGACCTACATGCCGTTCCACTCAGCCCTACCTGACTCCGCTTCGGGTGCGTCTGTTGTCGCCAGCGTGACAACAAGCGCACCCGAACGTGCGCTTCGCAGCGGCGGCGGTCGGGAGGGCCCCAAGGCGCGGGCCGGGCCGCATGAGGGAGACGGCCTCAGCACGGACACCGCCAACTCGGCGAGGTGGAGTCGACCGAGGCGACCAAGCCGGACCTCGGCGAAGTGGAGTGGAGTGGATCAGCGGGTACCGGCGGGAGCCGGCGCGGCCACGCGTACCCGGTGGCGGGCGGCGGGCGGGCGCGGTGACAAGCTCAGGTGGGGAGCCAGCCGCGGGCGTGGAGCCAGTCGCGGACGACGGCTGCCGTGGCCGCCGGGTCGCCGCGCAGGTCGTGCCGCTCCCCCGGGCGGGTCACCACCTCGACACCGGGGCCCGGCTCGGGCACCCCGAACGGGTCCCGGTCACCGTTGACCACCAGGGTGGGCAGGCCGGTGCGCAGTTCGTCGGCGCGCGAGCGCTCCGGCCGCCCGGGCGGGTGCAGCGGGAACGCCAGCGCGACGATCCCGGCCGCGCCGACCTCGTGCGCGGTGCGGCAGGCGACCCGGGCGCCGCTGGACCGGCCGCCGACCACCCAGCGGGCCGCCTCCGGGTGGCGGGTCCGGAGTTCGGCCAGCACCGCCGTCCACGCCTCGTCGAGGTGTCCCGCCGGGGCCGGGGCGCGCCGGCCGGCCACCCGGTACGGCTGGGTCACCCGGACCACGCCCGCCCCGGCGCCGACCAGCGCGTCCCGGACCGCCACCAGGTCCGGGGCGTCCACGTCGCCGCCCGCCCCGTGCCCGAGCACCAGCATGGTGGCGCCGCCGGCCGCCGGCAGGTCGGTGTGGACCCGGGCCGGCCCGCGGGGTGTCCCGATCTCATCGCTGTGCCGCACCGGCCCATTCTGCGTGCGGCGCCGGGCGCTACGGCCACCAGGTGCGGAAACACCCTCGCCCGCCATCCCGTTGACGGAACGCCGGCCCCCGCCGTCCCGGTGGCGGAACGCGCTCGCCCGCCGTCCCGGTGGCGGAACGCCGTCGCCCGCCATCCACGGCGGAAAGCCGCGCCGCCGATGGCGGAAAAGCCGTCGCCCGCAGTCCCGATGGCGGAACCGCGGGCGACGGCGAAACGAGAATCAGCTGGACGGCACCAGCGTGAGCAACCGGTCACGGACCGGCGGACCGGCCTCGTCGACCACGTCCGGATCCGGCTGCACCTCACTGCGCCAGGCGACCAGCATGGCCCGCCGCTCGCGCGGTGTGGTGCCGCCCCACACGCCGTGGCAGTCGCCCACCTCCAGCGCCCAGGCCAGGCAGGACCCCTGGACGTCACAACTGCGGCAGAGCGCCACGGCCGCGTCGGCCGGTTCGTTGGGCGCCGGAAAGAACGTCTCCGGGTCCACGCTCTGACAGGTTCCTCTGGTCCGCCACGCCTCGTCCTGGCGCCGCTCGTGCAGGGCCCGCAGCAGTCGCGGATCTCGCCGCGCGGCGGCCACCTCGTGCGGGCGGGGCATACGTGCCCGTGTCAATACACCCACCTCCCCCGTGGGACCGGCAAATGATCATGAATGATCGATGGGTGTCATCCGCCCCGTGCGAACAGACGCCCAACACCGGCGCTGTGTTCTATCGCACTTGCGCAGGCGGGGACAAGAGCCTTCGGTAAACATGGCTAAACGGCCGGGCGACGTTTCAGGCGCAACCCCGGCAAATCAGCACACGACAATGTGCTGAGCGTGATCAGAACAGCGTCATTTCCGTGTCGGCCTCCGCACGCGCCAGGGGGACCCGGGCGGTTAGCTCCGGGCCGTCGTTGCGGACGTCGCCGACCGCCGGCGAGACCGGGCGGATCTCCAGGCCGGCGAGCCAGGCCGGAGCGGGCGGCGCGAGCAGCGCGGCGGGCTCCTCGGTCGGGCCGAGCCAGGACGCCCAGCGCTCCTTGGGCAGCAGCAGCGGCATCCGGTCGTGCACCTCGGCCAGCTCGCCGACCGCCGCGGTGGTCAGCACGCTGAAGGTGAGCCTGGTCTCGTCGCCCGCCTCCCAGACCGACCAGATGCCGGCGAAGGCCAGCACCGAACCGTCGCGGGGGGTCATGAAGTAGGGCTGCCGACGGCCGTCGGCCTGGCGTACCCACTCGTACCAGCCGTCGGCCGGGACCAGGCAGCGCCGGCGAGCGAACGACGGGGCGTACGCGCGGCTGGTGGCGACCGTCTCCGCCCGCGCGTTGATCATGCGAGCGGCGCCCGAGGCGGTGCGGGACCAGTGCGGGACCAGCCCCCAGCGGCCGACGGAGAGCAGCCGGTGCCCCTCCGGGGCCAGTCGGACCAGCGGCACGGGATCGGTCGGGGCGACGTTGAAGTCCGGGCCGACCCCGCCGGTCTCGTCGGACGACTCGAACAGCGCGCTCAGGTCGCCCGCGCTCCGGGTCGTCGCGTACCTCCCGCACATGGCGCCAACGCTAACCCGCCGTCGGCGTTCCGGCTGTCCCGCCAACCGGGAGCAGGTAAGACGGGCGGTTCCACCGGCCCGCGGAGTTGGCAGAATGTGAGCGTGGGGAATCTGACCGCGACGCGGCCGCCGCAGCCGTGGACCGCGCCGACCGCGAGCGACCCGGTCGCCGCGACGCTGCGCCTGCCCGGCTCCAAGTCCATGACCGCCCGGGCGCTGGTGCTCGGCGCGCTGGCGAGCGGCCCGTCGACGCTCGACCGGCCGCTGCGCGCCCGCGACACCGAGCTGATGGCCGCTGGCCTGCGCGAGCTGGGCGCGCACATGTCGGTCTCCGACGACGACCGCTGGCTGGTCCGGCCGCATCCGCTGGTCGGCCCGGCGCACGTCGACGTCGGCCTGGCCGGCACGGTGATGCGGTTCCTGCCGCCGGTGGCCGGCCTGGCCGAGGGCCGGGTGACCTTCGACGGCGACCCGCACGCCCGGACCCGCCCGCTCGGCCCGCTGATCGGCGCGCTGCGCTCCCTCGGCGTGCGCATCGACGCCCCGCCGACCGGCAGCCTGCCGCTGGTCGTCCTCGGCGCCGGCCGGGTCACTGGCGGCGAGGTGGTCATCGACGCCTCCGCCTCCAGCCAGCTCGTCTCCGGGCTGCTGCTGGCCGGGCCCCGGTTCGACCGGGGCGTGGTGGTCCGGCACGTCGGCCCGCCGGTGCCGTCCGCGCCGCACCTGCGGATGACCGTGCAGATGCTGCGCGCCGCCGGGGCCGCGGTCGACGACACCACCCCCGACGTCTGGGCGGTCGAGCCCGGCCCGCTGACCGGGCGCGGCTGGGAGATCGAACCGGACCTCTCCGGAGCGGCGCCGTTCTTCGCCGCGGCCCTGATCACCGGCGGTGAGGTGACCCTCCAGGGCTGGCCGCGCAGCAGCCTCCAGCCGGTCGAGCAGCTGCGCGCGCTGCTGCACCGGATGGGCGGCGAGGTGACGCTGGGCACCGCCGGGCTGACCGTCCGGGGCACCGGCACGGTCCGCGGGCTGGACGCCGACCTCTCCGACGTCGGCGAGCTGACCCCGGTGCTGACCGCCCTGGCCATGCTCGCCGACTCCCCCTCCCGGCTGACCGGCGTCGGGCACATCCGGGGGCACGAGACCGACCGGGTCGCCGCTCTGGCCAAGGAGTTCACCGCGCTGGGCGCGGACCTCACCGAGACCGCCGACGGGCTGGAGATCCGGCCCCGCCCCCTGCGCGGCGGGACGTTCCGGACCTACGACGACCACCGGATGGCGCACGCCGCGGCGGTGGCCGGGCTGGCCGTCCCCGGCATCGAGGTCGACGACGTGTCGTGCACCTCCAAGACCATGCCGGAGTTCCCGGCACTATGGTCGGGGATGGTGACCGGCAAGAGCTGACGACGGGGGGATGTCCTGGCGACCAGGCGGCGGGAGTACGACGAGGACGACGTCCGGGTCCGACCCGGCAAGTCGTCACGCCCACGTACGCGCACCCGGCCCCGGCACGAGGACGCCGTCGACGGGTTCGTGATCGCCGTCGACCGGGGGCGCTACACCTGCGTGCTCCCGGACGCCCGGCCGGTCGACGCGACCGTCACCGCGATGCGGGCCCGCGAGCTGGGCCGCAAGTCGGTGGTGGTGGGCGACCGGGTGGGCCTGGTCGGCGACACCTCGGGCGCCCCCGGCGCGCTGGCCCGGATCGTCCGGATCGCCGAGCGCCGCTCGGTGCTGCGGCGGACCGCGGAGGACGACGCCACCACCGCCGAGGGGCGACTGGAACGGGTGGTGGTGGCCAACGCCGACCAGCTCGTGATCGTCAGCGCGCTGGCCGACCCGCCGCCGCGCACCGGGTTCATCGACCGCTGCCTGGTGGCCGCGTACGACGCGGACATCGAGCCGCTGCTCTGCCTGACCAAGGCCGACCTGGCCGGCCCGGAGGCGGTGCTCGGCTACTACACCGAGCTGGAGCTGCCGTACCTGCTGATCCGGCCGGACTCGGACCTGGCCGCGCTGCGCGCCCTGCTCGCCGGCCGGATCTCCGTCATGGTGGGGCATTCCGGGGTGGGCAAGTCGACGCTGGTCAACCGCCTCGTCCCGGAGGCCGAGCGGGCGGTCGGCGTGGTCAGCGCGATCGGCCGGGGCCGGCACACCTCGACCAGCGCCGTGGCACTGCGGCTGCCCCCGCTCGCCTCCGGCGACTCCAGCTCGGCGCGTCCCGCGCCGCGCCGCGACCTGGAGCCGCCGACCGACAGCGACCCCGGCTGGATCATCGACACCCCGGGAGTCCGCAGCTTCGGGCTGGCGCACGTCTCGGCGGAGAGCCTGCTGCACGGCTTCCCGGACCTGGTCGAGGCGACGGTCGACTGCCCGGCCAACTGCCAGCACACCGCCGAGGAGGCGGAGTGCGCGCTGGACGCCTGGGTGGCCGCCGGCAAGGCGGACCCGCGCCGGCTGGCCTCGTACCGCCGGCTGCTGGCCTCCCGCAGCGGCGAGAGCGGCGACCCGCGCGAGCCCGAGCGGAACCCGGGCGACCCCCTCGCCGGTTCCTGACCGGCGGAACCGCGGCCACCCGCCGGATGCGGCCGGGCGGGCGCCGCTAGCGTGTCCGGCATGACCGGGTACGCCGACGATCTCGCCCTCGCCCACCAGCTCGCGGACGCCGCCGACGCCGTCGCCTCGGCCCGGTTCCGCGCCCTCGACCTGCGGGTCGAGTCGAAGCCCGACCTGACCCCGGTCTCCGACGCGGACACCGCCGTGGAGCGGGAGATCCGCGCCCTGCTGGCCGCTCACCGCCCCGGCGACGGCCTGCTCGGCGAGGAGTACGGCGAGCAGCCCGCCACCGACCCGGGCGGGCGGCGGTGGGTCGTCGACCCGATCGACGGCACCAAGAACTTCGTCCGGGGCGTACCCGTCTGGGCCACCCTGATCGCGCTGCTGGAGGGTGACCGGCCGGTGCTCGGCCTGGTGTCCGCCCCGGCGCTCGGCCGGCGCTGGTGGGCGGCCCGCGGCGCGGGTGCCTTCGCCGGCCCGGACCCGGCCTCCGGCGCGCCGATCCGGGTCTCCGGGGTGACCACCCTGGCCGATGCCAGCGTCTGCTACTCGTCGCTGACGGGCTGGGAGGAGGCCGGCCGGCTGGACGCGATGCTCCAGATGATGCGGGACGCCTGGCGCAGCCGGGCGTACGGCGACTTCTACGGCTACATGCTGCTGGCCGAGGGGGCGCTGGACGTGATGGTGGAGCCGGAGCTGTCGCTCTGGGACATCGCCGCGCTGGTCCCGATCGTCACCGAGGCCGGCGGCACGGTCACCGACCTGGCCGGCCGGCCGGCCCCGGGCGGGGACGGCTCGGGTGGATTCAGCGCCATCGCAAGCAACGGCGCGCTGCACGACGACATCCTGAGCCGGCTCGGCCGGCCGACCGCGCGCTGACCCGTCGGTAACCTCTATCCTCGCCAGGTGGTCTCCTCCGGTTGGTGCTTTCTGGCGGCGATGATCGTCGCGTACGGCTTCGCCAACCTCCTCCAGTCGGTCGCCGCGGCGCGGACCACCGTGCATCACACCTTCGACCCCGGGCTGCTGCTCCGGCTGGCCGGGCACCGGACCTACCTGGTCGGGCTCTCCTGCCAGGTCGTCGGCTTCGTGCTGGCCTTCCTGGCCCGCCGCGACCTGCCGCTGTTCCTGGTCCAGGCCAGCGTGGCGGCCGGGCTGGGGGTGACCGCGGTGCTCGGCGTGCTGGTGCTGAAGTGGCGCCTGCCGGCCGCCGAGGTGGCGCTGCTGGTGCTGCTGTTCGGCGGGATCACCGCGCTGGTGCTGGCCGCCCAGCCCGCGCCGTCGCGACAGCTCGGCACCGCCGGGCTGGTCGGCCTGGCGGTGGCGATCGGGGTGATCGCGGTGCTCGGCTTCTTCGCCGCCCGGCTGCACGGCGCGCCCGGCTCGGTGGCGCTGGGCTCGCTGGCCGGGATGGCGTTCTCCGCCGCCGCGGTGGCGGCCCGGCCGCTCGCCTCGGCCGATTCGGCGGAGGCGTTCGTCCGGAACCCGCTGCTCTACCTGCTGATCGCCCACTCGCTGGTCGGCCAGCTCCTGCTCGGCCTGGCCATGCAGCGCGGCTCGACCACGGCCGCGGTGGCCGCCATGGACGCCGCCGGGGCGGTGCCCGCGGCGATCATCGGCTTGCTGCTGCTCAACGACCGGATCTGGCCGGGCCGGGAATGGCTGGCCGGGGTCGGCTTCCTGGCCACGCTGGCCGCGGTGGTCGGCCTGACCCGCTACGCCGAGCCGCAGCACCACCACGCGGTCGCCCGGGAGCGGGAGCCCTCGATGATCGGCGCCGGCTCGGCGGTCCGCGCGCGGCGCTGAGTCAGGCCGCCTCGACGGGTCCGCGCCGATCGGCGGCGACCTCGACGGGGCGCGGGGCTGCCTCGACCGGCTCGACCGGCTTCCGGCGCCCGATCACCCGCTCGTAGAGCCGCTCCAGCGCGCCGGCCGTCCGTTCCCAGGTGTAGCTGCACCGGACCCGGTCCACCGCGGCGTGCCCGTACGCGAACCGCCCGGCGTTGTCGGCGAGGATCCGCCGCAGGGTGACCCCGAGGGTGCGGACGTCGCCGGGCGGCACCAGCTTGCCGGTCACCTCGTCGACCACCGCGTCGGCGATGCCGCCCATGGCGTAGCCGACCACCGGGACGCCGCAGGCCATCGCCTCCAGCGACACCCGACCGGCGGACGAGTAGTGCGGGGTGCAGGCGACCACGTCGGCGGAGCGGTACCAGGTGGCCATCTGGTCGTGCGGGACCGCGCCGACCAGCTTGACCTGCTCGGCCACCCCGGTCCGCTCGGCCAGCTCGCGCAGCCGGCGCGCCTCGGCGTGGGTGGCGAGCTGCTCGGCCGGCGGACCGCCGGCGATCACCAGCTCGGCGTCGCCGACCAGCCGCATGGCCCGGATCAGGTCGTCCTGGCCGTGCCCGGCCGCGAGCCCGCCCACCGAGAGGATGCGGGCCCGCTGGTCGCGCGGGGCCGCCTCGCCGTCCGGGTGGAACTGGGCGGTGTCCACCCCGGTCGGCACCATCGCCACCGAGGTGCGCTGGAGCCCCATCCGGGTCAGCTCGTCGACCTCGTCGTTGCACTGGGCGACCGCGATGTCCACGGCCCGGGTCAGCGCCCGCTCCAGCGGGATCCGCTCCCCCGGCCCGTCGTACCCGCGCCCGAGGTGGCGCAGCTGCTCGACGCCGAGGGAGTGGAAGGTCTGCACCACCGGGATGTCGGTCTCCCGGACGGCGTGGGCCGCGGCCAGTCCGCCGACCCAGTAGTGCCCGTGCACCACCTCGGGGGTCCAGTCGCCGGACCACCGCTGCGCCAACCAGCGGCCGAACTCGGTCACGTACGGCACCAGCTCGGCGGTCGGCAGCGGGGCGGCCGGGCCGACCGGGACGCGCTCCAGGTGGTAGCCGTCCACCTCGACGGACTCCTGGTCCGGCGCGTCGCGGCGCTCGTACACCCGGACGTCGTGGCCCCGCGCCGCGAGCTCGGCCGCCACCCGCGCGATGTGCTGGTGCGTCCCGACGGTGGGACCGTCGACGGACGGGCCGGCGTGCGCGCACACAAGGCCGACGCGCATGGTGCACCTCCATGCGTTCTCGGGAGCGGTGGGTCCTCCGGTCAGAGGGTCCCATTAACCCGACCCCGGTGCGCCGAAACCTGGCAGATCGGGAGCGGACCGACGGAACCGTCGCACGAACGGGACAGCACGCAGGTCGTGTCGGCTACCGGGACATCTGCCCGCCGCGGCGACGATCGAACCGTGATCCCGGCGACTCAGGCGGCATGACCCGGCCGGAGCGGGGGTACGGGCGGAGAATGCCTCTCACCCGCAGCCTCGACGACGCCACCGTCGTGATCACCGGCGCCTCCAGCGGGATCGGCGCGGCCACCGCGTACGCGCTGGCCCGTCGGGGCGCCGACGTGGTGCTGGCCGCCCGGACCGAGGAGGCGCTGCGCCGGGTCGCCGATCGCTGCCGGGAGTTGGGCGGGCGGGCCCTCGTGGTGCCGACCGATGTGACCGACCCGGAGGCGGTGGAGCAGCTCGCGGCGCGGGCGGCGGCCGAGTTCGGCCGGATCGACGCCTGGGTCAACAACGCGGCCGTGGGCACGGTGGGGCTCTTCGACGAGATCCCGGTGACCGAGTTCCGCCGGGTGGTCGAGGTGAACCTGCTCGGCACCGTGTACGGGACGAGGGCGGCGCTGCCCTGGCTCGACGCGGCCGGAGGCGGGGTGCTGGTCAACAACGCCTCGGTGCTGGCCGAGGTGGCCATGCCGTACCAGTCGCCGTACAACGCCACGAAGCACGCCATCCGCGGGCTGGCCGACACGGTCCGGCAGGAGCTGCGGGTCACGGGCCGGGGCCACATCTCGCTCTGCACGGTGCTGCCGGCCAGCATCGACACGCCGTTCTTCCGGCACGCCGCCAACCACACCGGTCGGGAGCTGACCCCACCCCCACCGGTCTACCCGCCGGAACTGGTGGCCGAGACGATCGTCCGGCTGCTGCGCCGGCCGCGCCGCGAGGCGTACGCCGGGGGCGCGGCCCGGCTGATGGGGCTCCAGTGGCGGCTCGTCCCGGCGCTGGCCGAGCGGGCGCTCGGCTGGTACACCGCGCGCACCCAGTTCGGCCCGGGCGTCCGCCTGGACGCCACCGGCAACGTGTTCCATCCCGACGCGGCGGCCGAGCGCACCGACGGGTGGCAGGGCCGGCGCGGGCAGCTGATCCGGCTGACGGCGGCCTTCGGGCTGGCGGCGGCCGGCACGGCTGTCGGCACCATGGCGGCGATGAGTCGCCGATCGCGGACGGACCGCTGATGGGTCCCGCGGACCGGACTGATGCGCGTCGGAGGGCGGGCATGCACAATGGGACGATCATGCCGACGGACGTGCGCTGCCTGGTCGAGACGGATGAGTCCTCCGCGCTCGTCCGGCTCACCGGCGTGCTGGACCTGGCCGGGCTCGATGCCGTCCGGGGCGCGCTGCTCGCCCGACTCTGGCAGCGGCCGGGCGCGCTGATCGTCGACCTGTCCGGGGTGCGGATCGCCGACCCGGCGGCCCGGGGCGTGCTCGACCAGGTGCATCACGTGGCGGCCGACTGGCCCGCCGCCGGCCTGCTGGTGCTCGACCCGGCCGGCCGGTCGAACGGCGCCGCACCGGTCCACCGGTCCCTCGACTCGGCGCAGGCGGCGCTGCGGGACGCGCCGCTGGCCGCGGTGCTCACCGCCGACCTGCCTCCGGTGGTGGGGGCGGCCCGGGAGGCGCGGGCGCTGGTCAGCGACGGCTGCGCCCGGTGGGGCGTGCCGGAGTTGGCCGAGCCGGCCTCCATCGCGGTCACCGAGATGGTCAACAACGTGGTCGCGCACGCCGGGACGCCGATGACGGTCCGGCTGGCGCCCCGGGACAGCACAATGCACCTGGCGGTCCGGGACCACTCCGACCGGCGGCCGGCGTACGCCGGGCTGGCCCCGCTCACCTCCACCGGCGGGCGGGGACTGCTGTTGATCGACACGGTGGCCCGGCGCTGGGGCAGCACTCCACTGTTGCCCGGTGGCAAGGTCGTCTGGTGCGTCCTGCACCCCGAGGACGAGGCCCCGCTCGTGGGCTGAGGGCCCTTTTCGCCCCGTTCCTCCCGATCCACCCCGCCGGAAGCGGTTAGTCCGGCGAGCGCAGTGGGTAGTTCCCGGTCATGCGCGACGACGAGTACCCCACCCCCGTGTCCGACCCCGAGGCGGAGGGCCTGCCGGACACCGCCGACGACGACTCGACCGCCAACGACGACGTCCTGACGGGACGCGAGGCGGACGG
Organism: Micromonospora sp. NPDC023966; assembly: GCF_040639095.1. Taxonomy (NCBI): domain Bacteria; kingdom Bacillati; phylum Actinomycetota; class Actinomycetes; order Micromonosporales; family Micromonosporaceae; genus Micromonospora; species Micromonospora sp. NPDC023966. Next base: position 67,470 of record NZ_JBEZZJ010000012.1, on the reverse strand, counting down.
GCCGGAGCCGGCCCAGTTGCCCGGCGACCGCACCCCGGTGGCCGTGGACCGCTTCGGCACCACCGCCGAGGAGCAGCTCGACGGCGAGTCGCTGGACTACAAGCTCCAGCGGGAGCTGTACGAGCGCCCCGCCGACGACCCGCTGGCCGGCTCGGTCGACCCGGACATCGCCGCGGAGGCGGACAGCGAGGAGGCCGCCGCGCAGGCCCAGCTCGACGCCGACGTGATCGACCCGGGCCCGACCTCCGACCCGCACTCCCCGGTCTCCATCTACGACCACGGCCAGCTCGGCACGGTCGCCGACCACCAGGTGGGGCGGCTCGTCGAACCGGACGAGGGCGCGCACACCGACCAGGAGACCGACAACGTCGCGTACGACGCCGGCGCGGCCGGCGGCGGGGCGACCGCGGAGGAACTGGCCGTCCACGAGACCCGGCCGCCCGAGGCGACCTGAGCCTCAGTCGTCCAGGCCCCGCTCGATCGCGTACCGGGTCAGCTCCACCCTGTTGTGCAGCTGGAGCTTGCCGAGCGTGTTCTGCACGTGGTTCTGCACCGTCCGGTGGGAGAGCCCGAGCCGCTCGGCGATCTGCTTGTACGACAGGCCCTTCGCCACCAGACGCAGCACCTCGGTCTCCCGCTCGGTGAGCCGGGGTGCGTCGTCGTGCGGGGCGGCCGGCGCGGCGGCCAGCCGGCGGTACTCCCCCAGCACCAGCCCGGCCAGGCCCGGGGTGAAGACCGGCTCGCCGGCCGCCGTGCGGCGCACCGCGTCCAGGAACTCGGCCGGCGCGGCCGACTTCAGCAGGTAACCGGTGGCGCCGGCCTTCACCACGTCCAGCACGCTCTGCGGCTCCCCGCTGGCCGACAGCATCAGCACCCGCACCTCGGGCAGCACGGCCCGCAGCCCGAGGATCACCTCGACGCCCGAGACGTCCGGCAGTTGCAGGTCGAGCACCACGACGTCGGGGCGGGCGGCGGCAGCCACCCGGACCGCCTGGCGCCCCTCCCCGCTGGTCGCCACCACCACGTGCCCGGCCTCGGTGAGGTCGCGGGCCACGCCCTCCCGCCACATCGGGTGGTCGTCGACCACCATCACCCGGATGCTCACCGGCCGCTCCGCGGCACGGTCAGCTCGATCTCGGTCCCGGCGCCCGGGGCGGAGACGACCCGCACCTCGCCGCCCAGGTCGGCCACCCGGCCCCGGATGGACTGGGCCATCCCGAGCCGGCCCTGCGCGGCGGCCTCGGCCAGCCGCCCGTCCGGAATCCCCGGTCCCTCGTCGCGTACCGAGACGGTCACCGTCTCCCCCTCGTCCTCGATCAGCACCCAGGCCCGCCCGCCGGCGTGCCGGGCCACGTTGTCCAGCGCCGCGCCGACCGCGGCGGCCAGTTCGCCGGCCACCCGTCCGGGCAGCGGCACCGGGGTGGCCGGCGCGGCCACCTGCACCGTCGTCGAGGCGTACCGGTCGAGCAGGTCGCGCAGGTCCCGGGCATCGCCCGCGCCGTCCGGCGCGGCGCCCGCCCGGCCGATCAGTGCGCGCAGCGCGGCCTCCTGCTCGCCGGCCAGCCGGGCCAGCTCCGCGGCCTCGCCGTCCAGGTCGGCCCCGCGCCGCCGGACCAGCGCCAGCACCTGGAGCACCGAGTCGTGGATGTCCCGGGCCAGCCGCTCCCGCTCCCGGGTGGCCGCCTCCAGCTCCACCGCCCGTTGCAGCCGCGCCTCGGCCTCCACGGCCAGCCGGGCCACGTGCCCCACCACCACGCCGGCCAGCAGCATGAGAATCGCCCCGGTGAGCGAGGACTGGCTGATCCGCTCCCGGGTGGCCAGGTCGGCCCCGCCGAGCACCAGCGCGGCCACCGCGCCACGCCGCCGGCCGCCGGAGACCGCCCAGGCCAGCACCGGCGCGGCCAGCCAGGCGACGGTCAGGGTCGGCACGCCCGCGGCCAGCGCCGCCCGGCCGACCAGCCACGGCGTGGCCAGCATGATCGCCAGCACGACGCCGAGGTCGGCCAGGAGCAGCGGCCAGCGCCGCCCGGCCGGGCGCGCGTAGCCGGCCGCGGTCGCCCCGGTCCAGGCCAGCATCCCCAGGAGTACGCCGCCGGCGGCGACCGGGTGCGCGTAGCGGTCCGCGTCGCGGAGGACCAGCAGCCCCACGTACGCCAGCGAGGCGAAGCGGAACACCGCGATGGACCGCCAGAGCGGGACCTCCAGGCCTCCCGGGGACGACGGCATGGCCGACACCCTGCCACAGCCGCCCACCCACGGGCCGCGAGGTGCGGCGCGAGAAACCCTGACGTACGGTGGAAATGCCGCGAAAATCACCGAGATCCATCGCCGGGACGGGGCCATGACGAACGCAGATTCCCCCGCACCGCGTACGGTTGTGCCCATCGAACCTTCCCTCCTCATCGCCGAGGCCTTCAACCAGGCCCAGGTGACCGAGCTGCGCCACTCGGTCACCTCGTGCGCGCACGCGGCGGGGTTGGGCGGGCAACGGCTGGACGACTTCGTGCTGGCGATCAACGAGCTGATCACCAACGCCGTCCGGCACGGCGGCGGCCAGGGCCGGCTGCGGCTGTGGCGCGGCCCCGCCGAACTGGTCTGCGAGGTCGCCGACCACGGCCACGGGATCAGCGTGCAGCGACTCCGCGACCGGGCCCGGCCCGCCCCGGACACCGCCGGCGGCTGGGGCCTCTGGCTGGCCCGGGAGCTGAGCGACACCATGGCGGTGGAGACCGGCGAGGCCGGCACGATCGTCCGGATCACCGCGGCGCTGGCCGCCCAGCCCGTCGCCGGTGCGACCGACAACTGACCGGGCGGGCCGCGGGGCCGCCTCAGCCGAAGAGGGCGCTCACCGACTCGCCGTTGTGGATCCGCCGCATCGCCTCGGCCAGGGCCGGCGCCACCGAGAGCACCTCCAGCTTCGGCACCCGCTTCTCCTCCGGGATCGGCACCGTGTTGGTGCAGACGACCTCCAGCACCCCGTCCTGCTCAGTGAGCCGCTTCAGCGCGCCGCTGGAGAAGAGGCCGTGGGTGCAGGCCAGCCGGATCGAGCGGACGTTCCGCTCCCGCAGGTGGCTCATCAGCTCGATCACCGTGCTGCCCTTGGCGATCTCGTCGTCCAGCACGATGACGTCCCGGTCCGCCACGTCACCGATGATGGCGCTGATCCGCACCCGGTCGTCGCTGAACCGCTGCTTCGCGCCGGCCGCGACCGGGGTGCCGAGCATCCGGGCGAACGCCGCCGCCTCCTTGGCGTTGCCCAGGTCCGGCGAGACCACCACGGTGTTGCTCAGGTCCCCGCCCTTGAAGTGGGCGGCCAGCTCACGCAGCGCGTGCAGGTGGTCCACCGGGACGCTGAAGAACCCGTGCACCTGCGGCGAGTGCAGGGTCATGGCGAGCACCCGGTGCGCGCCGGCCGAGGTGAGCAGGTCGGCGACCAGCCGGCCGCCGATCGAGATGCGCGGGGCGTCCTTCTTGTCCGACCGGGCGTACGCGTAGTGCGGCAGCACCACGGTGATCCGGCCGGCGGACGCGCCGCGGGCCGCGTCGATCATGAGCAGCAGCTCGACCAGGTGCTCCTGCACCGGCGGCACCAGCGGCTGGATGAGGAAGACGTCGCGCTCCCGGCAGTTCGCCTGCAACTGCACCTCGAGGCAGTCGTTGGCGAACCGGGACACCCGCACCGGGTGCAGCGGAACGTCGAGGTGGGCACAGATCTCGGCGGCGAGGTCCGGGTGGGCGGTCCCGCTGAACACGGCAATGTCACGCACGTCTGCTGATCGTACGGGTGGATCGGGGCGAGACGGTGGACGCTCCCGGCGGGTACGGTGCTGCGGTGACCGGAGAGTTCGTCGCCGCCATCGATCAGGGCACCACCTCCTCGCGGTGCATCGTCTTCGACCGGGCCGGGGAGATCGTCTCCGTGGCGCAGCGCGAACACCGGCAGATCTTCCCGCAGCCGGGCTGGGTGGAGCACGACGCCGAGGAGATCTGGGCCAACGTCCAGCAGGTGGTGCTGGAGGCGCTCGCCGCCGCCGGCACCGGGCCGGACGGGCTGGCGGCCGTGGGCATCACCAACCAGCGGGAGACCACCGTGGTCTGGGACCGGGCGACCGGCCGGCCGGTGGCGAACGCCGTGGTCTGGCAGGACACCCGCACCGGGCCGCTGCTGCGCGAGCTGGCCGAGGCGTACGACGAGGAGCGGCTGCGCGCCCGCACCGGCCTGACCCTGGCCACCTACTTCGCCGGCCCGAAGCTGCGCTGGCTGCTCGACCACGTCGACGGTCTGCGCGGCCGGGCCGAGCGGGGCGAGGTGCTCTTCGGCACCATGGACAGCTGGTTGATCTGGAAGCTCACCGGGCGGCACGTCACCGACGTGACGAACGCCAGCCGCACCATGCTGATGGACCTGGAGACCCTGGACTGGGATCCGGAGCTGCTCGACGCGCTGCGCATCCCGGCCGCCATGCTGCCCGAGATCCGCTGCTCGGCCGAGGTCTACGGCACCGCCGACGGCGTGCTCGCCGGGGTGCCGGTGGCCAGCGCGCTCGGCGACCAGCAGGCCGCCCTGTTCGGGCAGACCTGCTTCCAGCCCGGCGAGGCCAAGTGCACCTACGGCACCGGCAGCTTCCTGCTGCTCAACACCGGGGCCAGCCCGGTCCCCTCCCGGCACGGCCTGCTCACCACCGTCGCCTACCGGATCGACGGTCACCCCGCCGTGTACGCCCTGGAGGGCGCCATCGCGGTCACCGGCTCGCTGGTGCAGTGGCTGCGCGACAACCTCGGCCTGATCTCCACCGCCCCCGAGGTCGAGGAGCTGGCCCGCACGGTCGACGACAACGGCGGCTGCTACGTGGTGCCGGCCTTCTCCGGCCTCTTCGCCCCGCACTGGCGCAGCGACGCCCGCGGGGTGATCGCCGGGCTGACCGGCTACATCACCAGGGGGCACCTGGCCCGGGCGGTGCTGGAGGCGTCGGCCTGGCAGACCCGCGAGGTGGTCGACGCCATGAACGCCGACTCGGACGTGGCGCTGCGCCGGCTGCGGGTGGACGGCGGGATGACCGGCAACGCCCTGCTCATGCAGTTCCTCGCCGACGTCCTCGACGTGCCGGTGGTCCGCTCCCGGATCACCGAGACCACCTGCCTCGGCGCCGCGTACGCGGCCGGCCTGGCGGTCGGCTTCTGGCCCGACCTGGAGACGCTGCGCGCGCAGTGGCGGTCGGACGCGCGGTGGACGCCCGACATGGACCCGGCGCACCGGGAGCGGGAGCTGCGCAACTGGCGCAAGGCCGTGCAGCGCAGCCTCGACTGGGTGGAGTGAGTCAGTCCCAGCGGTTGCCGGTGAGCTTCTCGTAGACCTCGACGTAGCGAGCCCGGGTCGCCTCGACCACCTCGGCGGGCACCTCGGGGGCGGGCGGCTGCCGGTCCCAGCCGCTGCCGGTGGCCCAGTCGCGGACGTACTGCTTGTCGAAGGAGAACTGGGCGCGGCCCGGCTGGTAGGACTCGGCCGGCCAGAACCGGGACGAGTCGGAGGTGAGCAGCTCGTCGGCGAGGACCAGGGTGCCGTCCGGCGCCCAGCCCAGCTCGATCTTGGTGTCGGCGATCAGGATGCCCCGGTCGGCGGCGATCTCCGCGCCCCGCCGGTAGACGTCGATGGTGATCTGCCGCAGCCGCTCGGCGGTCTCCGCACCCACCTTGTCGACCACCTCGGCGTAGGTGATCGGCTCGTCGTGCTCGCCCTTGGGCGCCTTGGACGACGGGGTGAAGATCGGCTCGGGCAGGATCGACGCCTCCACCAGGCCGCGGGGCAGTTCGACGCCGGAGACCGCGCCGGTGCGCTGGTATTCGGCGAAGCCGCCGCCGGTGAGGTAGCCGCGGGCCACGCACTCGACCTGGACCATGTCCAGCCGCTGGCAGCGGATCGCCCGGCCGGCGAACTCCGCAGGCACGTCGGTGGCCGAGATCACGTGGTTCGGCACCAGGTCGGCCAACTGCTCGAACCACCACAGCGACAGCGCGGTGAGCAGGCGGCCCTTGTCCGGGATCGGGGTCGGCAGCGCCACGTCGTAGATGGAGATGCGGTCGGAGGCGACCAGGATCAGGTCCGCGCCGTCGGCGTAGACGTCCCGGACCTTGCCCGAGTGCAGAAGTTCCACGGCGCTAGTACACCATGGGCGGAGTCGGCGCCCGGTGCGGCCACCGGCCGTCCCGGCGTTGACACCCCCGCCCGGGGCCTGGGTAAATGGTCCGTCCGCACCAGCCGCCGTCCGCACCCCGGAGAAACCCGTGCGCGCACCGCAGTCCGTACCCCGCCCCGGCGTCGACCGGCGGCGGCTGCTCGGCGCGCTGGCCGGGTTGCCGCTGCTCACCGGCGGGCTGGCCGGCTGCGGCCCGGAGGAGGAGACCCCGGTCGAGGACGGCCCGATCGAGCTGTCGGTGTTCTGGTGGGGCGGGACCCGCCGGGCCGAGGCGACCGAGAAGGCGCTGCACCTCTACTCCCAGCAGAACCCCCGGGTCAGCTTCCGGGTGACCTGGCAGGGGCTGACCGGCTACTACGACCGGCTGGCCACGCAGGCCACCGGGGGCAACGTGCCCGACCTGTTCCAGATCGACGACACCGTGCTCACCGAGTACGCCCACCGGGAGATCGTCCTCGACCTCAGCGCCTACGTGGCCGACAACCGGCTCGACCTGCGCGGCCTCCCCGAGCACCTGGCCCGGTACGGCCGGGTGGACGACCGGACCGTGGCGGTGCCCGCCGCGCAGACCAGCGCCGCGCTGGTCTACAACCGCGACCTGCTGGGCCGGCTCCGGGTGCCCGAGCCGGGCACCGGCATGTCGTGGCGGGAGTACGTGCGGTGGGCCGCCCGGGTCACCCGAGCCTCCGGCAGCCGGGTGGCCGGCACCATGGACCCGTCCGGCGACTACCGCGCACTCTGGCTCTGGCTGCGCGGCCAGGGCAGCGAGCTGTACCAGGGGCGGCAGCTCGGCTTCAGCTCCGGCGAGCTGCTCGACTGGTTCGAGTTCTGGGAGGTCGCCCGATACGACCGGGCCACCCCGAGCGCCGCCCTGGTGGAGCAGGCCGACAGCGGCGAGCTGGCCCGCCAGCTCGTGGTCACCGGCCACGCGGCCGCGTCGTTCGCCTGGTCGCACCAGTTGCCGGAGCTGCAGCAGCTCACCGACGGCGAGCTGGGCCTGACCGCCTTCCCGGGCACCCCCGCGGCGCAGTGGCCTCGGGCGTCGATGTACTGGGCGGCCTTCCGCGGCAGCCGTCACCCGGACGTGGTGGTCGACGTGATCAACTTCCTGACCACCAACGTGGAGGCCGGCCGGATCCTCGGCATCGAACGCGGTTTGAACGCCGCCGCCCCGGTCCGCGCGTTCGTGGTCGAGGGCGTCACCGACCGCACCGAGAAGCGGGTGGTGGCCCTCGGCGCGGAGCTGGACGAGCTGTCCGGACCGGCGCCCGCGCCGCCGCCGAAGGGGCACGCCAAGGTGCGTACCCTGCTCATCGACGCCGCCGAGAGCATCCGGGCCAAGCGCTCAGGCGCCCGCACGGCGACCTCACGCTTCATGGCCCAGGCCACCGCCGCCCTGGCCGAGTGACCGCCGCCCGCCGCGCCCGGGGCGCGGCGGGCGGACCGGTTCCCGTCAGCGCGGCGGGCCGCCGCGCCGGCCGCGCATCAGGCGCAGCACCAACAGCACGATCACCACGACCACCACCAGGCAGCAGAGCAGCCCCAGGAAGCCGAAGCCGCCCCGCGACCGCCGCCGGGCGGCCTCCACCACCAGCTCGCCCGTACCCGTGGAGGCCCAGGCCGCGACCGGCACGAACACCGAGAGCACGACCGCACCGAGGACCGCGCTGAGGCGGCCCCACCATCTGTTCCAACCAGACATGCCCCCATCCTCGCCGAGAAGCGCAACCGGGGCAGGACGGACGGGCCGGATCACCATTGCCCGGATACGGCGAAAGGCCCCGGAGTTTCCTCCGGGGCCTTTCCTGACAGTAGCGGGGACAGGATTTGAACCTGCGACCTCTGGGTTATGAGCCCAGCGAGCTACCGAGCTGCTCCACCCCGCGTCGGCTTGTACAGCCTATCTCATGTCCGCCGTGGAGATCAGCCGGGTTCCCCGATCCCGCCGCGAGGGCTCCGAGGCCACCTCGACACCCGGCACGGCGAAGGGCCCCGGAGTTTCCTCCGGGGCCCTTCGTGACAGTAGCGGGGACAGGATTTGAACCTGCGACCTCTGGGTTATGAGCCCAGCGAGCTACCGAGCTGCTCCACCCCGCGTCGGCTCGTTAACCGTAGCGCACGAGACCCCGGACCCGCAAAACGGGTCCGGGGCGCACTCAGCGCAACCAGTCGCGGATCGCCAGCACCGCCCGCCGGCTGTCCTTGTCGACCTGGGACCGCGGGCTCGACGTCCCCTCCCAGCCCTGTTCCCAGAGCACCGTCACCACGTCCCCGATCCGCACCGCGCGGACCAACCGGACCACCTCCGTCACGGTCGGGCCGCCCTCGTGGTCCGCGGCGGGCCGGCGCACCTCGAACAGCACCGACTCGTCGCCGTAGCCGGCGTCCGGCAGCAGCCGCTGGGTCGACGTCAGCCCTTCGCCGCCCTCCGCCCCCGGCTGGGTCGGGCAGTCACGCACGGCCTGCCGCAGCTCGGCCAGCGCGTCGTCGGCCCGCCCGGGCCGGTAGACGGTGATGCTGTGCCGGTAGCTGCCGTCCGGGATGTACCCCTCCGGGGTGGCGCTCAGCTTGAACGCCAGGCTGCGGGCGCGGCGGGCGACGATCCCCGCCTCGCCGGGCGTCGCGCCGCAGAGCGCCGGCAGCACCGGTCCCGGGACGAACGCGTTGCCGGTGCCGGCGTCGTTGGCGGCGGCCAGGGTGAAGAAGGCCCGGTCCGGAATGCTCGTCGGGCTTGCGGCCGGCGGCCGGGCGCTCGTCTTCGGCGGCGCGTCCGGGGTGCGTACCAGGGGTGGCGGGGTCGTGGGGCTCGGCAGCGGAGAGGGCGGGGTCGCGGTGGGCGACGGCGACGGGCTGCCGGTGGTGGCGGGCGGCCCGGGGTCGGCCTCCGGCGCGGCGGCGAGCACCCACCGCGTGCCGGCGGCGGTGCCGGCGACCAGTACGGCGACGGTCAGCGCCCCGAACGCGGCCCGGTGCCGGGCCCGGCGGTCGGCCAGCCGGCGCAGCCGGTCCGGGGCCGGGAGCACCCGCTCGTCGGTGTCCGCGGCGAGCGCCCGGTAGAGGCGGTTCAGCTCACGCGACATCGTTCACCTCCAGCTCCTCGTCGGCCACGCCGGGCAGCAGCTCGGCCAGCCGGGCCCGGCCGCGGGACAGCCAGGACTTCACGGTGCCGGTGGGGACGGCGGCCTCCCGGGCGATCTCCTCCACCGACAGGTCGAACAGGTAGTGCAGGGCGAGGGCCTGCCGGTGCCGGGCGGGCAGTTGCCGCAGCGCGCCGACCAGCAGCACGGTGTCCTCGCCCGGTGGCCCGACGTCGTCGGGCGGACCGGTGCGGCTGGCCGCGAGCCGCCAGCCGCGCAGCCGCCGCCAGCGGTCGGCGGCCAGGCGGCTGATCACCAGCCGCAGCCAGGCCTCCGGGGCCGGGTGGGTGGCCAGCTTCCCCCACTGCCGCCAGGCCCGGGCGTACGCCTCCTGGACGAGATCCTGGGCCTCGCCGGGGTCACCGGTTACCGCGTAGCCGTACCGGAGCAACCGGCCCGACGTGCTGCGGTAGAAGTCGTCGAAGCTGTTCACATCGCGCATCTGGATTCCCGCCTCCCTCACGCCCACCTGCTCTGATGACGGTGGAGGCGGGCACCGGGTTGCGGGTGTTCCGTCTGGAATGCGACACGAGCCCGTGGTCCGGACCGCTACGGGTCACGGACCACGGGCTCGCGTGGTCGGCTCGGCGTCAGCCGTTCGGGGTGGGCGAGGCCGAGGGCGAGGCCGGCGGCGACGCCGAGGGGCTGCCGCTGGGGCCCGAAGCGGGCGTCGGGTTGGCCGCCGCCTGTGCCTGCTGGAACGCGGCCATCGCCTCGTCCAGCGCCTTCAGCGCCCGCCCGTACCGCTCGAAGTCACCGGACGCCTGCGCGGCCTTGACCTCGACGATGGCGCTCTGCACCTTGCCGGCCGCCTCGGCCAGCTCACCGGTGAGCACCGGGGTGGTGGTGCCGCCGGTCGTCGGCGGTTTGTCGTCGGTGCTCGGCGGCGGGTTGCCGGAGGCCGGCCGCTTGCCCTGCTCGACGAGCTGCTTGATGCCGTCGCTCAGGTTGTTGGCCAGCACCACGTACGAGCCGCCGTCGCCGTAGGAGAGCAGCACCTTCTGCAGCAGCGGGTACGCGTCCTGGTTGCTGCTCTTCACGTAGACCGGCTCGACGTAGAGCATGCCGTCGGCGAAGGGCAGCGAGAGCAGGTTGCCGTACTGCACCTGCGCCTGGTTGGAGGAGAGCAGGTTGAGCTGCTGCCGGATGTCGCCGTTGTTGGTCATCTGCTGGTGCACCTGCGCCGGTCCGGAGATCCGGGTCTGGTCCGGCAGCTCCAGCACCTCCAGCTTCGGCTGCCCGTCGACGTACGACCCGGAGACCAGCGCGGCCAGGTTCTGCCGCCCGTTCGGCGTGACCGCCGCGGTGAGCTGGAAGCGCGGACCCTCCTGCCCGGGGAATTGGGTGAAGAGGTAGTAGGGCGGCTGCTTCTGCCCGCTGTCCGGCGCGTCCGGCACGTTCGGCACCTGCCAGAAGTCCTGGCCGGAGTAGAAGTCGCCGGGGTCGGTGACGTGGAACTTGGTGAGCAGGTTGCGCTGCACCTTGAACAGGTCGGCCGGGTAGCGGAAGTGGTCGGCGAGCTCCGGCGGGATGTCGCCCTTGGGCAGCACCAGGTCGCCGCCGAAGGCCTTGTTCCACGCCTTCAGCACCGGGTCCGCGTCGTCGAAGGTGTAGAGCTTCACCGTGCCGTCGTACGCGTCGACGGTCGCCTTCACCGAGTTGCGGATGTAGTTGACGTTCTCCCGGGCGAGCTGGAAGGTGCCCCGCCCGGTCAGCTCGTCGGCCGTCTCGGCCTGCAGGTTGACCCGCTCGGCGTACGGGTAGGTCGCCGCGGTGGTGTAGCCGTCGACGATCCAGAGGACCCGGCCGTTCACCACCGCCGGGTACGGGTCCCCGTCCAGGGTGAGGAACGGCGCGACCTTCTCCACCCGGTCCCGCGGGTTGCGCACGTAGAGCAACTTCGAGTCGTCGTTGACCGCCTCGGAGAGGAGGAAGTTCGACTCCTGCTCCTTGATCGCGTAGAGCAGCCGGCGGGTGAACGAGCCGATCTCGACGCCGCCCTCGCCGGTGTAGGTGTAGTACTGCTCGCCACCCGTGGAGGTCGGCTTGTCGAACTCGACGTTCCGGTCACCGGTCTGCCCGACGATCGCGTAGTCGTCCGGCTCCATCCGCTCGCCGTAGTAGATCCGCGGCTGCTGGGCCGGGATCTGCTCGGTCTGCGAGGAGCACGCCTCCTGCGCCTTCTCGCCGAGGAAGCCGGAGACGAAGTACGGCTGACCGCCGCAGACCACCTGGTTGGCCGGGGCGGCGACCAGGCCGTAGCCGTGGGTGTAGACCGTGTGCCGGTTGATCCAGTTGCTCTGCTGATCGGTCAGCTCGCCGTAGTTGATCTCCCGGACCCCGACCACGTAGTCGGAGGTCTTGCCGGCGTTCGCGTACCGGTCGATGTCCAGCTTCGGGCCGAAGTCGTAGAAGCCCCGGACCTGCTGCAGCTGCGTGTACGTCTCGGAGACCAGCTGCGGGTCGAGCAGCCGGACGTTCTGCACCACCGAGGTGTCGGTGGCCAGGCTGGCCGGCGGGACGAGATTGCTCGCCGCGTAGTCGGTGTTCTTCGTGCCGGTCAGCCCGAAGGCGGACCTGGTCGCCTCGATGCTGCGTTCGATGTACGGCGCCTCCTTGTCCCGGGCGCTCGGCTTGACCTCGAAGGTCTGCACGGCCCACGGGTAGATGCCGCCGATCGCCACCGCCGAGACGCCGAGCAGGGCGAGCGCGATGCCGGGCCAGACCAGGTTCCGCATCCACGCGTTGGAGAACACGATGATCGCGACGGCCACCACCACGGCGATCCAGGCGAGGATCTCCTTCGCCGGGAGCAGCGCGTTGATGTCGGCGTAGCCGGCGCCGTAGAGCTTGGCGCCCTCGTTGTACTCCAGCAGCATGGCCCGCTGGTCCAGCACGTAGGCGATGGCCTTGAGCAGCACGAAGACGGCCACCAGCGTGCTCAGGTGGGCCCGGGCGGCGTTGGTCATCCGGTCCCCGACGCCCTGGAGCCGCACCCCGCCGAAGATGTAGTGCACGGCGAGCGCGCCGAGCAGGGCGAGCACCACCGCGGTGAAGCCCACGCCGAGCAGGTAGCGCCAGAACGGCAGCTGGAAGACGTAGAAGCCGACGTCGACGCCGAACTCCGGATCCTTCACGCCGAAGCTGCCGCCGTTGCGGAACAGCAGCCACTGGCCCCACCGGCTCTGCGCGGAGAGGCCGGCGAAGAGGCCGATGACCGCGGCGGCCAGGGCGATCCAGGTGCCGAGCCGGGGGCTCAGCAGCATCCGGTAGCGCTCCAGGGTGGCCTGCTCGGCGGAGTGCGGGCGCAGCTGCGGTCGCAGCCGGTGAGCCAGCCAGAGGTTGCCGGCGATGATCAGCGCCATGCTGAGCCCGATGATCAGGAACAGCAGCAGGCGGGTGGCGAGGACGCCGGTGAAGACCTGGGTGTAGCGGACCTCGTCGAACCAGAGCCAGTCGGTCCACGCGTTGACCCCCCACCCGAGCAGGGTGAAGAGCACGAACACCCCGATCAGGACCCCGATGGTGACGCGTCCGCGCCGGCTCATCCTCGGCAGGGGGCTGCTACGCATGACCACTGTTGGCTCCGCACGCTCGATGTGATCGGCTCCGACCAGGCACCCAGAGTACGGGGTGTTCCTGAATACCTCGGGTCAAGGTCACGTCACGATCGTCCGGTGACCCGGCGTGACCGGTCAGCAGCGGGTCGGCTGCCCCCCGGCGCGCAGCTTCTCCAGCGCCGTCAGCGCGTCGTCCAGCGACGCCACCCGGAGCAGCGGCAGGTCCGGCTGCGGGTTGCGGACCGCCTCGGCGCAGTTGTCGGCCGGCACCAGGAAGACCTTCGCCCCGGCCTCCTTGGCGCCCACCAGCTTCTGCGCGATGCCGCCGATCGGGCCGACCCGGCCCTCGTCGTCGATGGTGCCGGTGCCGGCGATGACCTTCCCGCCGGTCAGGTCGGCCGGCTCCAGCTTGTCGACGATGCCGAGGGCGAACATCAGCCCGGCGCTGGGGCCGCCGATGTCACCAAGGTCGATCTTGAGGGTGAACGGGTGCGGCTGCTGCTGGTCGATCTCGATGCCGATGCGCGGCCGGCCGTCCTGCTCGCGGCTGGTCACCGTGGCGGTGGCCGGCTCCCCGCCGCGGGTGTAGCCGATCTTCAACGCGGTGCCGGCCGGCTTCGCCCGGATCAGCTCCGTGAGCCGGGCCGCGCTCGTCACCGGCTGGCCGTCGACCGAGGTGATCACGTCGTTGGGCTTGAGCACGTCGACCGACGGGCCGCCCCCGGTGACCGCCTTCACCAGCACCCGGATCGGGTAGCCCAGCTCGCGCAGGGCCGCCGTCTCGGCACTGGTCTGCGAGTTCTGGAAGTCCTCGGCGTTGCGCTGCTCGACCTCCTCCTGCGACTCCCCCGGCGGGTAGACCAGCTCACGCGGCACCACCGCCTCGTCCTTGGAGAACCACCCGGCCAGCGCCGAGCGGAGCCGGACGGTGGGCTGCACGCCGACCGTGGTCAGCCGAAGCTGCCCCGCGGAGGTGGACGTCGACCGGCCGGTGACCTGGATGATCTCCTTGCCGTCCTCGCTGCCCAGGGTGTTGACGGTCGGACCGGGACCGAGCACCACGTACGGGATGGGCACACTCAGCACGCCGACGCTGAGCAGGGCGGTGAGCAGTGCACCGAGGAGTACGGTCACGCCGCGACGTCTCATGCGCCAGAGCGTACCGATCCGGCCCGGAACGTCCGGCGCAGTGACCGCGGGACTTCGCCCTCAGCGGAACGGCGACGCACACGACCTGCGGCGGGGCCCGCGTACCGTAGACGTCGTGCCTGATATTCCGTTCGGCTTCGCGCTCCCGGGTGGGCAACCACCAGACCCCAACGATCCCGCGCAGATGCAGCAGTTCATGTCGCAGTTGCAGCACCTGCTCTCCGCGCCGGGCAGCGGTCCGGTCAACTGGGACCTCGCCCGGCAGGTGGCCGCGAGCCAGCTCGCCGCAGCCGGCGACCCGGCGGTCTCGCCGTTCGAACGCAACGCGGTCGAGGAGGCGCTGCGCATCGCCGACCTCTGGCTGGAGCCGGCCACCTCGTGGCCCTCCGGCATCCGCAGCTCGGTCGCCTGGAACCGCAACGAGTGGATCTACAAGACCCTCGACGTGTGGCGCAAGCTCTGCGACCCGGTGGCCAGCCGGATGGTCGGCGCCATGGGCGACCTGGTGCCGCCGGAGGCCCGCGCCCAGCTCGGCCCGATGCAGTCGATGGTCGCCACGCTGGGCGGCGCGCTCTTCGGCGGCCAGCTCGGCCAGGCGCTCGGCTCGCTCGCCGCCGAGGTGCTCTCCGCCGGCGACATCGGCCTGCCACTCGGCCCCGCCGGCACCGCCGCGCTCATCCCGGCCAACATCCGGGCGTACGGCGAGGGCCTGGAACTGCCCGAGGACGAGGTACGCCTCTACGTGGCCCTCCGCGAGGCCGCCCACCAGCGGCTCTTCCAGCACGTCCCGTGGCTGCGCGGGCACGTGCTCACCGCGGTGGAGAACTACGCCGCCGGCATCCGGGTCAACCGGGAGGCGATCGAGGAGGCGATGGGCCGGGTCGACCCGACCGACCCGGAGTCGATGCAGGCGATCGCCCTGGAGGGCATCTTCACGCCCGAGGACACCCCGGCGCAGAAGGCCTCGCTGGCCCGGCTGGAGACCGTGCTCGCCCTGGTCGAGGGCTGGGTGTGCCACGTGGTCGACAGCGCCGCGGGCGACCGGCTGCCCAACGTGGTGCGCCTCGGCGAGGCGTTCCGCCGCCGCCGCGCCGCCGGCGGTCCGGCCGAGCAGACCTTCGCCGCCCTGGTCGGCCTGGAGCTGCGGCCGCGCCGGCTGCGCGAGGCCACCGTGCTCTGGTCGGCACTCACCGAGCACCGCGGGATCGCCGGCCGGGACGCGGTCTGGGGCCACCCCGACCTGCTCCCCTCCGACGAGGATTTCGCCAACCCGCAGGCGTTCGCCGCGACCACCAACGACCTGGACGAGGAGCTGGCGAACTTCGACTTCACCGCGCCCGGCGCGCCGGAGGAGCAGCCCCCGGGCGAGGACGACGACAAGTCCTGACGCCGCACGTCGCCGGGGCCCGCACGAACGCTCGTGCGGGCCCCGACGCGTTCAACCAGCCCGCCCCGCCGTGCTGCCCCCCGTCGCATCGGTCAGCGCCTGCTGTACCAGGCCCCGACGGCGTGTCATCCGGCAGTCGAGGCGCGTCAGCCGGGCTGGCCGGAGAGGAGTGCCCGGGTGGCCTCCCAGCCCTCGAAGGCCGGGTCGAGGGTGGCCAGGTCGGCCGGGCCGCGCAGCCGGCGCCAGCCTGCGGTGACCGCCACGTCCCCGGGACGCGGGGCCGCGGCACGCACCTCGGCCGGCGCGGCGGTGTCCAGGTCCAGCGCCGGCAACCACTCCGGTACGGGCAGCCGGGCGGCCACCCCGAGCAGCCCCGCCCCACTCCCCTCCACGGGGGCGACCGCCACCGGACGGCTGGACAGCGGCCGGAGCAGCTTGCCCAGGGTGAGGCCCGGCACGTCGGGCGCGTCGGCGGCCACCACCGCCGCCTGGTCGTAGCCGGTCAGCGTGGCGAACACCGCGCCGACGGTGGGCTCCGGCACCTCGTGCACGGCCGTGCCGGGCCAGACCACCGCGTCAGCCAACCAGCGGTCCTCCGGCGTCACCGCCACGGCCGTCTCCACCTCGTTCAGGGTGGCCAGCAGGTCCACCACGTCCTCGGCGAGGGCGCTCCGCCACCGCGTCGGATCGATCCCCGGGGGCGCCCAGGTCACCGGGCCGAGCAACGCCACCACCACACGTCGAACCACCCGACGACCCTAACCCGCTACCCGCCCCACCCCTGCCATGTGGAGACGGGGCGACGGCGAGCATCGCCGGTGGGTTACCCGTCGCCGGTCCAGGCCCCAGCCGGTGCGACTCCGCATGCCCGGTTCCGCGATTGGCCGACCAGCACCGCCAACCGTCGGTGGAACACCATGGGTGTGTCAAAGCCCGCGAGACACCCATGGCGTTCCACCCGCCGACCGTTTGCGTCCGGCACGCGGGCCGCCACGGACACATTCGGCCGCCGCCGCCCCAGCCCGGCCGAGGTGGATGAGGTCGGCATCCCTGCTCCGCTCAGCAGCAGGCCGAGCTGTAGCCGCACCCCCCTCCGGCCGCCGCGCCCGCGCCGGGCACTCCGCGGGCCGCCACCGGCACCCAATCGCCCGCACCCCGCCGAATCGCCGCAACCATGCCCCAGCCCCCGATCTTGGCGACTTTCCGTTCGGAAAGTCGCCAAGATCTCCCGACTCGGCTCGCTGATCATGGGGTTGGTTGCGACAAAAAGGGCGAACCACACCGCCAACCTCATGATCGACGCAGCAACAAGCGGGGGTGTGGGAGGCCGGGGGTCAGTCGGCTAGGGGGACGCCGGAGGTGGCGGCTACGCCCTCCAGGTAGCCGCGGGCCCGCTCGGTCTTCGGGTAGCGGCCGACCAGGGCCCAGAACGCCGCGTTGTGGCTGGGCACGATGAGGTGCGCCAGCTCGTGCAGCAGCACGTAGTCGATCACCCAGTCGGGCATGTCCTGGATCCGGTGGGAGATCCGGATGGTGCGGTCGGCAGGGGTGCAGGAACCCCAGCGGCCGTTCTGGTTGGTCACCCAGCGGACGCTGGCCGGGGCGACGGTCAGCCCGTGCTCCGGCAGGTAGAGGTTGATCAGTCGGCTGGCCCGGGCCAGCAGTTCGGCGTCCGAGCGGGCGAGCCGGCCCTCACGGGCGGCGAGCCGGGCCAGCATCCGGTCGACCCACTCGCTCTCCTCGGCCCGGGAGAACTGGTCGGGGATCAGCACCACGACGCGCTCCCCGTCGCGGTACGCGGACACCGTGCGCCGCCGGCGCTGGCTGCGCCGTACTTCGACGACGGGCTTCCGCGTCCCGGCCATCACCGGTCCGCGCAGCCTCGATTGACTGTCACGAGGGAAAGCTAATGCGTACTGACCAGGGGTCCGCAAGAGTCAACACGACGACACGCGCCCGGAAAATGGGGGTTGGTCGTCAGGAGTCCTGAAAAATTTCTTTAGCGACGGGAGTTGACCATCACCTACCGGCCCCGGTCAACGTTAGGTGATCTACGACGGACTGTCGCCCCGGGGGGCCGCCCGAAGGGGGATCTGAGGGCATTCACCCGGCGTGTCCCCGCGAAACTGACTTATCCGACGTAACGCGGCATGCACACTCTCGTCGTCGACTTCCTCACAGAGTCGACGCACAGCTGACATGGAACCGCCCAGACCTGGGTAGGGTCCGCCAACCAGCGGTCACGTGAGTGATCGCGGGAAACCCCCCGGCGCCGGCGCCACTCGTGGCCCGCCGCAGGGAAACCCGCCGGAGGCGTCCGGCGGACGAGACGAGGAGGGCTACCGTGGCCGACCAGGCCCAGACCTACAACGGTTACTGCGTGAAGTGCAAGGAGAAGCGGGACTTCGAGGGCCGCGTGGAGGTCTCGAAGACCGGCATGAACATGGCCAAGGGCAAGTGCCCGGTTTGCGGCACAACAGTGAACCGCATCCTGGGCAAGGCCAAGGTCTGACCCGTCCCGGGTCGCACGGGGGAGGGATGGCCGGCGGCCGTCCCTCCCCCGTCGTGTAGCCGACACCGGCTACCGGCGGGTTGTGGACAACCGGGGTTTTCCTGTGGACAACGCTGGCCACAGCCCGGCGCACCTGTGGACAACGATCGACGCAGAGCGCCGACACGGTCACGATTCGTGGTGTGACCGACCCGATGCCCCTCGCGCGTCCGACGCTGCTGCCCGGCCTGACCCGGCTCTGGCGGGACCGGCGCACGCTCCAGCTCGGGGTGGAACCCGGCCCGGCCGTGCTGCTCGAGGTGACCAGCCCGGGCGCCGCCCGCCTGCTCGACCTGCTGGACGGCACCCGGAGCGAACGGGCCGTGCTCGCCGCCGCCACCGCCGCGCGGGTCCCGCCGGAGGAGGCCCGGGTGCTGCTCGACACGCTCCGGGCCGCCGGTCTCGTCGCACCCGCGCAGAGCCTGCTCCCCGCGACCTCACCGGTCCGGCCCGGGCCCGGCTCACCGCGGAGGCCGACGCCCTGGCCCTGGCCACGCCCGCCCTGCCGGGCACGCCGGCCCGGTTGCTGCGCCGCCGTCGGGCGGCCCGGGTGCTGGTCACCGGGGCCGGGCGGCTCGGCGCGGCGGTCGCCGTCGCGCTGGCGCAGGCCGGCGTCGGGCATGTCGTACCCGCGCTGGCCGGCCCGGTCCGCCCGGGTGACCTGGTCGGGACCGGCCTCGCCGGCGCGGAGCTGGGCCGTCCGCTGGCCCCGGCGGTCCGCGCGGCGCTGGCGCGGTGCGCGCCGGGCACGGCGACCGGGCCGCTCCGGGCGGGGCGGCCCGACCTGGTGGTCCAGCTCGGCGCGGACCGCCCGGCGGCCCTGCTCGCCGCCGGTCACGCGCAACGCCGCCAGCCACATCTCCTGGTCGACCTGCGCGGCGGCGTGCCGGTGGTCGGTCCGCTGGTCCGCCCGCCGGCGGGCCCCTGCCTGCACTGCCTCGACCTGCACCGGACCGACCGCGACCCGGACTGGCCGGCGCTCGCCGCCCAGCTCGCGGCCGACGACGGCGACCGGGCCTGCGCGGCCGCCACCCGGCTGGCCGCGGCGGCCTACGCGGCCGCCGAGGCGTTGACCCAGCTCGACGGGGGCACGCCGGAGACCCTCGGGTGCGCGGTCGAAATCCGGCAACCCGGCCGGTTCCGGCACCGGCGGTGGCCGCCGCACCCCTCCTGCGGGTGCTCCGGGCGTCGCCCGATCCGGTCGGCCGCACCCGCTCCCGGCCGCACGGCAGCAGCGGGCCCGTCCGGTCGGTAACAATGGCCGGGTGACCGACATCCCGCGCCGGGCCGTGTCCCGGACCGCCAAGCTCGCCGCTCTGCCGCTCGGTTTCGCCGGTCGGACCGTCCTCGGCATGGGCAAGCGGGTCACCGGGCTCGCGTCCGACGTCATCTCCGCCGAGATCCAGCAGCGCACCGCCGAGCAGCTGTTCAGCGTGCTCGGGCAGCTCAAGGGCGGGGCGATGAAGTTCGGTCAGGCCCTGTCGGTCTTCGAGGCGGCGCTGCCGGAGGAGATCGCCGCTCCCTACCGGCAGGCGCTCACCAAGCTTCAGGAGGCCGCCCCGCCGCTGCCCGCGGCGACCGTGCACAAGGTGCTCGTCGAGCAGCTCGGGCCGGACTGGCGGGACCGGTTCGTGGAGTTCGACGACACCCCGGCCGCTGCGGCCAGCATCGGCCAGGTGCACCGCGCGGTCTGGCGCGACCCGGGCTACGGGCCGAACGGCGGCCCGCGCCACCGGGACGTGGCCGTGAAGATCCAGTACCCGGGCGCCGGTGACGCCCTGCTCGCCGACCTGAAGCAGCTCTCCCGGCTGGGCGGCATGTTCCGGGCGATCCAGCCCGGGCTGGACGTCAAGCCGCTCCTGGTCGAGCTGCGCGAACGGATCACCGAGGAACTGGACTACGAGCTGGAGGCCGAGTCGCAGCGCGCCTTCGCCGCCGCGTACGCCGGGGACCCGGACATCTACATCCCCGAGGTGCTCGACGCCGCGCCCCGGGTGCTGATCACCGAGTGGGTCGAGGGCATTCCGCTGTCGCAGATCATCCGGGAGGGCACCGAGGAGCAGCGCGACGAGGCCGGGCGGCTGATGGCCGAACTGCACCTCTCCGCGCCGATGCGGGCCGGACTGCTGCACGCCGACCCGCACCCGGGCAACTTCCGGCTGCTGCCGGACGGCCGGCTCGGCGTGATCGACTTCGGCGCGGTGGCCCGGATGCCGGAGGGCACCCCGGAGCCGATCGGCCGGATCGCCGCGCTGGCCCTGCGCGACGACGCGGACGCGGTGGTGGCCGGGCTGCGCGACGAGGGCTTCGTCAGCTCCACCGAGCCGATCGACGCCGAGGGAGTGCTGGACTTCCTCCGGCCGATGCTGGAGCCGATCGCCGCGGAGGAGTTCCGGTTCACCCGGGCCTGGCTGCGCGCCCAGGCGGCCCGGCTGGCCAGTCCGCGCTCCCCCACCTACCAGCTCAGCCGGCAGCTCAACCTGCCCCCGTCGTACCTGATGATCCATCGGGTGACGCTGGGCTCGATCGGGGTGCTCTGCCAGTTGGAGGCGAAGGCGCCGTACCGGGCGATCCTGGAGCGCTGGCTGCCCGGCTTCGCCCCGGTGGGCTGATCGGCACCGACGCCGAAGGGGCGGTGACCATCTCGGTCACCGCCCCTTCAGTGGTGTAGGGATCTAGAGAGCGCCCAGGTCGCGAGCCGACTGGCTGCGGCTGCGCATGGCGACGGTACGGGCGGAACGGGTTGCCTCAGTGCTCGTGGTGGTGCCGGCCTGAGGCCGGCGCATTCGAGCCCGGGACAACGCTTCGTGGAGTAGTTGCATCTCGGTTCCATTCGGCAGGTGCAGCATGATTTCGACTTTCTCGTGGCCGGTGAGGATCACCGGCGGGGACGTTGGAACGGGGTTGTGTCAGGCTGCCAGCCGGACGGCGCTACGCGACTCGGACAGCCCACTGGCCGCCAGTCGCGCCTCCGCCTCGACCCGGAGCTGGGCGTCACGGGCGAGGTCCTCCTTACGCGGACGGCCACGGGGCCGCTTGCGCGGGACGACCGCGCCACGCTCGAAGATCTCGCCGCCCCAGACACCCCAGGGCTCGGCCCGCTCCACCGCGCCGGCGAGGCACTCGACGCGCAGCGGGCAGTCCCCGCAGAGCGACTTGGCCAGCTCGAGCTCGGCAGGCGAGTCGGAGAACCACAGGTCGGGGTCGAACTTCCGGCAGGGCAGGTTCGCCTCCACCTCGACGCTCACATCGAGTGGGGCCAACGCCAGACTCATCCTCCGGTCACCTCTCTCTCACTTCGATCTCGTGGATCGCTTTTCCGACGTACTTCGGCAGGTACTTCGGCATTGCAGGTGCGGTGCAAAAAAAACTGAGGCCGCGGATCCCGGTGTGCGGGTTCCGCGGCCTCGAGGTGAGCCGGTGGTCTGGATCAGACCGGTCTACCTCGAGGTGGAACGCCGCGGACATCCGTGCGCTTCTTGGCGTCGCCGATGCCCATGCCCGTGAAGCCACTGGTCCCCTCGATCGCCGCCAGCGGCGCCACGGTCAGGTTCAGCTCGGCCTGAACCTGGGCCTGGTGCACCAGCGGAGTCGACGGTCGAGCGGCAAGGGCCACCCGGACGGACGACAGCGGAACGCAGGCAGCTGGCATCGCCGCCGAACGCTCATAGGTGAAGATCTCCACGGGTGCCACCTCCCTGTCTTTCCTCGTGCCGACCATGGACTCATCCCCCGTGAGCAGCCAGAATGGCGCCGCTCGCGAGGTGTGTCCTGAGGCTATTCCTCGCCTCCGGGCGAGGGCAAACGATTTACGGCTAGATTTCGAAACTTTTCTGCGGGCAGACCTCGTCCACCCCCGCACCGGCCACCAGGGCCAGCACCGTTTCGCCGTATAGGCCCAGTTTGCGGGGGCCGATTCCGGCGATCGCGATCAGCTCCTCGGTGCGGCCCGGCCTCCGCTCGGCCAGCGCGGTGAGCGTGGCGTCGGTGAAGACCACGTACGCCGGCACCTTCTGCGCCCCGGCCACCCGCTGCCGCCACTCGCGCAGCCGCTCGTACAGCTCCTCGTCCAGGTCGGACGGACAGGTCGGGCAGCGGCCCAGCTTCCGGTCCGCCCCGGCGAGCAGGGTGGCGCCGCAGATCCGGCAGGAGACCACCTGGGTGCGCCGCCGCTCGGTGCGCCGGGCCGCGCCGGCCCCGGCCCGCTCACCGCCGCCGGAGCGGTCCAGCTGCGGCAGGAACCGGGACGGCCGCCGGGCCCGGCCACCGGGCGAGCGGGCCGCCGCGTACGACAGCCAGAGCCACTCCCGCGCCCGGGTGATCCCGACGTAGAGCAGCCGCCGCTCCTCCTCGACCTGCTCGGGGGTCTTCGCGTAGGTGGTAGGCAGGGTGCCCTCGGCCAAGCCGACCAGGAAGACGGCGTCCCACTCCAGGCCCTTGGCCGAGTGCAGTGAGGCGAGCGTCACCCCCTCCACGGTGGGCACGTGCTGCTGGGCGGCCCGCCGGGCCAGCTCCTCGTTGAAGTCGCCCAGGGTGACCGGGCGCTCGATCGCGACGGCCTCGCCGATCGGCACCACCTCGGGCGTCGCCGCGTACTCCTCGGCGAGCTGGACCAGGGCGGCGAGCGCCTCCCACCGCTCGCGCGCGGCCCCGCCCGGCGGGGGCGCGTCGGGCGCCCAGCCGACCGCGGCGAGCCCTTCCACGACGGCGGCCGGCAGCGGGGTCTCCCCCGGGATCGACCGGGTGGCGGCGCGCAGCGCGACCATCGCCTGGCGCACCTCGGGGCGCTCGAAGAAGCGCTCCGCGCCCTGCAGGACGTACGGGACCGCGGCCTCGGTGAGCGCCTTCTCATAAGCCTCGGACTGCGCGTTGGTGCGGAACAGCACCGCGATCTCCCGGGCCGGGGTGCCGCCGTCGATCAGCGCCCGGCAGCGGGCCGCGACCGCGTTGGCCTCGGCCGGCTCGTCGGTGAAGATCCGCAGCTCGGGTTCCGGGCCGGCCGGACGCTGGCCGTGCAGCTCCAGCCGGAGCCGGGCCTCGGCGCCCCGGGCCTGGGAGATCACCGCGTTGGCCAGCCCGACCACCTGCGGTGTGGAGCGGTAGTCGCGGACCAGCCGGACCACCGTGGCGGTGCGGTAGCGGCGCGGGAAGTCGACGAGGTAGGACGAGGTCGCCCCGGTGAACGAGTAGATGGTCTGGCTGGCGTCACCGACGACGGTGAGGTCGTCCCGGCCGCCGAGCCAGGCGTCCAACAGCCGCTGCTGGAGCGGGTTGACATCCTGGTACTCGTCGACGACGAAGTGCCGGTACTGGCCGCGGACCTGCTCGGCGACGTCGGCGTGTTCCTCGATCCCCCAGACCGCGGCGCGCAGCATGTCCTCGAAGTCGATCACCCCGTTGCGGCGCTTGAGCCGCTCATACGCGGCGAAGACCTCGGCCACCTTCGCCGGTTCGTGCGGGGTCTCGCGCAGCGCCTTGGCCGCGGCCACCACGTATTCACCCGGCTCGACCAGCGACGACTTGGCCCACTCGATCTCGCCGGCCAGGTCGCGGGCGGCGGCGCGGTCGGCCCGCAGGCCCACCTTGGCGGCGGCCAGGGTGACCATCCGGACCTTGCTGTCCAGCAGCTCCGGCATGGCCCGCCCCTCCAGCAGCCGGGGCGCGAAGTAGCGGACCTGGCGCAGCGCCGCCGCGTGGAACGTGCGGGCCTGGACGCCGCCCACGCCCAGCGCGGTGAGCCGGGCCCGCATCTCGGCGGCGGCGCGGGCGGTGAAGGTGACCGCCAGCACGTGCCGGGCGGAGATGTCGCCGGTGAGGGCGCGGTGGGCGATCCGGGAGGTCACCGCCCGGGTCTTGCCGGTCCCGGCGCCGGCCAGGATGCAGACCGGGCCGGCCGGGGCGGTCACCGCGGACCGCTGCTCCGGGTCGAGGCCGGCCAGCACCCGTTCCGCCGCTGAGTGAACCACCACAGCGAGGAATCATTCCAGCCTCCGGCGATGTTGCAGCGATTAGCCTGGCCTGATCGGGCCGGGCGGGAGCCAGACCGTTGGAGGACCTGACCATGTTGACGATGTATTCCACCTCGTGGTGCGGCTACTGCCACCGGCTGAAGTCGCAGCTCGACCGGGAGGGCATCGCGTACGAGGTGGTCGACATCGAGCAGGACACGAAGGCCGCGGAGTTCGTGATGGGCGTCAACGGCGGTAACCAGACCGTCCCGACGCTGCGGTTCGACGACGGCAGCGCCCTGACCAACCCCTCGATCACCCAGGTCAAGCAGCACCTGGCCAGCCTCCCCGGCTGACCCGACACACGCCCTGCCACGAGCGGCCGCCCCCACGGGGTGGCCGCTCGTCGCGTCTCACGGGGCCTCGCGGCGGCGGGTCGCGGCGAACACCTCCCGGTCGAGCGGGCGGCGGGGGGCCGGAACGTGGACCAGGACGGGCCGGGGCGCGGTGAGCCGGCGGCCGCGCCAGAGGTAGAGGCCGGCGGCCGTGGTGGTCATTCCGACCAGGGCGAAGAGCAGGCGGTAGTCGAAGACGCCAACGAGCAGCGCGCCGGCCCCGATGGAGACCGCCTGCGGGCCGCTGACCAGCGCCTCCGAGGCGGCGGCGACCCGGCCCAGCAGCCCCGGCGGGGTCCGCCGCTGGATCAGCGTGTTCAGCCCGACCATGGTCAGCGGCAGGGAGACGCCGGCCAGCAGCAGGGCCACCACGCCGAGCCAGAGCCGGGGGTACGCGAGCGCCAGCGCGGCCGGCCCGAAGAAGGTCACCCCGGCGGCGAGCGCACCCACCTCACCGGCCCGGCGTACCACGGTGGCCGAGAAGACCGCGCCGACCAGCCCACCGACCCCCTGCACGGTGACCAGCACGCCGACGAACGCGGCGTCCCGGCCCAGCCCCAGGTCGACGTACGCGAAGATCAGCGACTCGGTGAAGCCCATCATCAGCGAGCCCAGCCCGTACCCGAGCAGGGCCCGGCGCAGCGCGGGGTCGCCGGCCAGGTGCCGGACCCCAGCGCCCAGCCCGGCCGGCCAGCGGCGCGCGGACCGGGCCGGGGTGGTCTCGGTGACCCGGAGCACGCCGACCACCGCCGCGGCGGTGAGGAAGCCGGTCATGGCCAGGGCGACCAGCAGCCAGCCGCCGACCGCGGCGTAGAGCCCGGCCCCGGCCAGCGGGCCCACCAGCCGGAGCCCCTGCCGGACGGTCTGCAGCACCCCGTTGGCGTCGGCGAGCAGTTCGCTCGGCACCAGGTGCCGGATCAGCCCGCTGAGCACCGCGCTCAACGTGATGTACGACAGTCCGTAGAGCGCCGCCACCACGTAGATCACCCAGACGTCGGCGCGGTCGTGGACCGCGAGGAGCGGGCAGAGCAGCACCGCCGTACCGAGGTTGGCGGCCACGAAGAAGGGCCGGCGGCGGCACCGGTCGACCACCCAGCCGACCAGCGGGGCCAGCGCCATCGGCGCGATGACGGCGAAGATGGTCGCCCCGGCCATGCCGTCCGACCCGGTCAGGTCCTTGACCCAGACGGCCAGGGCCAGCAGCAGGATCGACTCGGCCGCCATGCTGGCCAGCAGCGCGACGAAGAGCAGGCGGAAGTCGGGGCGGCGCAGGACGGTGCGCATCGGGTTCCCTCCGGCGGGGTGCGCCTGTCGGCGCGTCGGGGGCGGGCGCCGCTGAAGGCACCCCTCCACAGTCCTCTTTTTCTCGCGTGACACGCCCACGCCGGACGCTCCGACACCGGTCGCGCCGTCCATACTGACCGTGGGGGGCGAATTTCATACAGTTACCGCCGCGCCCCGCGACGGTCGACGGGAAAGAGGACACCGTGCCTCCTGCCGCACCAGGCCCGATCCTGCGCCGTCGCAGGCTCGGCACCGAACTGCGCCGGCTGCGTGAACAGGCCGGTCTCACCGGCGACCAGGTGATCGAACGGATCGGCTGGGCCTCCGCGTCCAAGCTGTCCCGCCTGGAGAACGGCCGCAGCCGCCCCGACCCGGACGACGTCGACGTCCTGCTGACCCTCTACGGCGCGGACGACGACCTGCGCGCGGAGCTGCTGGGGATCACCCAGGAGGCCGGCGACATGCGCGGCTGGCTGCGCAACTTCCCGGTGATGACCCAGCAGCAGCGCGGCTTCGCCGAGCTGGAGGCGGGGTGCGCGGAGATCTCCGAGTACAACCCGGTGCTGGTGCCGGGCCTGTTGCAGACGCCCGGGTACGCCCGGCACCGGATCATGTCCGCGGCCCAGGTGGCCGAGGAGGCCGGCGACCTGGAGATCGAGGACCCGGAGACCGAGGTACGCGCCCGTCAGGCCCGCCAGTCGCTGCTGACCCGCTCGCCCGACGCGCCGCGCTACACGGCGGTGCTGGAGGAGGCGGCGCTCGGCCGCCGGGCCGGCCCGCCCGAGGTGCTGCGCGAGCAGATCGTCCATCTCTGCGAGCTGGCCATGCTGCCGAACGTGACGCTGCACCTGCTGCTGCGCGACACCAGGGTCGGCGACTGGTACCTCCCGCCGACCGCCTTCTCGGTCTACCGGTTCGCCGATCCGCTCGATCCGGAGACGTTGGCCATCGAAGGTGGGTTCACCGACGTCATGTCAACCGAGGCAAACACCCTAAATCGCTATAAAGTGGTGTTCGAGTGGCTGAGCTCGGCGGCGCTCTCCGCATCGGACACCCTCTCCTGGCTGATCGAGGCGACGGGACGGCTGACCGGCACGGCAGTCGAGTCCACAGTGGCGTTCGGGCCGGCAACGGCGCCGCCCCAGCGCCGCCGCGGCTCGGGGCGCCTGACGACGGACCGGTGATCCACGGGGACCGTCCGGCCTGCGGCGTCACTCGTCCCCATCGGAGCACTCCAGACCAGGAGCAGAACCATGAACGAGATCCGCAACAGCTCGTCCGAGCAGTTCACCCGCGCCGCCTGGCGCAAGAGCACCCGCAGCCAGACCTCGAACTGCGTGGAGATCGCACCGCTGCGTACCGGACCGGCGGCCGTCGCGCTGCGGGACAGCAAGGACCCGCGCGGGCCGGTGCTGCTGTTCAACCGGGCCGGCTGGCTCGGCTTCATCGCCGGCGCGAAGAACGGCCAGTTCGACCTGAACTGATCCGGCGAGCTTCGGGGGCCGTCGGCGTGGCGCCGGCGGCCCCTTACGCGTCCACCGCCGACAACCGTCCTGAGCTGGGGTCACCCGATCGGTCGACGCCCACGAACGATAGGCGAGTTTCACTTGCTGGGACGACGCTCCGGCGTAACATGACGCAAGAGTGAACGTGGAAGTTGCAGCGTGCATCCGTCCGTCCGTACCGGGGGACACCATGCGGTTCCTGATCGTCCGCACCGAGATCCGTGCCGCCGCCGACACCGACATCGCCGCCGCCTGGGCCGGCGGAGGTCGCCTGCGGGACGAGACCAGCACGCCGGAACCACGCCGCCAGGTCGTGCACGCCGAGGACCGGGACGCCGCGCTGCTGCTCGCCCGGGCGCTGTCCACCGTGGGGCCCGTCCGGGCCGGGCGGCAGCGGGTCAAGGTGCTGCCGATCGAGGACCTGCACCCGCGTCACCCCTACCAATGGGGCAGCAGTTGACCCGCCACTGACGTCCGTCGTGGCCGGACCGGCTCCCCCGCCGCGTTCCATGCCTCACCCGGCCACGACGGCCCGTGTTCCCGGCCCGCGACCGCCGCGGCAACGACGGTCCGGGCCGGGACCATCTCCGCCCGTGTTCCCGCCGATCAGCCGACCATCGCGGCAACGACGGTCCGGGCCGGGACCATGTCCGCCCGTGTTCCGGCCGGTCAGCAGTGGCCGTCGAGCCAGCGGTGGACCAGGAAGAGGGCGATCGACGAGGGCGGCGGCAGGAGCAGGCGGTCGCCGCCGTCCACCACGACCGGCTGGTCGGCCAGCGCGGCCCCGATCTCCCGCCGGGTGAACCAGCGGGCGTGGGCGATCTCGGCCGGATCCACCCGGATCGGCGCCACGGCGTCCGCCCGGGCCAGGAAGCCGAGCATCAGCGAACCGGGGAACGGCCAGGACTGGCTGCCGGCGTACCCGATCTCCTCGACCGCGACGCCGACCTCCTCGCGGACCTCGCGCAGCACGGCGGCCTCGGCCGACTCCCCCGGCTCGATGTAGCCGGCCAGGCAGGAGTAGCGGCGCTGCCCCGGGGTGCTCGGCCAGGTGGCGTTGTTGCCCAGCAGGCAGCATCCGTCGGGGCCGTCCACGCCGTCGTGCACCAGCACGATCATCGCCGGATCGGTACGCGGCCAGATCCGGCCGCCGGCCGGGTCGACGCGGGACCAGCCGGCCTCGTCCACCTGCGTCAACTGCCCGCTCGACGAGGAGTAGCCGTGCCGGAGGTGCCAGTTGAGCAGGGCGAGCGCCGTGGTGAAGATCCCGGCGTCGCGGTCGGTCAGCAGGTGGCCGACCTCGCGCAGGTTGACCCGGCGGGTGCCGGGCAGTTCGGGCAACGGCGCGTCCACCGCGAAGACCGGCACCCCGTCCGGCTCGACGCCGAGGAACATCGGCACCGACCGGGGCACCTCGGGCAGCTCGCCGGGGCCGACCAGCACCAGTTCCGGCGGTGCCGCCGCGCCGCGGACCAGGGCGCGGCCCTCGTCGGCCGAGTCCAGCACCAGCACCCGGGCCTGCTCCCACGCCTCCGCGAGCCAGCCCGGGTCGGTGCGCCGGTGCGCGGCCCGATCCAGCGTGGACCGGGCCAGCGGTGGCGCGGACTCGCCGCTCACGCGGGCTCCGTGCGGATCGGGGTGAGCGTGGCGAGGCCGTCGGCCACCCGCTCGGCGTCGCCGAGCACCACGGTGACCGCCTGCGCCGGAGCGAGGTAGCGGGCGGCCGCCGCGGCCACGTCGTCCACGGTCGCCTTGGCCAGCCGGGCGGCGTGCTCGGCGAGGAAGTCCAGGCGCAGCCCGTTGCCGGCGTACGCGCTGGTCAGCGACGCCAGCCCGGCCTGGGTGGACATGCCGAGCTGGAGCGTGCCGAGGGCGTACTGGCGGGCCTGCTCCAACTCGTCCGGCTTGGGCGGCAGAGCGGCCAGCCGGCCCAACTCGTACATGGTCTCCAGCAGGGCGGGCGTGGTCACCTCGGTGGCCACCTCGGCGGCGGCCACCAGCACCGACCCGGCCACCGAGTGCTCGATCAGCGAGTGCGGCCCGTACGTGTAGCCCTTGTCCTCGCGGATGTTCTCCACCCAGCGGGAGGAGAAGTAGCCGCCGAAGACCAGGTTGGCCAGTTGCAGCGCGGCGTGGTCGGGATGGGTGCGCGGCACCGCGGGCAGCGCGATCCGCAGCGAGGACTGCACCGAGCCGGGCCGGTCGACCAGCAGCAGCGGGCCGGGCTCCAGCGGCGGCGCGGGCGGCAGCTCGGTCGGCTGCCCGTCCCCCGTCCAGCCGGAGAGCGCCTGCTCGGCGGCGTCCAGCGCCCGCTCCGGCTGCACGTCGCCGACCAGCACCAGCACCGCGCCGGCCGGGTGCACCCGCTCGGCGTGCAGCCGGCGCAGCACCGGCGCCTTCACCGCGCGCACCTGGTCGGGCTCGGGGGTCTGCACCGCGTACGGGTGCCGGCCGTAGATCCGCTTGAGCAGCGCGGTCCGGGCCAGGTGGGCGGGCTGGCTCTGGGCCACCTGGATGCGGTCGACCAGGCGGTCCCGCTCGGTCTCCACCCAGTCGACCGGGTAGGTCGCGCCGGTGAGCACGTCGGCGAGCAGCTCCAGCATCCGGCCCAGGCCGGTGACCAGGCCCGCTCCGGAGAGCATCAGCCGGTCCGGGTCGATGCCGGCGGAGAGCCCGCCGCCGACCTTCTGCAACTCCGCGGCGAGCTGGGTCGCGGTGTGCGTCTCCGTGCCGGAGAGCAGGGTCTGCGCCAGCATCCCGCCGCGGGCCAGGTGGGTACGCCCGAACGGCATCCAGAGCCGCAGCTCGACCAGCGGGATCGCGCTGCGGCGTACCGCGATCACGGTGAGCCCGTTGCCGAGCGTGCGCTCGGCCTGCTTGGGCACCTTGAGCCTGCGGTTGGGGCCCAGCGCCGGCAGCGGCCGGACACCCGTTTCCACGGTTGCACTCAACGGGCACCTCCGGCGATGACCTCGATGGACGCGCGGCGCTCCGGCCGCAGGGTGGCGGCGGCCACGCGGACCTGCTCGTCGGTCACCTCGCCGACCAGCCGGGGCAGTTCGTTGAGCAGGCCCGGCTCGCCGCGCTGCTGTTCCAGGACGGCCATTCGCAGCGCCCGGCCGAGCACCGCGTCGGTGTCCCGCAGCAGGTGGGTGGCCATCCGGGCCTGGGTCCGGGCCAGCTCCCCCTCGGTCAGCCCGTCGGTGGCCAGCCGGTCCAGTTCCTCGTCGATGGTGCGCAGCACCTTGTCCACGTCGCCGCCGGGCGGCAGGTGGGCCTGGAGCAGCAGCGCGGTGGGGTCGCGCACGTCGAACGGGTCGCCCATGAAGCCGAGGTAGCCGCCGAGGCTGGTCACCGAGCGGTCCCGTTGGACCAGCCGCTCGACCAGCCGGGAGGCGTCGCCGTCGGTGAGCACCTCGGCCAGCACCACGTACGGCAGGTAGCCGGTGAAGTCGGTCACCGGGTCGGGTACTCGCCAGGCCCCGGCCACCGCCGGCAGCGGGGCCAGTTGGTCGGTGTACGAGGTGCGCCGCTCGGCGGTGAGGTCGGGCTCGGCGAAGTCGGGGCGCTTCGGGGCGGGCCGGGCCGGCACGTCACCGAAGTGCCGCTCGATCAGCGCGGTGGCCGCGGCCACGTCGATGTCCCCGCTGACCGCGAGGACGGCGTTGCCGCTGGCGTAGTAGCGGCGGAAGAAGTCGGCCGCGTCGCCGACGGTGGCCGACTCCAGGTCGACGAAGGAGCCGTAGCCGTCGTGCGCGTTGGGGAAGGTGTCGAACATGACCGGCGGCAGGGTGAGCCAGGGGAACCCGCCGTACGGCCGGTTGAGCACGTTGACCCGGATCTCCTCCTTGACCACGTCGACCTGGTTGCGCAGGTTCTCCTCGGTCAGCCGGGGGCCGCGCATCCGGTCGGCCTCCAGGAAGAGCGCCCGCTCCAGCGCGTTGCTGGGCAGGGTCTCGTAGTAGTCGGTGTAGTCCAGGTGGGTGGAGCCGTTGAAGGTGCCGCCGGCGCCCTGGACGTGCCGGAAGTGGGCCAGCTTCTCCAGGTTCTCCGAGCCCTGGAACATCAGGTGCTCGAAGAGGTGGGCGAAGCCGGTGCGCCCCTCCGGCTCGGAGCGGATGCCGACGTCGTAGACCACCGCCACCCCGATGACCGGGGCGCTGCGGTCGGGGGTGAGCACCACCCGCAGGCCGTTGTCGAGGGTGAACCGCTCGACCGGGTATTTCGTCGCTGGAATTCTGGCTCTCCGCGTCGGCACGTGATCGACCTTAACGCGTCCACAACGCCCGCACCGGCGGTGTGCGATGGCCCACCGGACGGCGGTGCCGGGCGGGGGCCGACCGGTGCCGCTATCTCCACCGAACAGGTGGGAATTATCGAGAATTCGCGGGCCAGCCGTCCCGGATCGTGAACGGGTCTTGACGCCGCTCACCGCTTCCCCCACTCTTCCTACCAACTAAGTAGGAATACTGCGGATTGGATACACGATGAGACGGCTCCCCTTCCGCCGCCTGGTCACCCTGGCCACCCTCGCCGTGGTCGGCGCGGCCACCCTGGGCGGCACCGCGGCCTGCGGCGACGACAGCGATGCCGGCGGCTCCGGTCCGGTGACGCTTCGCCTGGGCTACTTCCCGAACATCACCCACGCGCCGGCCGTGGTCGGCGTGGAGAAGGGCATCTTCAAGGAGAAGCTGGGCGGCGACGTCACGCTGGAGACCAAGACGTTCAACGCCGGCCCGGCGGCCATCGAGGCGGTCTTCTCCGGCGCGCTCGACGCCACGTACATCGGTCCGAACCCGACCGTGAACGCCTTCTCGAAGTCCAAGGGCGAGGCGGTCCGGGTCGTCTCCGGCGCCGCGTCCGGCGGCGTCGCGCTGGTGGTGAAGCCGGAGATCACCTCGGTGGAGCAACTGCGCGGCAAGAAGATCGCCACGCCGCAGCTCGGCAACACCCAGGACGTCGCGCTGCGCTACTGGCTCAAGGAGAAGGGCCTGCAGACCACCAAGGAGGGCGGCGGCGACGTCAAGGTGGTCCCGCAGGAGAACGCGCAGACCATCGAGACCTTCGGCACCGGCGCCATCGACGGCGCGTGGGTGCCCGAACCCTTCGTCTCCCGGCTGGTCAACGCGGGGGGCAAGGTCCTGGTCGACGAGCGCGACCTTTGGCCGGACAGGAAGTTCGTCATCACCAACCTGCTGGTCAGCACCAAGTTCCTCAAGGCACACCCGGACGTGGTGAAGAAGCTGGTCGAGGGCCAGGTCGCGGCGAACGAGTTCGTCAACAGCAAGCCGGACGAGGCCCAGCAGGCCATCTCCGACCACATCGGCAAGATCACCGGCAAGCCGCTGGACCTCAAGCTGATCAAGCAGGCCTGGCCGACCCTGGAGTTCACCAACGACCCGATCCCGGCCTCGCTGAAGGCCGGCCTGGATCACGCCGTCGCCGTCGACCTGACCCAGCCGGTCGACCTGACCGGCCTCTACGACCTGAAGTACCTCAACGAGGTGCTGAAGGCGCAGGGCAAGTCCGAGGTCACCCAGCCGTGACGTCGACCACGACGACCCCGCGCAGCGCGACCGGCTCGGTCGCGCTGCGCGGCGTGACCAAGGTGTACGGCCAGGGCGAGCACGCCGTCCTGGCGCTGGACGGGGTGTCGCTGGACGTCGCTCCCGGCGAGTTCGTCTGCCTGGTCGGCGCGTCCGGCTGCGGCAAGAGCACCCTGCTCAACCTGGTCGCCGGGCTGGACCGGACCAGCGGCGGCCGGATCGAGCTGGGCGAGGGGGTCAACCCCGGCCTGATGTTCCAGGAGTCGGCGCTCTTCCCGTGGCTCACCGTCGAGGGCAACGTCGAGGTGCCGCTCAAGCTGCGCGGGCTGCCCCGCAGCGAGCGCAGGGCCCGGGTCGCCGAGCTGCTGCGCACCGTGCACCTCTCCGACTTCGGCCGCAAGCGCCCGCACCAGCTCTCCGGCGGCATGCGGCAGCGGGTCGCGCTGGCACGAACCCTCGCGCTGGACACC
Organism: Micromonospora sp. NPDC023966; assembly: GCF_040639095.1. Taxonomy (NCBI): domain Bacteria; kingdom Bacillati; phylum Actinomycetota; class Actinomycetes; order Micromonosporales; family Micromonosporaceae; genus Micromonospora; species Micromonospora sp. NPDC023966. The sequence continues at coordinate 34,344 of NZ_JBEZZJ010000012.1, read as the reverse complement.
CCGGTGCTGCTGATGGACGAGCCGTTCGGCGCGCTGGACGCGATGACCCGGGACATCCTCCACGACGAGCTGGAGCGGATCTGGTCCGAGCGGAGGCTCACCGTGATCTTCGTGACCCACAACGTCCGCGAGGCGGCCCGGCTCGCCGACCGGATCATCCTGCTCTCCAGCCGGCCCGGCCAGATCATCTACTCCACCGAGGTCGACGTGCCGCGACCCCGGCGGATCGACTCGCCGGAGATCGCGGCCATCGCCGCCGACGTCACCGACCGGCTGCGTACGGAGGTGGGCCGTCATGGCCAGTGACACGCTCGCCGCGTCACCGCGTACCGACGCGGAGATCTCCGGCCTGGACGCCCTGGAGACAGCCGGCCGGGAGAAGGCGCCGTCCCGGTTGCGCCGCGGCTGGTCGGCGCTCTGGCCGAAGCTGGCCGCCCTCGCCCTGGCCGTCGCCCTCTGGCAGGCCGTGGTCTGGACCGGCTGGAAGGACCCGTGGGCGCTGCCCGGGCCGGCCGTGGTCTTCGCGGACCTCGGCCACTACCTGGGCAGCCCGGCGCTCTGGGACGGCCTCGCCACCACCGCCCGGCGCGCCGCCGTGGGCTTCGCCGCCGCGGTCTCGGTGGGCCTGCTGCTCGGCCTGGCGGTGGCCCGGGTGAAGGTGCTCCGCGCCGCGCTCGGCTCGATGATCACCGCGTTGCAGACCATGCCGTCGATCGCCTGGTTCCCGCTGGCCATCCTGCTCTTCCAGCTCAGCGAGCAGGCGATCTTCTTCGTGGTGGTGCTCGGCGCGGCGCCGTCGGTCGCCAACGGCGTCATCCACGGCGTGGACTACGTGCCGCCGCTGCTGGTCCGGGCCGGCCGCAACCTCGGCGCCCGCGGGTTCAACCTCTACCGCTACGTGATCGCGCCGGCCGCGCTGCCCGCCATCGTGGCCGGGCTCAAGCAGGGCTGGGCGTTCGCCTGGCGCAGCCTGATGGCCGGTGAGCTGCTGGTGGTCATCGCCACCCGGACGTCGATCGGGGCGCAGCTCACCTACGCCCGGGAGCTGAGCGAGGCGCCCCGGCTGATGGCCATCATGATCGTCATCCTGGTGGTGGGCATCGTGGTGGACGCCGCGTTCGGCGCGGCCGACAAGGCGATCCGCCGCCGCTGGGGCGTGCTGGACCAGGCCGGCAACTGAGGCCGTGTACGTCTCCGCGCGCGCCGACTACGCGCTCCGGGCCATGCTCGCCGTCGCCGACGCCGCCGGGTCCACCGGCGACGGGGGGCTCGGCGGCGGCGAGCTGGTCAAGGCGGCGAGCCTGGCCGAACGCCAGGACATCCCGCTCAGCTTTCTCCAGGGCATCCTGCTCGACCTGCGCCGGGCCGGGCTGCTGCACAGCCACCGCGGCACCGAGGGCGGGTACGCGCTCACCCGCCCGGCCGGCGAGATCAGCGTGGGCGACGTGCTACGGGCGGTGGGTGGTGCGCTGACCAGCGTCCGGGGCATGCCCGCCGACCGGGCCGGCTACCACGGGGTGGCCGCCGGGCTGCGGGACGTCTGGCTGGCCGTGGACGGCGCGATCGCCCTGGTGGTCGACCGGACCACCCTTGCCGACCTGCTCGCGGACCACGCCACCGTGTCCTGACCGTCCAGCCGGGACCGGGCCGCGGATGCGACGCGGCCCGGACCTGACCGGCTCCGGCTCGGCGGGCCGGCGGTGTCCCGGCGATCCGGGCACCGCCACCTCGCCGAGCCGGAGCCGAGGGTCAGCCGGTCAGCGGCGCCGCGGGCGGCGGGACCGGGCCGGCCGCGAGGCCGGGGCCGGGTGCGGCGCGGGCGGCGGGTTCAGGGTGACCGGAACGCCGGTGGGCTGGCGGGCGCCGGTGACGCGGGCCAGTTCCTCGTCGCCGGGGCGTACCCGGGCGGTGTGCGGGGTGATGCCGGCGACCGTCATCAGCCGGGAGACGTCCCGGCGCTGCTCGGGCAGGACCAGGGTGACCACGGTGCCGGACTCGCCCGCCCGGGCGGTCCGCCCGCCCCGGTGCAGGTAGTCCTTCGCCTCGGTCGGCGGGTCGGCGTTGACCACCAGGTCCAGCCCGTCGACGTGGATGCCCCGGGCCGCCACGTCGGTGGCCACCAGGGCGGTCACGTGGCCGGTGCGGAACTGCTCCAGGATCCGGGTGCGCTGCGGCTGGCTCTTGCCGCCGTGCAGCGCCGCGGCGCGTACCCCCTTGGCGAGCAACTGGCGGGCGACCCGGTCGGCGCGGTGCTTGGTCGCCATGAACAGGATGGTGCGCCCCTCGCGGGCCGCGATGTGGGCCAGCGCGGCCGGCTTGTCGTCCGCCTCGACGTGCAGCACGTGGTGGGTCATGGCGGTCACCGTGGCGGTGCCCGGGTCGACGGAGTGCGACACGGGGTTGCTCAGGAAGCGGCGGACCAGCCGGTCCACGCCCCCGTCCAGGGTGGCCGAGAAGAGCATCCGCTGGCCGTTCGGGGCGACCTGCTCCAGCAGCTTCGTCACCTGCGGCAGGAAGCCCATGTCGGCCATCTGGTCGGCCTCGTCGAGCACCGTGATGGCCACCTGGTCCAGCCGGGCGTCGCGCCGGTCGATCAGGTCGTGCAGCCGGCCCGGGGTGGCCACCAGCACCTCGGCGCCGACGCGCAGCGCGTCCGCCTGCCGCTGGAGGGAGAGCCCGCCGACCACGGTGGCGCAGCGCAGCCCGAGCGCCCGGGCGTAGGGGGTGAGCGCCGCGGTGACCTGCTGGGCCAGCTCGCGGGTGGGCACCAGGACCAGCGCGAGCGGGCGGCCGGGGCGGGCCCGGCGACCGGCCGTGCGGTGCAGCAGCGGCAGCCCGAAGGCCAGCGTCTTGCCCGAGCCGGTGCGACCCCGGCCGAGCACGTCGCGGCCCGCCAGCGAGTCCGGCAGGGTCGCGGCCTGGATCGGGAACGGCTCGGCGATGCCCTGCGCGGCCAGCTCGGCGACCAGCTCAGGGGCCAGGCCGGTGGCGGCGAAGGTGGGAATGGTCATGGTCATGCGAATAGCCTTCCTCGACGCGGCACGTGTCGAGGAAGGGCGCCGCGAGCGGCGCGTCACCGGCGTCACCGGTGGTCACAAGCACGAACCGAAAGGGTACGGGCCGGCCCGCCGCAGCACGCCACGTCCCGCGGAGCGGGTGGGCGGCGCAGCGGACCGGCCCGTCACCGCGCCCGGGGGGCGCGATGGGTGTTACCGGATGATCCGAAGATCAGAGCGGACGGATGTTCTCCGCCTGCGGGCCCTTCTGGCCCTGGGTCACCTCGAACTCGACCCGCTGGTTCTCGTCCAGGCTCCGGTAGCCGGAGGTCTGGATCGCCGAGAAGTGGGCGAAGACGTCGGCGCCGCCGTCGTCCGGGGTGATGAAGCCGAAGCCCTTGTCAGCGTTGAACCACTTGACGGTGCCAATTGCCATGTGTTTCGTCTCCTTGACGGAACGTTCGGACCCGCACCTGTTGCGGACCGAAAGGGAGCACACCGCACGCGAGTGCGCGGTGTACCTGTCGCTGCTGGTCGCCCCGCCCGGAGAACTCCGGACACAACAAAGAGCGCCTGGGGCCACAATCCGCCAGGCGCACACAGAGTCTCTGGAAACCAAAACTGCAACGCGCCTAACCTACCACGATCTCTGCAACACCGCGCCCTCTGTCGGAAATTCCGGCACCGCGGCGAGGAGCGCGGTCAGTCCGGCGGCGTCGAGCAGGTCGGCCGGGCGGACCGTCACCCCGTCCCGGACGTAGTGGAAAGCGGCCCCGACCCGCTCGACCGGCACCCCGGCCAGCTCGGCCCAGGCCAGCCGGTAGACGGCGAGCTGCACCGCGGCCGCGTCGGCCTCCCGGCCGGTGGGCTGCCGGCCGGTCTTCCAGTCGACCACGTCGTAGCGGCCGCCGGGGCGGGCGAAGACGGCGTCCATCCGGCCCCGGACCACCACCCCGGCGACCACCGTGGCGAAGGGCACCTCCACCTCCACCGGCATCCGGTCGGCCCACTCGCTGGCCAGGAAGCGCTGCTGCAGTTCGGTGAGCGCGTCGTCCGGGGCTGCGTCGTCGTCGGCCGCGCCGGGCAGCTCGTCCACATCGAGCAGCCGGTCGGCGCCGAAGCGCTGCTCCAGCCAGGTGTGGAAGGCGGTGCCCCGGCGGGCGTACGGGTTGGGCTCGGTGGGCATCGGCCGGCGCAGCGCCCGGGCCAGGGCCTCCGGGTCGCGGCGCAGCGCCACGAGCTGGGTCACCGACAGGTGGTCGGGCAGTTCCACCTCGACCGCCTCGGCCCGCCGGGCCAGCTCGGCCCGTTCGGCGAGGAGCAGGTCGGCCTCCCGCCGCCACCGGGCCACCTCGACGTCCTCGACGGGCTCGGCGGCCGGCCGGGCCTCGTCGGCGGCCCCGACGGGCTCGGCGCCGGCGGCCAGCAGGGCCTCCTCGCGGCGGGCCGCCTCGGGGTCGGCCAGGTAGCGGCGGACCACGGCGGCCGCCTCGGCCAGCGCCGGGCGCCGAGAGCCGAGCGGGTCGGCCGGCCACTCGGACCGCAGCACCGTCTCGGTGGTCGGGTTCACCGCGTCCCCGGCGGGTTCGGGCGCCCAGGCGTCGACCAGGTGGCCGTCCGCGCCGGCCAGGCAGGCGTCGTGCACCTCGCGGAGGAAGACCGACGGACCGCGGAACTTCTTCGTGCCCTCGCCCCACCAGTAGCCGGAGCAGAGCAGCAGCCGCCGGGGCCGGGTCACCGCCACGTACGCCAGCCTGCGCTCCTCCCGCTCGTCGTGCGCCCGCCAGGCGTCGGTGAAGTCCTCCACCGCCCGGGCCACCCCGCGCTGGTCCTCCGCCCCGTGCAGGCCCAGCTCGGGCAGCCCGTCCGCGTCGCCGCGCAGCGGGAACGGCAGCACACCCAGCCCGCCCAGCCAGTGGTCCGAGTTGCGTACCGGCCCCGGCCAGACGCCCCGGGTCAGCCCGGCGACCGACACCACGTCCCACTCCAGGCCCTTGGCGGCGTGCGCGGTGAGGATCTGCACGGCGCCCTCCACCACCTCGACCTCCCCCGGGGTGAGGCCGCGCTCCTCGTCCTCGGCGGCGGCCAGGTAGGCGAGGAACCCGGCCAGCGTGGCGCCGGGGGTCTCGCCACTGAACCGGGCCGCGACGTCGCCGAGCGCGTCCAGGTGGGCGCGGGCCAGGCCGGCGTCGCCGGCACCGTCCCGGCCGGCCCGGACCGCCACCTCCACGTCCAGGCCGATGGTCCGCTCGATGTCCGCGATCAGCTCCGGCAGGGACTGGTCCAGCCGGTAGCGGAGCAGCGCCAGCTCCATCCCGTACGACCGCAGCCGCGCGTACCCCTCCGCCGAGTACGCCTGCGCCGGACCCAGGTCGGCCAGCGCCTCGACCAGGGTGGCCTCGTCCAGCACGTCGACGGTGATCTCCGGCCCGTCGTCGCCGGTCACCTCCCGCCGGGCCCGTGCGATGGCCCGGGCCCGCCGGTGCAGGGCGACCAGGTCGCGCGGCCCGATCCGCCAGCGCGCGCCGGTGAGCAGCCGCAGCAGCGCCGCCCCGTCGGTCGGGTCGGCGAGCACCCGCAGGGTGCAGACCACGTCCCGGACCTCGGGGGTGTCCAGCAGCCCGCCCAGGCCGACCACGTCGACCGGCAGCCCGCGGGCGCGCAGCGCCGCCTCGATCGCCGGGATCTGGCTGCGCAGCCGGACCAGCACGGCGGTGGTGGGGCGCCGGTGCGCCGGGATGTGCTCGGGCAGCGCCTCCGGCATCCCGGCCGCCCCGCGCCAGGCGGCCAGGACGCTGTCGGCGATCCAGTCCGCCTCGTCGGCGTACGTCTCGAGCAGCGCGCAGTGCACGGTGCCGGCGGCCCGCCCGCCGGGGCTGCGGTGCGGGATCGGGTCGCGGACGCTGAGCGCGGCGTGCAGCTCGGGCACCCGGGCGCCGGCCGCCCGCAGCGGCACCGACAGCGCGTTGGCGACGCCGAGGATCTCCGGCCGGTTGCGCCAGCTCGTGGTGAGGCTGAGCACCTCGGCCGGGGCGCCGTCGGTGCGGGCGAACTCGGTGGGGAACCGGTCCAGCGTGCCGGCGCTGGCCCCGCGCCAGCCGTAGATGGACTGGCAGGGGTCGCCCACGGCGGTGACCGGGTGGCCGCCGCCGAAGAGCGCGTTGAGCAGCACCACCTGGGCGTGGCTGGTGTCCTGGTACTCGTCGAGCAGCACCACCCGGAACCGGTCCCGCTCGATCACCCCGACGCCGGGGTGGTCGCGGGCCACCCGCGCGGCCCGGGCGAGCTGGTCGGCGAAGTCCATGGCCTCGAAGTCGTCCTTGCGCCGGGCGTACGCGCGGACCAGCGGAAGCAGCTTCAGCCGGGTCTGCTGGAGCTGGAGGGCCTTGCGCACGTCGGCGTAGACCCGCCCGGGGCGGGACTGCACCTCGGCGAAGAACCGGCCGGTCCAGGCGGCCAGCTCGTCCGGGTCGACCAGGTGCTCGTCCAGCTCCCCGGCCAGGGCGAGCACCGCGTCGGTGATGGTGGCCGGCATCCGGTCCACCTCGGACATGTCGCCGTCGTAGTTGCGCACCAGCAGGTCGACGAGCTGCCAGCGGGACGCCTCGGTGAGCAGCCGGGTGGTCGGCTCGTAGCCGGCCCGCAGCCCGTGCTCGGTGACGATCCGGCCGGCGTACGAGTGGTAGGTGGAGACGGTGGGCTCGCCCGCCAGGGGATCCTCGTGCGGGTCCCGGCCCTGCCGGCCGAGCCGCCGGATGAGCTGGTCGAGCCGGGTGCGTACCCGGTGCGCCAGCTCGCCTGCCGCCTTGCGGGTGAACGTGAGGCCGAGGATCTGCTCGGGGCGGACGTACTGATTGGCGACCAGCCAGACCACCCGGGCGGCCATCGTCTCGGTCTTGCCGGAGCCGGCGCCCGCGACCACCAGCAGCGGCTCCACCGGCGCGGCGATGATCGCCGCCTGCTCCCGCGTGGGCGCCGGCAGCCGGAGCAGTTTGGCCAGCTCGAGCGGGGTGTAGCGAGGGCCGGCGTCGGCGGTCCGGGGCGTCGGGGCGGCGGTGGCGCTGAACAGCGCCGGCTGGATCGTCATGCGTGCTCCGTGGGTGGCTCGACCACCTGGCGTCCCTGCCCGGAGACCGGGCAGCTCGTCCGCACCGGGCAGACCCGGCACTTCGAGTTGGCGACGGCGGCGAAGGTGGCGGCGGCCATCGTGTCGGCGGTGCGCCGGACCAGTGCGGTGGCCCAGCCGGCCTCGGGACCCTCCCCGGCCGCCGCCTGCGCCTGCTCCTTGGCGTCCTTGGCGCCGGTGCCGAGCTGCACCAGCGCGGCGCCCCCGGACTCCTCGCCGAACTCGGCGAACGCCCCCGCCTCCACGGCCGCCTGGTAGGCCCCGAGCTGCGGGTGCTCGGCCACCTCCCGCTCGGTGACGGCGGTGGACTTGCCGGTCTTCAGGTCGATCACCACGAGCCGCCCCTCGGCGTCGACCTCCAGCCGGTCGACCCGGCCGGTCAACTCGACCGGCCGGCGCGGGTCGTCGAGGCGGACCGCGAACTCGTGCTCGATGGCGAGCAGCCGCCGCGGGTTGCCGGCCAGCCAGCGCAGCAGCTTGTCCACCATGGCCTCGGCGCGGGCCCGTTCCGGGCCGACCATCCAGCGGGCGGCCAGCTCGATGGCGTCGAACCGGGCGGCCACGTATTCCAGCAGGGCGGTCCGGTCGACGCTGGCGTCCTCGGCCAGCATGGCGGCGGCGTGCACCAGGTTGCCGACCCCCTGCGCGGCGCTGGCCGGGGCGCTGCCGCCGTGTCGTTCCAGCAGCCAGCGCAGGCTGCACCGCAACGCGCTCTCCATGGCCGACGGGGTGACCCTCACCGGCTCGCCCTCGTCGACCAGCGGCCGGTCGTCGGAGAGGCCGCGCAGCCCCCACCAGTCGTCCGGGTGCGCGCCGGGCACCCCGGCGGCGGCCAGCCGGGCCAGCTCGGCCGCCGCCGCGCGCCGCCGGGTGACCGGCGCCGCCGGGTCGGTGACCGCGGTACGCAGCTCCGCCACCAGCGCGGACAGGGTGAGCCCGCGCGGCGGCAGGGTGACCGGCAGTACGCCCGGCGCCGCGTCCTGCGGATCCTCGTCGCCGGCCGGCACCGGCCCGTCCGACACCGGGGGGATCAGCGCGGCACCGCCGCCGGGACGCCCGTCCCGGCGACCCCGCTCCGGGCCGGCGTCCCCGGTCGCGGCGTCGTCGGCCGGACCCCCGCCGTCGGGGTCGGTCGGGGCCGGGCCGGTGCCGCCGCCCCCGCCGATGGTGGGCGGGTCGGTGGCGGCCAGCTCGTGCAGGAAGCGGCTCGGCTGCTCCTCGTGGTCGTCGCCGCCCACCGCCGCCGAGGCGACCGCGGTGACCAGCAGCCGGCGCCGCGCCCGGCTGACGGCCACGTGGAACAGTCGGCGCTCCTCGTCCAACAGCGCCGAGGTCTGCCCGACCAGGCTGGCCCGCAGCCCGGCGCCGTCGGCCCGGCCGGCGAGCACGTCGACCAGCCGCTCCGAGCCGAGCAGGCTGCCGCGCAGCCGCAGGTCCGGCCAGACGCCCTCCTGCACCCCGGCGACCGCGACCAGGTCCCACTCCAGCCCCTTGGCGGCGTGCGCGGTGAGCAGGCGCACGGCCTCGCCCCGGTCGGCGCTCGCGGCGAGGGTGTCGGCCGGCAGCTCCTGGCCGAGCACGTGGTCGAGGAAGACCTCGGTGCGCGCGCCGGGCAGCCGGTCGGTGAACCGGGCCGCCGCGTCGAAGAGCACCATGACCGCGTCCAGGTCCCGGTCGGCGGCCTCGGCCCGCCAGCGCTGCGCGGTCTCGTGCTCGCCGGTGGCCGCCCGGCCGCGGGTGATCGCCCCGGCCCAGCGCTCGGCGAGGCCGCTCTCCCGCCACACCGCCCAGAGCACGTCCTCGGCGGTCGCGCCGGGGGTGACGGCGGCCTGCCGGGCGGTCTCCAGCAGGTGCGCCACCGCCTGCGCCGGGGCCGCCCAGCGCCGCTCGACCGTGGCCAGCTCGGCCGGGTCGCGCAGCGCCTCGACGATCAGCTCGCCGGAGGGGCGGCGGTCGCCGGCGGCCAGCGCGAGCGCGCGCAGCCCCTGGCGCAGCCGCCGCTCGGCGAGCGGGTCCGCGCCACCCAGCGGCGAGTGCAGCAGGGCGACCGCCGACTCCTCGTCGAGCCGGTCGGGGTCGAGCGCGCAGCGGAGCAGGAGCAGCAGCGGGGCCACTCCGGGCTGGAGGTGCAGGGGCAGGTCCTCGCCGTGCACCACGGTCGGCACGCCCGCGGTGTGCAGGGCGCGCCGCAGCGACGGCAGCTGCCGGCCGGTGGAGCGGACCAGGACCGCCATCCGGGACCAGGGCACCCCGTCGAGCAGGTGCGCCTCGCGCAGCGCGTGGGCCAGCCAGGCGGACTCGCTGGTGGCCGAGCGGAAGGTGCGTACCTCCAGGCCGCCGGGTGGGGCGTCGGGGAGCGGGCGCAGCCGCCGGTGCGCCGCCGGGCCGCGCAGCCGGCGGGCCAGCCGGGCGGTCGCCGCCAGCAGCTCCGGCCCGGCCCGGTAGGAGGTGGTCAGCATGACCTGGGCCGCCGGGGCGCCGGAGGCGGTGCGGAACCGGTGCGGGAAGGTGGTCACCCCGGCCGGGTCGGCGCCGCGGAAGGCGTACGTGGAGGAGTCCGGGTCGGCGAAGGCGACCAGGGACTTGCCGCCACCGGCCACGACGGCGAGCAGGTCGAGCTGGGCGGGGTCGGTGTCGGCCAGCTCGTCGACGTAGACGTGGGCCAGCCGGCGGCGCTCGGCGGCCAGCAGCTCCGGGTCGTCGAGCAGCATGCCGGTGGCGGCCCGGACCAGCTCGGCCGGGTCGTAGGCGATCGAGCCCCGGTTGCTCACGTCGCGCAGGGCGAGAACGGCCACGTACTCGCGGAGGAAACGGGCGGCGGCCGGCCAGTCGGCGCGGCCCAGCTTCTCGCCCAGCCGGGCCAGCTCGACCGGGCCGACGCCCCGCTCGGCGGCGCGCATCAGCAGGTCGCGGAGCTGCTGGGCGAAGGCCCGGGTGCGCAGCGCCGGCCGCAGGTCCTCCGGCCAGCCGGCCGGGTCCTCCTCCGGCTCCTCGCCCACCACGTCGAGCAGCTCGCGGATGATCAGGTCCTGCTCGGGGCCGGTGAGCAGCCGGGGCGAGGGTTCCCCGCGCTCGGCGGCGGCCCGGCGGAGCAGGCCGAAGGCGTACGCCGGGAAGGTGCGGACCAGCGGCTCGCGGACCACGCGGTGGCCGTCGCCGGCGATCCGCGCCTCGATCCGGTGGCGCAGCTCGGTGGCACCCCGCCGGCCGAAGGTGAGCACCAGGACGTGTTCCGGGTCGACGCCCTCGGCCACCCGGGCGGCGACCGCCTCGACCAGGGTGCCGGTCTTGCCAGTGCCGGGGCCGCCGACGACCAGCATCGGCCCGTCGGTGTGCGCGACGACCTCGGCCTGCACCGGATCCGGCCGGCGCGGCGGCGGGTACGCGGCATCGCCCGCGGACCCCCCGGATCGCGGCTCCGTCTCGGCCGGCCCGCCGGACCGACCACCCCCCTGCCCCGCCCCGGCGGCGCGGGAGACCCCCGTCCCCACCCCACCGGGCCGGCGCACCAACCGGTACGCCTGCATCACCGACATCCCACCACGCCCGTCCGACAATCAACTCCCCCGCCGGTCCAGTACGCGCCCCAGCTCACGACGATCATGGGGTTGGCGGCACCCACGGCGATCGACTTCGCCGTCAACCTCATGATCGACCCCGGCGGGCGCGGTCAGGTGAGGCGGGAGTCCAGGAGGTTCAGGGCTTCGGGGACCGTGTCCGCCACCAGGAGGAGGTCGAGACCGGCCGGCTTGAGGAAGTGCCGGTCGGCCAGGGTGCGCAGCCAGTCGAGCAGGGGGCGGTAGAAGCCGTCGGCGTCGACCAGCACCATCGGCTTGGCGTGCAGGGCCAGGGTGGCGGTGGTCCAGACCTCGAAGAGCTCGTCCAGGGTGCCGAGCCCGCCGGGCAGGGCGACGAAGGCGTCCGACTTGTCGATCATCAGGGTCTTGCGGCTGGCCATTCCGTCGGTGATGAGCAGCTCGTCGGAGGCGAGGTCGGCGACCTCCAGGTCGACCAGGGCCTGCGGGATGACACCCAGGGTCCGGCCGCCGGCCGCCCGCGCCCCGTCGGCCACCGCGCCCATCATCCCCACGCACCCGCCGCCGCTGACCAGCGTGTGCCCACGCCGGGCCAGCTCGGCGCCGGTCTCGGTGGCCAGGTCCAGCCAGCGGGCGTCGAGGGTGCGCGAGGATGCGCAGAACACGCAGACGTTGGCCATGGTCAGCCCTGCTCCGCCGGCCCCTCGGGGGCGGCCTCGGCGGCGGCCTGCTGGTCGCTGGCGAGCCGGGCGACCGCCTCCTCGCGGATCGCCTCCTTCTCGGCGGAGAGCACCGCCTCGGAGTCCACGATGTGCTGGACCGCCTCGTTGACGTCGTCGGTGAGGCAGATCAGGTCCAGGTCGGTCGGGCCGACCTTGCCCTCGGCCGCCATGGTGTCCCGCATCCAGTCGAGCAGGCCCCGCCAGTAGTCGACGCCCATCAGCACCACCGGGAAGCGGGTCACCTTGCCGGTCTGCACCAGGGTGAGCGCCTCGAAGAGCTCGTCCATGGTGCCGAAGCCGCCGGGCAGCACCACGAAGGCCTGGGCGTACTTGACGAACATGGTCTTGCGGGCGAAGAAGTAGCGGAAGTCGATGGCCAGGTCGACCCACTCGTTGATGCCCTGCTCGAACGGCAGCTCGATGCCGAGCCCGACGGAGAGCCCGCCCGCCTCACCGGCGCCCCGGTTGGCCGCCTCCATCACGCCCGGCCCGCCGCCGGTGATCACCGCGTAGCCGGCCCGCGCCAGCGCCCCGCCCAGCTCCTCGGCCAGCCGGCACTCGGGGCTCTCCGGCTTGCTCCGGGCCGAGCCGAAGACGCTGACCGCGGCCGGCAGGTCGGCGAGGGTGTCGAAGCCCTCGACGAACTCGGACAGGATGCGCAGCGCCCGCCAGGCGTCCTTGGTCTTCCAGTCGCCCCGGCCCCGGGAGTCGAGCAGCCGCTGGTCGGCGGTGCTGGTCGGGATGGCCTGGTTGCGCAGCGTGACGGCACCCCGGTGCCGCTCCCCGCTCGGCCCGCGGCCGGACGGCCGCCCGATGCTCTGGCTCATGGGGCCACCGTAGTGGAGCCGGGGCGACGCGGTGCGGAGGCGGGCGACCCGGAGAAATTCTTCCCGATCATGGGCAACTAAATGGCTCGCTCGTACGTCTTACTATTCACATACCGGGTATGCCCGGGCGCGCGCCTTCGGGGGAGGAGCCAGCGTTGATCAGCAGCAGCGAGATGATCCGGATCCGCCGGCAGATGCAGCGGCGGATCCGTGACGTGGTGGCCGAACGCCGCCGCGCCCGGATGATGGAAGCCCACCACACCGACCTCACCGGCGAGAGCAGCGAGTCGGACGCCCCGCTCACGACCACCGTCTGACGGCCGCCGGGATCCGGGGGTCCGCGTCACCGACGCGGACCCCCGGTCGCGTACTCAGGACGAGGCGAGCCAGCGGTGCAGGGTGGCCGCGCCGTCGCGGATCTTGGTCAGCTCGACGTGCTCGTCGGGGTGGTGGGCCAGGTTCGGGTCGCCGGGGCCGAAGTTCAGCGCCGGAATGCCCATGGCCGCGAACCGGGCCACGTCGGTCCAGCCGAGCTTGCCGATCGGGGCCGCGCCCACCGCCGCCAGGAACTCCTGGGCGGGGGCGGCGGTCAGGCCGGGCGGCGCGCCGGCGGCCACGTCGGTCACGGTCAGGTCGAAGCCGGCGAAGACCTCGCGCAGGTGCGCCTCGGCCTGCTCCGGGGTGCGGTCCGGGGCGAACCGGTAGTTGACCTCGATCTCGCAGTGGTCCGGCACCACGTTGCCGGCGACCCCGCCGTGGATGCGGACCGCGTTCATGCCCTCCCGGTAGTCGCAGCCGTCGATGGTGACCCGCCGCGCCTCGTACGCCTGGAGCCGCCGCAGCACCTCGCCGGCCGCGTGGATGGCGTTCACCCCGTGCCAGGAGCGGGCCGAGTGGGCCCGGACGCCGGTGGTCGTCAGGACCGCCCGCATGGTGCCCTGGCAGCCCGCCTCGACGATGCCGTACGTCGGCTCCAGCAGCACCGCGAAGTCGGCCTCCAGCCACTTCGGGTGCGCCTGCGAGACGAGGGTGAGGCCGTTGTACCTCGACTCGATCTCCTCAGCCTCGTAGAAGAGGTAGGTGACGTCGTAGCGCGGGTCGGGCAGGGTCACCGCCAGGTGCAGCGCGAAGGCGACCCCCGACTTCATGTCGGAGGTGCCGCAGCCGTACATCAGGTCGCCGCGCATGGTCGACGGGAAGTTGTCGTTCAACGGGACGGTGTCCAGGTGGCCGGCGAGCACCACCCGCTGCGCCCGGCCCAGGTCCGTGCGCGCCATCACGGTGTTGGAGTGCCGGTAGGTGGTGAGGTGCGGAACGCCCCGCAGCACCTCCGCGACGCAGTCGGCGATCGCCTTCTCGTTGAGCGAGACGGACTCGATGTCGACCAGCGCGCGGGTCAGCGCCACCGGATCGGCCAAGACCTCGGGGGTCAACGGGTTCTGCATGTAAGGCACGGTACCGTCAATTTCGGTGAGCGCGAGGAGTGAGCTTGCGAGCCCCGCAGTCGCGAACGAAAGGTGAAACAGTGACGACCGCACAGTCTGCCTGGGGCATCGGCCTGGCCACGATCACCGCTGACGACCAGGTGCTCGACACCTGGTACCCGACCGGCAAGCTGGGGCTCGGCGAGCTGCCGCTGGTCCCCGGGGAGGACCAGGCCGACGTGCTCGACCTGCCGCCCGGCGCGATCGGGGAGCGCGCGCTGTCCGGCCTGCGTACGGTCCAGGTGGTCACCGTGATCGGCTCGCTGGACGACCCGATCAAGGACGCGGCCGACGCGTACCTCCGGTTGCACCTGCTCTCCCACCGCCTGGTGCGGCCCAACGAGCTCAACCTCGACGGCATCTTCGGCAAGCTGGCCAACGTGGCCTGGACCTCGGCCGGGCCCTGCCCGCCGGAGCGGGTCGACGAGCTGCGGGTCATCGAGCGGGCCGCCGGCCGGCACCTGGCCGTCTACGGCGTGGACAAGTTCCCCCGGATGACCGACTACGTGGTCCCCTCCGGCGTGCGGATCGCCGACGCGGACCGGGTCCGGCTCGGCGCCCACCTGGCCGCCGGCACCACCGTCATGCACGAGGGCTTCGTCAACTTCAACGCCGGCACGCTGGGCACCTCGATGGTCGAGGGGCGGATCGTGCAGGGCGTGGTGGTCGGCGACGGCTCCGACATCGGCGGCGGCGCCTCGATCATGGGCACCCTCTCCGGCGGCGGCACCGAGAAGGTGCGCATCGGGGAGCGGAGCCTGGTCGGCGCGAACGCCGGTGTGGGCATCACCCTCGGCGACGACTGCGTGGTGGAGGCCGGCTGCTACATCACCGCCGCCTCGAAGATCAGTCTGCCGGACGGCCGGGTGGTCAAGGCCCGCGACCTCTCCGGGGTGGACGGCCTGCTCTTCTGGCGCAACTCGGTGACCGGCGCGCTGGAGGCGAAGCCGCGCACCGGCCGGGGCATCGAGTTGAACGCGGCGCTGCACGCCAACGACTGACGAGCGACGCGGAACGGGCCGGGGCGCGAGGCCCCCGGCCCGTCCGCGTCCGGGCCTGCGGCGCGACGACCACGGACCCGGACGACCGGTTCACCGCAGGCGGTACGCCTGGATGATCCGCTGGGTGACGGTGTTGCCGGCGCCGTCCCGGGCGGCGGCCCGCAGCGAGACGTAGCCGGGGCCGGCCGGGTGCCGGACGGTGGCCGCCCAGGCCGCACCCTGCTTGTGCAGGGCCGCCTTCCGCCAGCTCTTGCCGCCGTCGTAGGAGACCTCGACGGTGAGCGCCGCGACCGGGGACGCCGGCGCGCCGGGCTGGCGTTGCACCGTCACCGGGATGGTGAAGGTCCGGCCGGACGGGGCGCTGCTGTCCACGGCCAGCGGCGGCGCGAAGCGGACCGCCATGGCGGGCAGCCGTGCCCAGTCCTCGCCCGGCACGCGCCGGGAGCGGAACGTCCAGCTCGCCGAGACCTCGGTGCTCAGGTCGGTGAAGCCCCGCGTGGCCGAGGTCTCCAGCCGGTAGCTCGCCGCGCCCGGCGGCACCTGGAACTCGCCGTACCCCGCGGCGGGCTGCTCGCCGAGCAGCTTCCCGTTGCGGTAGAGGGCGGTCCGCTCGGTGTCGTTGAGCGAGCCGCCGGGATGGCCGCCGGCGTCGCTGTGCACCGGCAGCGCGACGACGACGGTGTCGCCGTTGCGCGTGATGCCCTGCTCCGGCCAGCGCGGCTGCGGGAACGACGGCCCGTACGGCGCGCTGTTCCAGTCCTCCCGGTAGGTCCGGCCGGCCCGGTACCGGGTGGGCACCGACTCCAGCACCGCCCGCACCTCCAGCCAGCCGTCCTCGCCCCGCTCGCCGAAGTCCAGTTCGGAACTCCACCGGGTGCGGGTCGTGCTGTAGTGCTCGACCCGCTTGCCGGGCACCGGCACGGGCACGACGATCGCCGAGCCGCCGATGTTGTAGTCGGAGTCCGGGAAGACGATCCGCTCGTTCTCCAGCCCCGCGTAGCCGGCCGCGAACCGGTGGGTCACGGTGGCCAGGTCGGCTGGCCGGTAGTGCCGGACGGACCCGGTCGGGAACCGGCCCGGGAACAGCTCGTTGAGGGCGTAGAAGTACGGGCTGCGCTCCGGCGCCGTCGGCTCGGCCCACTGGCTGGCCAGGGCGCCGACGAAGAGCGAGTCGGAGACGCCGCGCCCGAGCTGACCGCTGTAGAGGCCGTCGAAGCTGGACGCCCAGAGCCCGAACCCGTATGAGGTCTCCTCGGTGAACCAGTTGGCCGAGAGGTCGATCAGCAGCGGGGCCGCGCCCCGCTGCGGCACGGTGGACCGGACCGGTTTCGCCCGCCGGGCGTCGAGGGTGAGCCGTTGGTCGCCGCTCACCAGCAGCTCGGGCTGGGCCAGCATGGACACCTCGGTCCAGCCCTCCTCCCCCGGCCGGTAGATCAGGCTGTTCACGCCGTACCGGCCCTTCGGGAGGCGGATCCGTGCCTCGCCGTCCGGGTCGAACACGTCCCGGTACACGAAGCCGTCCAGCCCGATCAGCGTGGTGAAGTAGTCGCCGGTGAGCTTTCCGGCCCGGTCCCGGTGCGTGACGGTCAGGTCGTAGCTCTCCACCTCTCGGTTCACCGCCAGCGGGGTCACCGCGACCGCGTCGCCCCCGCGGGCGACCAGCCGGCCGGTCCAGTAGCCGTCCAGACCGCCGAGCCGGGTGTCCGCGGTGACCGTGACCTGGGCCGTCCCGCCGGCCGGCACGGTGAGCCGGGACGCGCCGAGGGCGAACATGCCGGCCGGGGCGGCGCGCCCGTCCGGGCCGGTGACCTCGGCCGTGAGGTCGAGGGTGAGCGGGCCGCTCCCGCCGTTGCGGTAGGTGATCGTGCGGGCGATCGGCTGGTCGTCGCCGTGCGGCCAGGCCGCCAACCCGAACGAGACGCTGGGCGGGTCGGTGGTCACCTGCTCGGTGATCGCGTGGGCCACGTCCACCCGTCCGGCGCCCTGCTGGAAGGCCGTCTGGTCAGGGTGCGGCTTCGCCGCGGCCATCAGCGTCGCCTTGTACCGCCCCGCCGTCCAGCCGGGGTGCTGCTGGGCGAGGAGCGCCGCCGCGCCGGCCACGTGCGGGGTGGCCATCGAGGTGCCGGAGAGGGAGACGTACTTCTCCTCCACCGGTTCGCCGATGGCGCCGTTGGCGGCCCGGGCGGCCACGATCTCGACGCCGGGGGCGGTGATGTCGGGCTTGAGCCCGCCGTCGACCCGCGGCCCCCGGCTGGAGAAGTCGGCCAGGGCGTCGTCCCGGTCGACCGCGCCGACCGCCAGCGCGGCGTCGGCGGTGGCCGGCGAGCCGACCGAGCCGTCGGCGCCGTCGTTGCCGGCGGCCACCACGAAGAGCGTGCCGGTCTGCGCGGTCAGCGTCTCCACCGCCTGCTCCAACGGGTCGACCTCGGGGAAGTCGGCGCCGCTGAGGCTCATGTTGACCACGGTGGCATGCTTCTCGGCCGCGGCCCACTGCATGCCGGCGAGGATCGCCGACTCGGTGCAGCCCTGGTTCTCGCAGACCTTGCCGGAGAGCAGTGTGGCGTCGGGGGCGACGCCCCGGTACTTCCCGCCGGAGGCGGTCCCGCTGCCCGCGATGATCGAGGCGACGTGGGTGCCGTGCCCGACCATGTCGTCCGACTCGGCCGCCTCGCTGAAGTTGCGCGCGTCGGCGACCTTGCCGGCCAGGTCCGGGTGGCTGAGGTCGACGCCGGTGTCGAGCACCGCGACGCTGACCCCCTTGCCGGTGAAGCCGGCGGCCCAGGCGGTGGGGGCACCGATCTGCGGCACGCTGTGGTCGAGGGTCACCCGCCGCCGGCCGTCCAGCCAGATCCGGTCGACATCCCCCGCCGCGTCGACCCGGGCGCCGGGCCGGTCCGCCGTCACGGCGGCCCAGACCGCTCCGGCATCGGCCTTCGTCGCGACCAGCGCCGCGCCGCCGATGGCCGGCAGGTCGCGGGTCATTCGCGCGCCGGCCATCGGTGCCGCCGCCCGGCGGGCCGACCCGGGCCGGTACGACACCAGCAGCGGCAGCGTGTCCCGCCGGGCGTCGTCGTAGCCGGCGGCGACCAGCCCGGTGACGTCGAACAGCCGCCGGTCGACCCGGCCGGCCCGGACCAGGGGCAGCGCGTCCTGCGGCAGCACGGTCAGGTGGCCGCGTTCCCGGCCGACCAGGAAGCCGATGCCGGCGCGGCCGGCGCCGGGGCGGACCGCCGCCTGGCCGGCGGCGGTGACGGTGACCTGGTCACCGGTGATCAGGGTGACGGTGACCGGCGTGCCGGCGCGGGCGGCACGAGCGGGGACGCCGTCCGGGGCCGCCGGCGGGGCGGCGGAGGCCGGCACGGGCACGCCCAGCGCCAGCCCCAGGGTGAGGCCGAGGCCGGCGATTTTTCTTCGGATTCGGCGCAACGTTCCTCCTTGGTGGAGCGTCTTCATCGATGGGGACCCATCGATGGGAACCGTCAGAATTACATACCGCGTATGCAATCGGAAGTCGCCAACCCGACGGAACGGGTACCGCATCCACCGCGGCGCGGGGCATGATCGCCCGGTGAGCGCCATGAGGGACCGCATGCTCGCCGGCGAGCCGTACATCGCCGACGACCCCGAGATCATCGCCGACCTGGACCGGGCCGCCCGGCTTGGCGAACGGTTCAACCGCAGCTCCGCCGACGATCCCGAGGGGCGCCTCGCCGCCCTCCGTGAACTGCTCGGCTCGGTCGGCGAGGACGTCTGGGTCCGGCCGCCGTTCCACTGCGACTACGGCCACCAGATCCACCTCGGGCCGCGCACCTTCGTCAACTTCAACGCGGTCTTCCTCGACGTCGCCCGGATCACCATCGGCGCCGACGTCCAGATCGGACCGAACGTGCAACTGCTCACCGCCACCCACCCGGTCGAGGCGGCGGCCCGGCGGGCCAAGTGGGAGGCGGCCCAGCCAATCACCATCGGCGACAACGTCTGGCTCGGCGGCGGGGTGATCGTGCTGGCCGGCGTGACCATCGGGGCGAACACCGTGGTCGGCGCGGGCGCCGTGGTGACCCGGGACCTACCCGCCAATGTGGTGGCGGTGGGTAACCCTGCTCGTCCGGTACGGAACCTGGAACAGCCCGCCTGAGCTGCAAAAGCGACGCCGCGGCCGGGGTGCGGATTCCGGCCGGAGAGCGCACTCTGGGTAGTGAATGGTTCACCCAGGGGGCGCGATGGAACGGGTGCTCGAACTGCGGGTGCACGGAGTGTCGAATGCGGCTATCCGGACGCGGCCGAGTTCACCCGCGAGCGGGCGGTGGTGGCCCGGCTGCTGCGCCGGGCCGTGCCGTCACCCCGGCAGGGGGTCGGCTAACCGGACCACCAGGTCGGCGTGCCCGGCCGTGTCGGCGACCAGCCGGGCGTTGGCCTCGTCGCTGCCCAGCGCCCAGGCGCGGGCCTGCTCCGGCGTCTTCCCGTACGCCTCGTGCCGGGCGGTGAGCCGGCGCACCCGCAGCTCGGCGTCGAGGTCGAGGAACCAGATCTGGTGCAGCAGGGTGCGCACCTCTTCCCACGGCTCGTCGCGCAGCAGCAGGTAGTTGCCCTCGGTCACCACCAGCCGCACCTCGGGCGGCACCTCGATGGCCCCGGCGATCGGCTCCTCGATGTCGCGGCGGAACGCCGGCGCCCACACCGAGGTCGGCTCCAGCCGGCGCAGCCGGCGCAGGGTGGAGACGAAGCCGTTGACGTCGAACGTGTCCGGCGCGCCCTTGCGGGCGTCCCGGCCCAGCCGGACCAGCTCCGCCTGCGCCAGGTGGAAGCCGTCCATCGGCACCAGCCGGGCGGCCGGACCGACCTCGGCGACGATCCGCTCGGCCAGGGTGGACTTGCCCGCCCCGGGCGCGCCGGCGATGCCGAGCAGTTGCCGCGGGCCGTCCCCGGCGAGGGCCCGGGCCCGGGCCACCAGCTCGTCGAGCGGGAGCACCTGCGCGGGCGGCATCAGCCGAGCACCGGTTCGCTGATGGTGAACCGGGCCTCGACGGCCGCCCGCACCGGTTGCGGCTGCGGATCCAGCTCCAGCTCGGGCGCGGCCTCCGCGGTCCGCGCGAAGCCCGCCTTCGCCAGCATCGGCGGGGCGGCGGCCAGGCCGGTGTCGGCCAGCTCCAGCAGGGCGGTCACCCGGGCGCCGAGCGCCTCGGCGTATTCCCGGGCGCGGGCCAGGGCGTCCGCGATCGCGGCGTGCCGGGCCTCCCGGTACGCCGGGCTGTCCGGCCGCAGCGACCACCACGGGCCGGCCACCTCGACCTGCTCCTGGTCGGCCAGGCGGAGCATCAGCTCGCCGAGCGTGGTGAAGTCGGCCACGGTGACCGTGGTGGCCACGCTGCCGTGGTAGGCGACCACCCGCTCACCCGAGCGCTTCGTCTCCGGCCAGACCCGGAGCTGGCCGGTCTCCCGCCGCTCCACGGCCGGCTCGGCCGAGTCGAGCAGCACCCGCACGGCGGCCGTCCGCTCAGCCAGCCGGGTCAGCGTGGTCTCCCGGTCGCGGTCGCGCGCGGTCGCGGTCACCGTGAACCGGGCCAGCTCGGGGGCGACCTCCCGGTACGCCTCGCCGCGTACCGCCACGACCGGTGCGTCCGCCATGCGCTCAGCCTAGTGGCGGGGTGGCCGGAAGGTGCGCCGTGTAGATGACCGCGCCGCCCGTCACCCGGCAACCGGTCAGGTGGCCGCCGGCCGCGCCCAGCTCCCGCAGGTAGGCCAGTTCCCCGGCGTGGTCGACGGCGGCCGGGAACTCGCGCCGGTGGGCGGTGAACGCCCGGCCACGCAGCGCGGCCCGGGCGGTGCGACCCTCGGCCAGCCGGCCGGCCAGCTTCCCGGGATCGCCGGCCCGCAGCGCCTCCGCCAGCTCGTCGAGGTAGGCCCGGACGGCGTCCAGCTCGGCGAGCACCCGCTCCCGGTTGCCGAGCAGCATGTTCGCGGTCCGCTCGGGCGGGCCGCCGGCGACCCGGGTGCCGTCCGAGAAGCTGCCCGCGGCGAGCGCGAGCACCGCGTCGCGCAGCGCCGAGCGCTGCACCGTCCCGGCCAGCGCCCCGGCGAGCAGGTGCGGCAGGTGCGAGGCGAGCGCGGCGGCGCTGTCGTGCTCCGGGGCGGACATCGGCACCACCCGTGCGTGGAAGACGTCGATGAGCAGCGCGGCGAGCCGCCGGAACGCGGCCATCCCGGTCGGCCCCGGGCAGAGCACCCACGCGGCCCCGTCGAGCAGGGCCGGGGTGGCCGCGTCGAGACCGGCCCGATCGGCGCCGGCCATCGGGTGGCCGGGCACGAACCGGTGCCCGAGACCCTGGGTGGCGGCCGCGGTGGCCACCTCGGCCTTGGTGCTGCCCACGTCGGTCAGCACACACCGGTCGTCGGTGACGGCGGCCACCCGGGCCAGCGTCCCGGGCAGGGTGGGCAGCGGGCCGGAGAGGAACACCACGTCCCGGCCGGCGACCGCCTCCTCGACGGTGTCCGGCGCCGCGCCGCCCTGCTCCTGCACCCGCCGCCGGGTCGCCGGATCCGGGTCCCAGCCGGCCACGTCGAGCCCGGCGTCGCGGAGCCGCAGCAGCATCGACCCCCCGATCAGGCCGGTGCCGACCACCGCCACGCGTGCCTGCCCGCCGGCCCCGCCCACCATCGGCCCACCTCGGCGTCGCGTCGTCCGGAGCCGTCTCGGCCCCGCTGGAAGTCCCGCCGAGGATACCGTCCGGTGCTCAGCCCTGGCCCTCCATCACCGTCCGCCGCCACCGGGTGAACGCTTCGCCCTCCGCCGGAACGGCCACATGTCCTCGTCCACCCCCGTGCACGTCGACGGAGGTCGTAGGGCGGACCGGATGGGCACGGAAGGGGGTTGTCCGAGCAGCGCTCACGTCGTACGGTCCCCCGGCGGCCCAACCGGACGGGCCGGAATCAACGGGGAAAGGAAGCACATGTCCGCCACGTACCGGGCGCTCGCCTCGGTGGTCATGTTGATCGGTTTCTACGTCGTCGCGCTGCTCCAGCTCGCCGCCGTGGCCGCGCTCGGCGTCTGGCTGTTCAGCCACACCAGCGGCCTGGTCACCGGCAAGCTGCTGCTCCCGCTGGTGGTCGCCCTCGGCGCGGTCGGGGTCGGGCTGTGGAAGGCGATCCGCACCAAGAACGAGCCGGCGCCCGGCCTGATCCTGGACGAGCGGGCCGCGCCGTGGCTCTGGGCCACGGTGCGGGAGCTCGCCACGGCGGTCGGCACCCGCGCGCCGGACGAGATCCGGCTGGTGCCGGAGGTGAACGCGGCAGTCGGCGAGCAGAGCCGACTGCTCGGCCTGGTCGGCGGCCGGCGCACCCTCTACGTCGGACTGCCGCTGCTCCAGGCCATGCGGGTCGACCAGCTCCGCTCGGTGCTGGCGCACGAACTGGGCCACTACTCGGGCCGGCACACCAGCCTCGGCGGGGTCGCCTACCGGGGCCGGCTGGCCATCGGCGAGACCATCGAGCGGATCAGCCCGCGCAACCCGATCGGCTGGGTCTTCAAGCAGTACGCGAAGCTCTACCTGATGGTCGACAACGCCGCGTCCCGTCGCCAGGAGCTGGAGGCGGACCGCGCGTCGGTGCGGATCGCCGGGCACCAGGCCGCCGCCTCGGCGCTGCGGACCCTGCCCGCCCTCGACGCGGCCTGGCGCTTCTACGAGACCCGGTACGTCGACCCGGGTTGGTCGGTCGGGCTGGCACCGGACGACTTCTTCGGCGGCTTCGGCCATCTCCTCCACGCGCGCCGGGACGAGATCGACGAGCTGCGGGAGAACGCCCCGGAGCGGCCGGAGTCCCGCTGGGACACCCACCCGCCGATCGGTGCACGCGTCGCCGCGATGGACCAGATCCCTCCGGTGCACGTCACGCCGGACGACCGGCCGGCCTGGACCATGCTCGCCGACGTGGTGGGGGCCGGCCGGGCGCTCCAGAGCCTGATCGTCGCGCACGGCTCCCGCCGCCTGCTGCCCTGGCCGCAGTTCATCGCCGAGTCGGTCGCCGCCGGCGTGCAGCAGCGGGCGGACCGGATCTACCGGGCGGCCGGCCGGTTCACCGGCACACCGGAGCCGGGCCTGCCCACCGTGCTGGACCTGATCCGCGCCGGCCGGCTCGGTGAGTTCGCCGAGCAGTTCTTCACCAACGCCACCCGCCGGGAGGCGGCGGCCGCCTTTGCTGGCCCGATGGAGACGCTGCTCGACAACGCGGCGGTCCGCTCGGGCCGGGCGTACTGGCAGCTCTCCTGGTCCGAACCCGCCCGGCTGGTCGGTCGCTCCGGCGAGCCGTGGGACCTGGCCGAGATCGCCAAGCTGGCGCTCGCCCCGGAGACCCTGGACGAGGCGCTCGCCCGGCTGGCCGAGCTGGGCGTCGACGTGCGGCAGTCGAGGGTGGTCCAGGCCCGGGCCTCGGCGCGGAACGCCGACCTGATCGCCGCGCTCGCCAACATCAAGATCGACGGCCGGGAGCACGACGTGTACGTGCTGGACAACGGCCTGGTCCTGGTCCCCGACCCGGGGAAGGCGCACGAGGGTGAGAAGCGGCTCAAGGAGGTGCTGAGCGCGACGCCGGTCGCCGAGGTGGCCAGCCGGAACCCGTTCCTGCCGTACGAGGAGATCCGCTCGGTCGAGGTGACGAAGCGGGTGCCGCTGAGGGCGGCCATCACCCTCCACGACGGCCGCACCGTGCAGGTGCAGGAGCTCATGGCCAGCGAGTTCCTGGAGAAGCACAGCCGGGACACGCTGCTGCGGGTGTTCGAGCAGATCAACGGCTGACCCGGTCGCGCCGGCCGGCCCTCCTCGGGCCGGCCGGCGCGGCGACGGTGGTCAGGGCTGGGCGAGCCGGCCGGCGACCGCGTCGACGTGCTCGTCCGACTCGGTCAGCGCCACCCGCACGTGCCGGGCCCCGGCCGGGCCGTAGAAGACGCCGGCGGCGACCAGGATGCCCCGGCGGGCCAGCCAGTCGACGGTGTCCCAGCAGTCCTCGTCCCGGGTCATCCAGAGATAGAGCCCCGCCTCGGAGTGCTCGACGGTGAAGCCGGCGCCGGTGAACGCCGCGTACAGCTTCTCCCGCCGGACCCGGTAGCGCTCCCGCTGGGCGTCGGCGTGCGCCTGGTCGCCCAGCGCGGCCACCATCGCCGCCTGCACCGGGGCGGGCACGATCATGCCGGCGTGCTTACGGATCTTGAGCAGCTCGGCCACCAGCGCCGGGTCACCGGCCACGAAGCCGGCCCGGTAGCCGGCCAGGTTGGAGCGCTTGGAGAGCGAGTGCACCGCGAGCACGCCCGCGTACGAGCCGCCGCAGACCTCCGGCGAGAGGACCGAGACGGGCTCGGCGTCCCAGCCCAGCGGCAGGTAGCACTCGTCGCTGGCGACCACCGCACCGCGCTCGCGCGCCCAGTCGACCACCTTGCGCAGGTGGCCGGCGGGCAGCACCCGCCCGGTCGGGTTGCCGGGCGAGTTCACCCAGACCAGCCGGACCCGCGGGTCGGGGCCGAGGGCGGTCAGCGACTCGGTGCGCACCGTGGTGGCGCCGGCCAGCCGGGCCCCGTCCTCGTAGGTGGGGTAGGCGACGGAGGGCACCACGACCACGTCGCCGGGGCCGACGCCGAGCAGCGTGGGCAGCCAGGCGACCAGTTCCTTGGAGCCGATCGTGGGCAGCACCCCGAGCCCGTCGACGCCCGCACCGCAGGCGCGGGCGACCCAGGCCGCGATGGCGTCCCGGAGCGCGGGGGTGCCCGCGGTGAGCGGGTAGCCGGGCGCGTCAGAGGCGTCGGCCAGCGCCTGCCGGATCACCGCCGGCACCGGGTCGACCGGCGTGCCCATCGAGAGGTTGATCAGACCGTCCGGGTGCGCCGCGGCCGCCGCGGCCGCGGCGTCCAGGGTGTCCCAGGTGAACTCCGGCAGCCGCGACGAGACCGGCGCGGGCCGGTTCAGTGGCCCTCTCCGCGCGGCGGCTGCGCGGCCACGAAGGTCGCGTCCTTCTCCACCTTGCCGATCTTGGAGGCGCCGCCCGGCGAGCCCAGGTCCTCGAAGAACTCGTAGTTCGCCCCGGTGTAGTCCTTCCACTGCTCCGGGACGTCGTCCTCGTAGAAGATCGCTTCGACCGGGCAGACCGGCTCACAGGCACCACAGTCGACGCACTCGTCGGGGTGGATGTAGAGCATCCGGTTGCCCTCGTAGATGCAGTCGACCGGGCACTCCTCGATGCATGCCTTGTCGAGCACATCCACGCACGGCTCGGCGATGATGTAGGTCACCGGTCTTCTCCTCCGCAAGACTCGTCGCGATCATCCGCGACGGTAAGAGCCTAGTATCTCGCCGGGGAGGGGGTCGATCGTGCTCCGACAGCAGGACGTGGGACACCGGATCGTGGTCCGGCGTATTGTGGGGATTCGCGAAGGCCGGCCGCTCTTCTCCGACGCTCTCGGCGAGCTCGTCGAGCTGAGCGAGACCCACATCACGCTGGCGACCGACCGGGGGCGGCTGCGGGTCCCGGTGGAGCAGGTGCACCGCGCCAAGCGGGTGCCGCCGGCCCGCCGGCCGACGGCCGCCGCCGTGGTCGCCCTGGAGCTGGCCGCCGACGAGGCGTGGCCCGCCCCGGTACGCGGCCGGATCGGCGACTGGCTGCTGCGCAGCGCCGCGGGCTGGACCGGCCGGGCGAACACCGCGCTGCCGATCGGCGACCCGGACCGTCCGCTCCCCGCCGCGCTGGACGCGGTGCAGCGCTGGTACGCCGAGCGCGGCCAGCCCGCCATGGTCAACACCCCGCTTCCGCTGGCCGCCCCGGTCGGCGCCGAGCTGGACGCGCGCGGCTGGACCGCCCGGCCGCCGGTGCTGGTGCAGACCGCGCCGCTCGCCGCGCTCCCCCCGGGGCGCCCGGACCTGCCCCCGGTCGGCCTCTCACCGGCGCCCTCGGCGGAGTGGCTGGCGGTGGCCGCCGGCCGTAAGGGCGGGCTGCCGGACGCCGCCCGGCACGTGCTCACCGCCGTGGACCGGATCCGCTTCGCCCACCTGCACGTCGACGGCCGGCTGCTCGCGGTCGGCCGGGGCACGGTCACCGGCGAGGGGCGCTGGCTCGGCCTCACCCTGGTCGAGGTGCTGCCGGAGGCCCGCCGGCGCGGGTTCGCCGGCGGGGTCATCCGGGCGCTGGCCGACTGGGGCCGGGCCGAGGGCGCCACCCACGCCTTCCTGCAGGTGGAGCAGCGCAACACCCCCGCCGTGGCCCTCTACCAGCGGCTCGGCTTCACCACCCACCACACCTACCTGACCCGGGTCGCCCCGGACTGATCAGCTGGCCCGGACGGGCCCCGCCGCACGGCCGGGCTCCGCCTCAGCGACGGACGATCTTGCGCGGCTTGGCCGCCTTCAGCTCGGCGAAGCGCTTGAGCTGGCGCGAACGGTGGTCGCGGCCCAGCGCGGTGAGGATCAGGTAGCCGACCAGCACGCCAGCCACGGTGGCCGCGAGGTAGAGCCAGATCTGGGCGAAGAAGAGGCCGGCGCCCCCCTCGAACGGGTTCTCGCCGACCAGCAGCGGGCCGATGAAGACGGTCAGCGCCAGCGCCACGGCCACCGCGACGGCCAGGTCGCCGCTCCAGCGGGCCACCGGCCGGTCCCCGCCCCAGCGGAACGCCGTCCCGGCCAGGATCAGCCCGATCACCAGGAACATCGCCAGCGAGACCCGGCCGGCGGCGGTGTCGTCGTGCGGGTAGGCCAACTTGATGACCAACCGGGCCACCACGTTGACCACGAACAGCGCAGCCGCCAGCACGCCGACCGCACGCCACCGCTGGAACATCGCACGCCTCCCGCCGTACCGCCCGCCTCCATGGTGGGCTCCTGGCAGGAATATCTACCATCGCAACCTGTGCGGCGTCTGCACCCTCAGCGGCCGGGCGGCGGAACCACCATCTGCCGGAAGCCCAGCACCGCGAAGGTGATCGCCCCCGCCACGATCAGCCCGAGGCCCAGCACGTTGTCGCCGCTGAGCGCGAGGTCGCCCTCGACGGTGCGGAAGCCGCCCGCGACGATCACCACGAACCAGGGCAGGGCGGCCAGCGCCGCCGCCCAGCGGGTGCCGACCGCCAGGTGCGCGAACCAGCTCACCAGCACCGTCAGCATCACCACCGCGACGATCCCGCCCACCGCCAGCGAGATGCCGACCAGGGCCTTGCCCGCAGCGCCGGGGCGGCCCTTGACCACCTCCCAGGCCCAGGTGGCGAAGAGCAGGTCGAGCACCGCGGCGAGCACGCCGGCCCAGACCACCACCACCCCGCCGGCGACGCGCACCGCGAGGTCGACCGCCCGCCCCGACGGCTCGGGCGGCGCGGCGGGCTGCTGCTCGGGGGCGATCGACATGGGTACGGCGGGCAGCGTCACCGGAGGCCGGCCGCCGTGACCGGGGACCGGTCCGGCCCGTCCAGCGTCAACCCGGCGAAGAGGTCGTCCTCCCAGCCGTACGGGCCGTTGCCCGGCCCCTTCTCGCCGACCGCGAGGGTGAAGTATTCGACGCCCATGAACTCGGCGCCGAAGTTGCCGGCGATCGAGTAGAGCCAGGAGTTGGCCGGGATCTGGGTGGCGTGCGCCCGCATCGCCGCCTCCTTGGCGGCGTGCCGGTCGGTGGCGTCGATCCGCGCGGCGATCCCCTCGTCCGGGGTGCCGAAGGGCAGGTCGTCGATGCTCTCGATGCCGGCGAAGGGGTTGTCCGACGACTCGGTGAACGCGTCCAGGCCGGCCTCCAGCACGCCGCGCGGCATCGCGGTCCAGTAGACCTTCGTCGGGGCGATGCCCTCGGCGGCGGCCAGTTCCACGCCGCGCATCGCCACCCGGTGCGCCTGGATGTGGTCGGGGTGGCCGTAGAAGCCGTTCGGGTCGTACGTGATCATGACCTGCGGGCGGACCTCGCGGATCACCCGCAGCAGGTGGCCGGCGGCCTCGTCGAGGTCGGCCTGCCAGAACGCCCGGGGGTGTTCGTTGGTGGCCAGCCCCATCATCCCCGAGTCGCGGTAGCGGCCCGCGCCGCCCAGGAAGCGGTGGTCGGTGACGCCGAGCGCGGCGCAGGCGGCCGCCAGCTCGCCGATCCGGTAGCCGCCGAGCTGGTCGGCCTCGGCCGCGGCGAGCTGGGCCAGCGCCGGCACGTGGACCTCGCCCTCCTCGCCCAGCGTGCAGGTCACCAGGGCGACGTGGGCGCCGGTGGCGGCGTAGTGCGCCATGGTCGCGCCGGTGCCGATCGACTCGTCGTCGGGATGCGCGTGGACCAGCAGCAGGCGGCGGTCGGGCAGCGTCGTCACGCCCGTCACTCTAACCGGCGGTCCTGCCCGCTCGATGCTTACGCGTCCGCCCAGGTCGGCCACATCACGCCCGGCCCGCGCCTACTCTCTACAGGCGTGGACTTTCCCGAGCTGGCCGCCCGCACCCGTCGGTTCAGCCACGGGGCGCCGCGCGCTGTCTCCGTCGCCGACGACGGTTCCCGGGTCATCTTCCTGCGCTCGTCGGGGCCGGAGGACCCCGCCGACGCGCTCTGGCTGCTCGACGTCTCCTCCGGCGAGGAGCACCTGGTCGCCGACCCGGCCGTGCTGCTCGGCACGGACGGCGAGCCGGCCGAGCTGGCGCCGGGAGAGCGGGCGCTGCGCGAGCGGCTGCGGCTCAGCGCCTCGGGCATCGGCTCGTACGCCCTGGACGGGGCCGGCCGGGTGGCCGCGTTCGCGCTGGCCGGCCGGTTGTTCCGGGCCGACCTGGTGCACGGCGACGTGGTCGAGGTGGCCGCCGTCGGTCCGGTGATCGACCCGCGTCCCGACCCGACGGGCGCACGGCTGGCCTACGTCACCGACGCCGCCGAGGGGGTACGCCGGGGCCAGCTGCGGGTGGTCGAGCCCGACGGCACGGACAACCTGCTCGCCGGCGAGGACAGCGGGGTGACCTGGGGGCTGGCCGAGCACATCGCGGCCGAGGAGTTCGGCCGGTTCCGCGGCTACTGGTGGGCCCCGGACGGGCGCGCGGTGCTGGCCGCGCGGGTGGACGAGTCCCGGCTGGATCGCTGGTACCTGCACGACCCGGCCGACCCGGCGAGCCCGCCGACCTCCGTCGCGTACCCCCGGGCGGGTGGGCCGAACGCGGAGGTCAGCCTGCACCTGCTGGACCTCGACGGCGGCTGGGTCGACGTGCACTGGGACCGGGAGACCTACCCGTACCTGACCTCGGTCGACTGGGCCGACGGCGGCCCGTTGATCACCGTGCTGCGCCGGTCGCAGCAGCACGGGCTGGTGCTGGCGGTGGACCCCCGCACCGGGGAGACGCAGGTGCACGCGGAGCTGGCCGACCCGCGCTGGGTGGAGCCGATCCCGGGCACCCCGGCGCACCTGCCCGACGGGCGGGTGCTGGTCGGCGGCGAGCTGGCCCACGACGGGTACGACGCCCGCTGCCTGTTCGCCGACGGCACCCTGCTCACCCCGCCCTCGCTCTACGTGCGGCGCGTGGTGGGCCGGCTGCCGGCCGGCCCGAACTCGGCAGCGGACCTGCTGGTCGAGGCGAGCGAGGGCGAGCCGAGCCAGCGCCACCTCTACCGGGTGCGGACGGCGATCGGCGGCGGGGTTGACGCCCGCCGGATGGGCAGCGACCCGGGCTGGCACACCGCCGCGATCGGCGGCAGCACGCTGGCGGTGGGCGTGGCCTCGCTGGAGCACCCGGGCACCCACTGGCGGGTGTGGCACGGCGACCGCGAGGTGGCTGAGCTGGCCTCGCGCGCCGCGACTCCGCCGTACGCGCCGCGGCCGACGCTGGTCCGGGTGACCGACCGGCGGCTGCCGAGCGCGGTGCTCTACCCGGGTGAGCACGTGAAGGGCACGAAGCTGCCGGTGTTGCTGGACATCTACGGCGGCCCGGGCCACCAGGAGGTGATCGCCGCCCGCGGGGTCTGGCTGGAACGGCAGTGGTGGGCCGAGCAGGGCTTCGCGGTGGTCACGATCGACAACCGGGGCACCCCGGGCATCGCCCCGTCCTTCGAGAAGGCGATCCACCGGCGGATGGCCGACGTGATCCTGAGCGACCAGGTGGACGCGCTGACCGCGCTGGCCGGCAAGCACCCGGACCTGGACCTGGAGCGGGTGGCGGTGCGCGGCTGGTCGTTCGGCGGCTGGCTGGCCGGGTTGGCGGTGCTGCGCCACCCGGAGCTGTTCCGGTGCGCGATCGTCGGCGCGCCGGTCACCGACTGGACGCTGTACGACACCGCGTACACCGAGCGCTACCTGGGGATGCCGGACGACGGGATGGACGTCTACGCCCACCACTCGCTGGTCGAGCTGGCCGCCGAGCCGGTCGGCGACCCGGCGCAGGCCCGTCCGATGCTGCTGGTGCACGGCCTGGTCGACGACAACGTGCTGGCCGCGCACACGCTGCGGCTCTCGGCGGCACTGCTGACCGCCGGCCGGCCGCACGCCGTGCTGCCGCTCACCGGGGCCAGCCACATGACCGCCAACGGGCTGGCCGAGCGGCTGCTCCGGCTGGAGCTGGACTTCCTCCGCCGGCACCTGTGAGACGCGAGGGCCCCGGTCGGATCCGACCGGGGCCCCTGCGCTGTCAGGCCGTCACTGCTTGACGTAGGCGTTCACGAAGCTGGGCCAGCCGAAAATGCTGCCGATGAAGAGGCCGCCGGCCTTCTCGCCGTGCGCGACGGAGACGACCTCGTTGTACAGCGGCACCGCCGGCGCCGACTCCTTCATGAGCCGCTCGTCCAGCTTGCTCCACTCCTCGGCCTGCTTGGCCGGGTCGAGCGCGAGCACCCGGTCGAACTCGGCGTTGATGGCGTCGTTGTTCAGCTGTGCGGTGTTGCTGTTGCCCTCGGCCTTGATGTTGCGGCCGTCGAAGAGCACCGGCAGGATCGACGCCCCGCTCGGCCAGTCCGCCGCCCACGAGTCGACCCAGATGTCCCACGGGTTGCTCTTCTTCTTCACGAAGTCGAGGTAACCGTCCTCGGGGATCGGCTTGATGGTGACGGTGAAGCCGGCCTTCTCCAGGGCGGTCTTGATCTGAGTGGCGGTCTCCTGCGACGGGGTGTCGTCGGAGGTGCCGAGCACCAGGTTCACCGCCTTGCCGGCGAGCAGCTCCTTGGCCTTCTCCGGGTTGCCGCTCTCGCCGGCGGGGTACGCGTCGAACTGCTTGTAGCCGAGCGTGGTGGGCGGCAGGATCGTGGTGAGCGGCACGGCGCCGTACGGGCCGCCGAGGTTCTTGGTGATGCTGCTGCGGTCGATCGCGTAGTTGATCGCCTGGCG
This sequence comes from Micromonospora sp. NPDC023966, assembly GCF_040639095.1. Classification (NCBI taxonomy): domain Bacteria; kingdom Bacillati; phylum Actinomycetota; class Actinomycetes; order Micromonosporales; family Micromonosporaceae; genus Micromonospora; species Micromonospora sp. NPDC023966. The sequence continues at coordinate 3,373 of NZ_JBEZZJ010000012.1, read as the reverse complement.
CACCGACAGGTCGGTGACCCGGGTGGTGTTGATGGTCAGGTGGTACGCGTTCGGCGTGGCGGCGACGATCATCCGCTCCTTGAGCTTCGCGTCGCCGGTGACCTTGGCGATCAGCTCCGACGGCACGCCGCCGGTGGCCACGGCCGCGGCGTCGTTGCCGGTGCCGGCGAGCACCCGGTTGGTCTGGGTGGCGTTGTCCGCGCCGAACGACCAGATGAACTTGTCCGGGTACGCGTGCCGCACCGGGTCGGTCGCCGGGTCCCAGTTCTCGTTGCGCTCCAGCACCATCTCCACGCCGGGCTGGTGCTTGGTGATCTTGTAGGGCCCGGACGAGAACGGCTGGTTGTCCAGGTTGACGCCGGTGTCCTTGTCCGCCGGCAGCGGCGCGGTCGCCGGCAGCGAGACGGCGAACGGCAGGTCACAGCGCGGCTTGTTGAACTCGAAGCGCAGCGTCTGCGCGTCCGGGGTGCTCAGGCCCGGCGGCAGCGAGGTCTTGTTGGCCTTGAAGTTCCACTTGGTGTCGTACTGCGGGCTGTCGACCAGCCACTCCTGCAGGTAGGTCGGGCCACCGGTCAGGTCGGGGTCGAACGAGCGGGCGATGCCGTACGCGACCTCCTTGGAGGTGATCGGACGGCCGTCCTCGAACTTCACCCCCTGCTTGAGCTTGAACTCCCAGACCTTGCAGTCGTTGTTGACGTTCTTGCCGGGGGTCTCGGCCAGGTCGCCGACCAGGGTCACGTTGCCCTTGCCGTCGTCCTTGAACGTGGTGAGGAAGCGGGCGTAGAGCTGGCTCCCCATCAGGCCGGCGAACGAATAGACCCGCTGCGGGTCCAGGTGGGAGATCTTGTTCTCGCGCAGGATGTAGAAGGTCCCGCCCTTGGCCGCGCCGGGCACCTCTGCCGCCGGGCCGAGCGAGTCCTTGGGGTCGGTCGCGATGGCGCCGGTGCGCGGCTTGTTGGTGTCCACGCTGTCGCCGTTGTCGCCGGTGTTCTTGCTGCATGCACTGAGCGCAACGACCAGTGCCATCGCACCGCCCATGGCGGTGGCGAGTCTTGCTCGCATACTCACTCCTCCGGGTCCGATGAAGGAAAGCTTCGCGCAGCTTTCATCCGCGGTAAATTTCGAGCAGATAACGAATCCACTGCGACACGCGAGGTCAGCCGAGGCGTACCCGCGGATCGATGAACGCGTAGAGCAGGTCGACCACGATGTTCGCGACGACCACGAAGAGCGCGGAGATCAGCACGGTGGCCATGATGGTCGGCAGGTCGCCCTGGCGGACCGCCTCCACGGCGGTACGCCCCATCCCCTGGATGCCGAAGGTCGTCTCGGTGATGACCGTGCCGCCGAGTGCCGCGCCCACGTCCAGACCGGCGATCGTCACGATCGGCGTGATCGCCGCCCGGAGCGCATGCCGGCCGTAGACCTTCCGTTTCGCCATGCCCTTGGCTCGGGCGGTCCGGACGAAGTCCTCGGAGAGCGTCTCCAGCATCTGCGCCCGGGACAGCCGGGCGTAGATCGCGGAGAAGAGCAGCGCCAGGGTCACCCACGCCAGGACCAGCCCGCGCGCCCACTCCACCGGGTTGTCGAGGAAGGGCACGTACCGCGGCGTCGGCAGGATCCTGAACGAGTACACGAAGATCAGCAACAGCAGGGCGCCGACGAAGTAGAGCTGCAACGAGGCGAAGGTGAGCGTGAGCCCGATCGAGACGCGGTCGAGCAGCGAGCCCCGCCGTAGCGCCGATATCATCCCGAGCCCCACCCCGAGAGCGAGCCAGAGCACCGCCGCGGGGAGCACGATGTTCATGGTCACCGGCAGCACCCGGGCGAAGGTGTCGCTGACCGCCTCGCTGTTGACGTACGAGTAGCCGAGGCAGGGCGCCTCGCACTCGCCGCCCTGCGCGCTGCCCAGGTCGCGGCCGACGAAGATGCCCTTCATGTAGTTGGCGTACTGCGTCGGCTTCGGGTCGTTCAGGCCGAGCTCCGTCCGCACCCGCTCCAGGCGTTCGGCGTTGCAGTTCTTCGGGCACATGCCGGTGACCGGGTCGCGGGGCAGGGCGAAGAACATGAGGAAGCTGACGATGCTCACCGCGAGCAGCACCGAGACCGCCAGCAGGATCCGCTTCAGCAGGAACCGCACCATGGCGCCGAACCCCTTACCGTGACGACTTCGGATCGAGCGCGTCGCGCAGCGCGTCGCCGAAGAGGTTGAACGCCAGCACGAGCGCGAAGATGGTGATGCCCGGGAAGAAGACGTACGCCGGGTCGGTCTGCAGGTAGTCGATGCTGCGGTAGATCATCCGGCCGAAGCTGGGCACCGACTCGGGCAGCCCGACGCCCAGGAAGGACAGCGCCGCCTCACCGGTCACGTACGACGGCACCGCGAGCGAGAACGCGACCAGGATCGGCGCCCAGATGTTCGGCAGCAGCTGCCGGAAGAGCATGTGGCCCAGCCCTGCGCCACTGGCTCGGGCCGCCTCGACGAACTCCCGCTCGCGCAGCGACACCACCTGCCCGCGCACGAGCCGCGCCGTACCGGTCCAGCCGAACGCGGCGAACACCACGATCAACGTGGTCACCGCGAACCAGGTCGGCACCGCGTCCCGGGGGCCGTAGAACCGCAGCGAGAACGTCGGGACCACGGCCAGCGCGAAGATGAGGAACGGCATCGCCAGGGCGACGTCGGTGACCCACATGATCACCGAGTCGACCACGCCGCCCAGGTAGCCGGCCACGATGCCGAGCACCACGCCGATCGTCGTGGTGACGATCGCGGCGCCGAGCGCGATCAGCAGCGAGGTGCGGATGCCGTAGATCATCCGGATGAAGATGTCTCGGCCCAGGCCGGGTTCGAGCCCGAACCAGTGGTCGCCGCTGACCCCGCCCACGTAGCCGAGCGGCATGCCGGTGGAGTCCAGCAGGTTACCGAACTGCTGGCTCGGCGACATTCCGTAGAGCCGCTGGAGGAGCGGCGCCGCCAGTGCCGCGACGATGAACAGGGCCAGCACGATGCCGCTGACCAGGGCCGTGCGGTCCCGGCGCAGCCGGCTCCAGACCAGTTGGCCGGGCGAGCGCCCGACAAGCCCCTTCTCCTCGGGGTCCGCACCGGTGGACTCGATCTCGGCAAGCGCCACGCCCTCGACCGGGGACAGGCTCATTTCGACACCTCCTCGGCGGTCGCGGCGACCGGTCCGGCGCCCTGGTTGAGCGTTCCCGTCTCCGGGTAGTGGCAGGCGGTGGCCTGGTTGCCGCCGTCCCGGCTGACCAGCGCCGGTTCCTCGGTGGCGCACCGCTCCTGCGCCTTCCAGCAGCGGGTGCGGAAGCGGCAGCCCGATGGTGGGTTGAGCGGGGTGGGGACGTCGCCGGTGAGCCG
>NZ_JBEZZJ010000011.1:0-195724 GCF_040639095.1 Micromonospora sp. NPDC023966 | reverse complement strand
AGCACCAGGATGACGTTCTCACCGTGCGGCATGAACGCCAGGTCGTAGGCGTAAAGCGCGTGCAGCAGCGGCACCAGGTAGGCGGGATCCGAGACCTCCCTCCGTTCCGAAGGAGAACCCCGTGTCCGCAACCCCCCTGCTGGAGCTACGCGGGATCGACAAGAGCTTCGGTCCCGTCCAGGTGCTGCGCGACGTGGCCTTCGCCGCCTACCCCGGCGAGGTGACCGCGCTGGTCGGTGACAACGGCGCCGGCAAGTCGACCCTGGTCAAGTGCATCAGCGGCATCTACCCCACCGATGGCGGTGAGTTCCACTTCGACGGCCGGCCGGTGAGCATCAACAGCCCGCGCGACGCCGCCGCGCTGGGCATCGAGGTCGTCTACCAGGACCTCGCGCTCTGCGACAACCTCGACATCGTGCAGAACATGTTCCTCGGCCGGGAGAAGCGCAGCGGCATCGTGCTCGACGAGCCGACCATGGAGCAGATGGCCGCCGAGACCCTGGCCGGGCTGAGCGTGCGGACCGTCAAGTCGCTGCGCCAGCACGTGGCCAGCCTCTCCGGCGGCCAGCGGCAGACCGTGGCCATCGCCAAGGCGGTGCTGTGGAACAGCAAGCTGGTCATCCTGGACGAGCCGACCGCCGCCCTCGGCGTCGCGCAGACCGCCCAGGTGCTGGAGCTGGTCCGCCGGCTGGCCGACAACGGCCTGGCCGTGGTGCTCATCTCGCACAACATGAACGACGTGTTCGCGGTCTCCGACCGCATCGCCGCGCTCTACCTCGGCCAGATGGTCGCCCAGGTGAAGACCACCGACATCACGCACTCACAGGTGGTCGAGCTGATCACCGCCGGTCGCTCCGGCAACCTCGGCCTCGCCGACCAGGGCAGCAACGGCACCGGCGCCGCGCCCGCCGACACCACCCCAGGAGCCGTCCGATGACCACCACCGCCGTGAAGAAGGAGGGCCCCGCCGCGGTCGCGCCGGCGCCCACCGTCGGCACCCACCTCAGCAACTACCTGCGCCGGGTACGCGGTGGCGACATCGGCGCGCTGCCCGCGGTCTTCATGCTCGTCGCCCTCGCCGTCGGCTTCTCGATCGCCCGCCCGTCGTTCTTCACCGCCGGAAACTTCGCCAACCTGTTCACCCAGGGGGCCGCGGTCACCCTGATCGCGATGGGTCTGGTCTTCGTCCTGCTGCTCGGCGAGATCGACCTCTCCGCCGGCTTCGCCAGCGGCGTCTGCGCGGCCATCCTGGCCAACGTCGTCACCGTGCTCGGCTACCCGTGGTACGTCGCGGTGCTCGCCGCCGTCGCCACCGGCCTGGTGATCGGCGTCGTCCTCGGCCTGCTGGTGGCGAAGGTCGGCATCCCCTCCTTCGTGGTCACCCTGGCCGGCTTCCTCGCCTTCCAGGGCATCGTGCTGATGCTCATGAAGGAGGGCTCCAACATCTCGGTGCGGGACGACGTCCTCCTCGCCATCGCCAACCGCAACCTCTCCCCCGCGATCGGCTGGGCGCTGGCCGCGGTGGCCGTCGCCGGCTACGCGGCCGTGCAGCTGCTGCGGCACCGCAATCGCGCCGCGCGGGGCCTGCTCACCGACCCGATCGCGGTGGTGGCCGCCCGGATCGCCGGCCTCGCCGTCATCCTCGGCGCCGCGGTCTACGTGCTCAACCTGGAGCGCAGCCGCAACGTGCTGGTCGTCTCGCTCAAGGGCGTGCCGATCGTGGTGCCGATCATCGCGCTGCTGCTGGTCCTCTGGACCTTCATGCTCCAGCGCACCAGCTACGGCCGGCACGTCTACGCGGTCGGCGGCAACGCCGAGGCGGCCCGCCGGGCCGGCATCAACGTCGACCGGATCCGCATCTCCGTCTTCGTCATCTGCTCCACGATGGCGGCGATCGGCGGCATCGTGGCGGCCAGCCGCGCCAACTCGGTGGACCCCAACACCGGTGGCAGTAACGTTCTGCTCTACGCCGTCGGCGCGGCGGTGATCGGCGGCACCAGCCTCTTCGGCGGCAAGGGCCGGGTCCTCGACGCCGTGCTCGGTGGCGCGGTGGTCGCGGTGATCGACAACGGTATGGGACTGATGGGTTACAGCTCGGGCGTTAAGTACGTCGTCACCGGCGTGGTCCTGCTCGCCGCCGCCACCATCGACGCGCTGTCCCGGCGGCGGGCCGCCGCCACGGGCAACCGCTGAACCCGGTACGGACATGACGGTGGCGATGCGCGCGGGACCCAGTCAGGACGAGATCCGTCGGCAGAACCTGGGCGCGTTGCTCCGTTACGTGCACGTACGCGGAGCCACCACCCGCGCGGAGCTGACCACCGCGCTCGGCCTCAACCGCAGCACCATCGGCGCGCTGACCGCCGACCTGGCCGGCGCCGGTCTGGTCAGCGAGGGGACGCCGAAGGAGACCGGCCGGGCCGGACGACCCTCGCTGGTCGTCCGGCCCGAGTCGGCCCGGGTCTACGCGTACGCGTACAGCGTCGAGGTGGACCGGCTGCGGGCCGCGCGGGTCGGGCTCGGCGGCGAGGTGCTCGACCGCCGGGAGCTGGAACGGCCGCGGAACCTGGTCGCCGGGGAGGCCGCCCCGCTGCTGGCCGACGCGGTCCGGGAGATGCACCGGGCGGTGCCGCCCGACTCGATCTGCGTCGGCGCCGGGGTGGCGGTCTGCGGCATGGTCCGCCGCGAGGACGGGCTGGTCCGGCTCAGCCCGACCACCGGCTGGGTGGACGAGCCGATCGGCGCGGCGCTCGCCGCCGAGCTAGGCGTCGACGTGCCCATCACGGTGGGCAACGTGGCCGACGTGGCGGCCTTCGCCGAGCACGCCCGCGGCGCTGCGGCCGGCTGCGACAACGTCATCTACCTCTACGGGGACGTCGGCGTCGGGGCCGGCATCATCGCCGGCGGGCGGCGGCTCACCGGCCACGGCGGCTACAGCGGCGAGGTCGGCCACATGGTGGTGGTCCGCGACGGCATGCGCTGCGACTGCGGGCGGCGCGGCTGCTGGGAGACCGAGATCGGCGAGCACGGGCTGCTCCGGGCCGCCGGCCGCTCCGACGCCCGGGGCCGGGAGGCGCTGCTGGCCGTCTTCGACGCCGCCGACCGGGGTGACGCGCGGGCCCAGACCGCCGTCCGGCAGGCCGGCGACTGGCTCGGCTTCGGCGTGGCCAACCTGGTCAACATCTTCAACCCGGAGATGGTCATCTTCGGCGGCACCATGCGCGACCTCTACCTGGCCGCCGCCGCCCAGGTGCGCAGCCGGCTCAACTGCAACGGGCTGCCCGCCTGCCTGGAGCACGTGCGGCTGCGTACCCCGAAGCTCGGTGACGACGCGGCGCTGATCGGCGCCGCCGAACTGGCCTTCGAACGCCTCCTCGCCGACCCGCTCGACGTCGGCTGACCGGCCCCCGGATTCCGGTGAACTGAATCGGGTCGTGATCCGTACCAGTGGGCGGACGGACGGCCGCGGGGGCGGCCGTCCGCGCCGTCCCGCGTACCGGTCCGGACCGAGGAGGCACCGCAACCATGGCACCGCTGGAATCCGCACGCCGCCGGCTGGCGCACCGGGTGATCCTGCTGCTCGTCGCGCTCGCCGCGGGGATCGGCGTCCTTCCCGGCGCGGCGCTGGCCGCGCCCAACCCCGTTGTGCAGCTCAACGCCGCCGACATGACGCTGCTCAACGGGGTACGACTGGCCGGGCTCTGGGAGATGCCGGCCGGGCAGATGGCCGCCGAGAAGGGCCAGTCGAAGCGGGTACGGGAGATCGGCGCGGAGATCGCGCGACAGCACGGCGTCCTGGACCAGCTCGTGGTCGAGGCCGCGAACAAGCTGGGCGCCACCCTGCCGACCACCCCGACCACCCAGCAGCAGGGCTGGCTGACCGAGATGCAGAACGCCACCGGCGCGCAGTTCGACCAGATCTTCGTGACCCGGCTGCGGGTCGCCCACGGCAACATCTTCCCGGTGATCGGCGCGGTCCGGGCCAGCACCCGGGACCCGATCGTGCGCAAGCTCGCCGACCAGACGAACACCTTCGTCACCAATCACATGCTGATGCTGGAGAGCACCGGGCTGGTCCGCTGGCAGCAGCTCCCGCCTCCCGCGATGCCCCCGGCGCAGAGCGATTCGCTGATCGCCGCCGCCGGGGCCAACGTCGGCGGCAACGGTGGAGTCCAGGTCAGCACCACGGTCGTGTGGGCCGTCTTCCTGCTCGCCCTGGGCACCGGCGGTTACGCCACCTGGCGGCTGCTGCGCCGCTCCTGACCCCGCCCCACGCGTGCGGCCCCCACCGGTGCGCCCGGTGGGGGCCTTCCGCTCAGCCGTGCCAGGACCGCCAGAGGGCGGCATACGAGCCACCGGCCGCGACCAGCTCGTCGTGCGGCCCGAGCTCGGTGATCCGGCCGTCCTCGACCACCGCCACCCGGTCCGCGTCGTGCGCCGAGAAGAGCCGGTGCGCGATCGCGATGACGGTCCGGCCCTGGAGCACCGCGGCCAGCGAGCGTTCCAGCGCCCGGGCCGCCCGCGGGTCGATCAGCGAGGTGGCCTCGTCCAGCACCAGGGTGTGCGGGTCGGCCAGCACCAGCCGGGCCAGCGCGAGCTGCTGCGCCTGGGCCGGCGGGAGCGGGTGCCCGCCCGCCCCGACCCGGGTGTCCAGCCCGTCCGGCAGCGCCTCCGCCCAGTCCAGCGCGTCGACCGCGGCGAGCGCCGCGCGCACCTCGGCGGGACCGGCGTCCGGGCGGACCATCGCGACGTTGTCGGCCAGCGTGCCGATGAACACGTGGTGCTCCTGGCTGACCAGCGCGACGTGGGTGCGCAGCTCGGCCAGGGGCAGCCTGCTGAGCGGCCGGCCGTCCACGGTCACCGTGCCGGCGCGCGGCGCGTGCACCCCGGCCAGCAGCCGACCCAGGGTGGACTTCCCCGCGCCGGACGGGCCGACCATGGCCAGCTTCTCCCCCGGCCGGGGCACCAGGGTCACCCCGTGCAGCACGTCGTGGCCCGCGCGGTACGCGTACCGGACGTCGTGGGCGGCGAGCCGACCGTCGTCGGTGACCGGCCGCCGGTCGGGCCGCGCGGCGGGGGCGTCGGCGGGCTCGGCCCGAACGCCGAGCAGCCGGGCCAGCGAGGCGCCGCCGACCTGGAACTCGTCCAGCCAGGAGAGCAGCCGGTCGACCGGGTCCACCAGTTGCTGGGCGTAGAGGGTGGCCGCGGTGACCTGCCCGAGATTCGCCCAGCCCTTGAGATAGAACCAGCCGCCGAGCAGCAGGGTGCCGGCCACCGGCAGCAGGTAGCCGATCTCGGCGACCGGGAAGAAGACCGTCCGCAGCTTCAGCGTGTAGGACTCGGCCGCGTAGGAGCGGCGGATGTCGGCGTCGCCGCGGGCCCGGCGGCGGGCGGCCTGGCGCAGCGCCTCGGTGGTCCGCGCCCCCTCGACCGTCTCGCTGATCCCGTCGGTGATGTCGGAGTACGCGGCGTTCTCCCGCAGGTATCCCTCCGGCGCCCGGCGCAGGTACCAGCGGGTGCCGACGACCAGCACCGGCACCGCGAGCAGGCAGGGCAGCACCAGCAGCGGGCCGGTCAGCACCAGCGCGCCGAGGATCAGCAGCACGGTGAGCGCCGAGATCAGCGTCTCCGGTGCGGCGAACCGGACCGTCCGGGACAGCGCGGCGACGTCCCGGGAGGTGCGGGTGAGCAGGTCGCCGGTGCCGGCCCGCTCCACGGTGGACAGCGGCAGGGCGAGCACCCGGTCGACGAACTCCTCGCGCAGCTCGGCGAGGACCCGCTCACCGAGCCGGGCGGAGGCCAGGTGGGCGAAGCGGACCAGCACCGATTGGGCGACCACGAAGCCCGCGATGGCCAGGGCCACCCGGTCCACGGTGACCGCGCCGACCCCGCGGGAGATCCCCTCGACCAGGTCGCCGAGGAGCCGGGGCGCGACCAGGCCGGCCGCTGCGGCGAGCGCGTGCAGGCCGAGCGCGGCGGCCAGGCCGCGCGGGTGCCGGCGGGCCAGCTCCCGCGCGTACCGGCGGACCTGTTGCGCGTCGGCGACGGGCAGGGCGTTGCTCACTGGTCCTCCTCCCGGCTCACCGTGGCCCGGTACCGGGGCTCGGCGGCGAGCAGTTCGTCGTGGCGACCCTCGGCGACCACCTTGCCGTCCTCCACGAAGACCACGTGCTCGGCGCGGCCCAGCACCAGCGGGCTGGTGGTGCAGACCAGCGTGGTCCGGCCGGACCGGGCGGCGGCCAGCCGCTCGGCGATCCGCGCCTCGGTGTGCGCGTCCACCGCGCTGGTCGGCTCGACCAGGATCAGCGTCTCCGGGTCGGCGACCAGCGCCCGGGCCAGCCGCAGCCGCTGTCGCTGGCCGCCGGAGAACTCCCGGCCGCGCTCGGCGACCGGGCTGTCCAGGCCGTCGGGCAGCGCCTCGACGATGTCCGTGGCGCTCGCCGCGACCAGCGCCGCCTCGATCGCGCGGCGGTCCCCCCGGTCGTGCGGGTCCAGCTCGGTCCGGAGCGCGCCGCTGAACAGCTGCGCGTCGTTGTCGGCCACCAGGATCCGCTCGCGCACCGTCGCCAGCGCCACGTCCCGCAGGGGTACGCCGTGCAGCGTCACGTCCCCGTCGACGTACCGGCCGAGCCGGTCGGCGATCTCGGCGGCGTCCTCGGGCGCGGTGGCGGCCAGCGCGGTGAGCCGGCCCGGCCGGAGCACCAGCCCGGAGCGGACGTCCACCAGTTCGCCCGGCCCCGCGGGCACCGGCACCGGGCGGGCCGGATCGGTGAACTCCGGGGCGAGGCGGAGCAGCCGCACGACCCGGCGGGCCGCGACGTGCCCCCGGGTCAGCTTGTCGGCCGCCTCGGTGAGGTTGCGCAGCGGGCTGACCAGGAACGCCGTGTAGCCGTAGAAGGAGACCAGCTGGCCGGCGCTGATCTCGCCGCGCAGCGCGAACCGGGCTCCGAGCCAGGTCACCAGCACCACGAAGACGCCGGGCAGCAGGATCTGCGCGGCCTGGATCAGCGACTCCACCCGGGCCACCCGAAGGCCGTCCGCCCGCAGCGACTGGGACTGCTCCCGGTAGCGGGCGCCCAGCACCGGCTCCCCGCCCACCCCGCGCAGCACCCGCAGCCCGGAGACGATGTCCGCGGCGCGGGCGGTCAGCTCACCGGTCGACTCCCGGTACGCCGCCTGCTGCCGGTGCAGCGGCCGGATCAGCAGCGCCACCAGCGCCATGAGCAGCGGCACCCCGAGCACCACCACGAGGCCGAGCGGCAGGGAGGCGGTGAGCAGGATCACCGACACGGTGCCGATGGCGACCAGCGCGCCGGTGCCCCGGGCGGTGATGTCGACCGCGCTGCCGATGTGCTCGATGTCGGCCGTACTGATGCTCACCACCTCGCCCGCGGCGACCCGGCGGGGCAGCGCTGCACCGAGCCGATTGGTGGCGTCCACGGTGACCTGCACGGTCCGGTATGCCGCGCCGAGCCAGTTGTGCACCGCGCAGCGGTGCCGCAGGATGCCGGCGGCCGCCTGGACGACGCCCAGCCCGAGCAGGACGAGGCCCCAGCGGAGCAGGGCGTCCGGGTCGCGCTGGGCGAGGCCGGCGTCGACGGCCCGGCCGACGGCGGCCGGCATCAGCGCCTGGGCCATCATCCAGATGACGCCGAGGGCGATGCCGGTGCCGAAGAGCAGGGGGTGCCGACCGGCGAGCCAGACCAGGTAACGGGTGGCGGACCGGGCGTCGGGGGTGCCGGGATCGCCGGCCGGTGAGAAGCGCATGACCACCCGACGCTAGGTGCCGGGCCGGGGCGGACGCCAACCAGTTTCCCGCCGGTCAGGCGGCCCACCGGGTCAGCGATCGACCTGCGTGAAGTCCCAGCTGTGCGGCGGCCGGGCGACCAGCCGCATGGGCGGCTCGGGCAGGTCCCGCGGGTTGCTCCGCCACTTCGAGATGACCACCACGCGGTGGTCGGTGGAGGAGAACACCTCGCTGGACAGGTGCAGCGGCTCGTGCTCGAACTCGGGCAGCGCGGTCTCGCAGACCCAGCTGATCAGGTCGGCGAAGCCGTACGGCTCGGCCTTCGCCTCCCACATCCGGACGATCACGTCGGTCCCCTCCCGCCTCAGACGCTGACCACGGTCAGCGGCATGGCGGAGTCGGCCGGCAGGTCCAGCCGGCTCGGGGCGACCCCCGCGGCGACCAGGTGCGAGCCGAGCGCGGCCACCATCGCTCCGTTGTCGGTGCAGAGCTTCGGCCGGGGCGTACGCACCCGGACGCCGTGCTTCGCCGCCCGGTGCTCGGCCATCGCGCGCAGCCGCGAGTTGGCCGCCACCCCGCCGCCGATCACCAGGGTGTCGATGCCGCTGCTTCGGCAGGCGTCCAGCGCCTTGCCGACCAGCACGTCGCAGACCGCCTCCTGGAACGACGCCGCCACGTCGGCCACCGGCACCGGCTCGCCGGCCCGCTGCCGCGCCTCCACCCAGCGGGCCACCGCCGTCTTCAGCCCCGAGAAGGAGAAGTCGTAGCGGTGCCCGGCCAGGTCCTTGGGCGCGGTCAGCCCGCGCGGGAAGGCGATCGCCGCCGGGTCACCGGCACGCGCCTCCCGGTCGATGAACGGGCCGCCCGGGAAGGGCAGCCCGAGCAGCCGGGCCACCTTGTCGAACGCCTCGCCCGCCGCGTCGTCGATGGTCGAGCCGAGCGGGGTGACCTCCCGGGCCAGGTCGTCGACGCGCAGCAGCGAGGAGTGCCCGCCGGAGACCAGCAGGGCGACGGCCGGCTCCGGCAGTGGGCCGTGCTCCAGGGTGTCCACGGCCACGTGCGCGGCGAGGTGGTTCACCCCGTACACCGGCTTCTCGGCGGCCACCGCGTACCCCTTGGCGGCGGCGACCCCGACGAGCAGCGCGCCGGCCAGGCCCGGCCCGGACGTGACGGCGATCGCGTCGATGTCGGCGATCGTCACCCCCGCCTCGCGCAGCGCCCGGTCCATCGTCGGCACGATGGCCTCCAGGTGGGCGCGGCTGGCCACCTCCGGCACCACGCCGCCGAACCGGGCGTGCTCCTCGACGCTGGAGGCCAGCGCGTCGGCGAGCAGGGTGTGCCCGCGGACGATGCCCACCCCGGTCTCGTCGCAGGAGGTCTCGATGCCGAGGATCAGTGGTTCGTCAGCCATGCTCGTCAGTCCTCGTTGCGCTGCATGACCAGCGCGTCGGTGTTGCTCGGTTGGTAGTAGCCGCGGCGCACGCCGATCGGCTCGAAGCCGTACATCGCGTAGAGCCGCTGCGCCGCGGCGTTGTCGGCGGCGACCTCCAGCAGCGTGCTGCGCACCCCGCGGCGGGCCGCCTCGGCGAGCAGCGCCTCCAGCAGCAGCCGGCCGATCCCCCGGCGCTGCGCGTCCCGGCGGACCGCGATGTTCTGCACCCAGGCCTCGTCGGGCGGCGCCACCATCAGCCCGGCGTAGCCGAGCACCGTGCCGTCGTCGTCGGTGGCGACCAGGTAGTGGTGGCCGTTGGCCAACTCGTTCCAGAACATCGCCGGCGACCACTGCTCGGCCCCGAACAGGTCCGCCTCCAGGGGCAGCACCTGGTCGACGTGCCACCAGCGGAACCGGCCCAGTCGGACCTGGCTCACTGTGCCGCCTCAGTTCGCGACTGCGGGGCTCGCAACCCCGGCCCGTGCGCGTCTGTTCGCGACTGCGGGGCTCGCAACCCCGGCTCGCTCCTCGCGCTCACGGTGCCGCCTCTGTTCGCGACTCCGGGGTTCGCAACCCCGGCTCACTCCTCGCGCTCACGGTGCCGCCTCAGTTCGCGACTCCGGGGCTCGCAACCCCGGCTCACTCCTCGCGCTCACGGGAGGACCGGCTTGTGGCCGGTGGCCGCGACCGCGTCCGGGCGGCGCAGGTAGAGCGGGGTGAGCGGCTCGCCGGGGGCGCCCGCGCGGATCCGCTCCGCGGCCAGGCGGGCCAGGGCCAGGGCGTCCGGGTAGCGCGGCTCCTCCCGGACCGGCAGGCCGAGGACGTCCGCGTAGCGGTGCGCGCCGTCGCCGACCGCGACCGTGACGGCCAGGTCGCGGGCGCGCTCGGCGGCGACCGCCGGGATGTCCACGTTCGGCCCGGCGATGCGCTGGCCGGCGCCGTCGTAGACGGCCCAGTAGACCTCCCGGCGGCGGGCGTCGCTGGCCGCCAGGACCGGCTCGCCGGCGGCCGCCGGATGGCCGATCCCGTCCAGCGAGCAGACCCCGTACGTGGGGATGCCGAGCACCTGGCCCATGGTGGCGGCGGTGACCAGGCCGACCCGCAGCCCGGTGAACGGCCCGGGACCGAGCCCGGCGACGATCGCGGCCAGGTCGGCGGGGCGCGCGTCGACGTCGGCCAGCACCGCGTCGACCTGCGGGGCGAGCAGTTCGCCGTGCGCCCGCGCGTCAACCGTGCACCGCAGCGCGCGCGCCGCGACGCCGTCCGCCGAGACCTCGACGAGCGCCGCGGTCACCGCGGGCGTCGAGGAGTCCACCACGAGTACGAGCACGGTATGCCAGCCTAGTCGCCAACCCGGTTACCGGCGGTGACGCCCCTCCCACGTCGCGGCTCAGCCCGGAGCGCAAGTCGCGTGTCAGCTCGGGGTGCGCGTCGCGGCTCAGCTCGGGGTGCGGAAGACCTTGAGAAACTGCGGCAGCAGCCAGGGGCGCGGGCCGGAGACGCGGACCCGGCCGGTGAGCACGGCGCGGGCCCGGCTGATCCGCCCGAACATCATCAGGTTGAGCGTCGCCGGATCGAACCGGACCCGCGCGTCCGGCCGCTCGTCGGGGGTGGCGAAGCGCACCCGCCCGTCGGCCAGCGCGAGCGTCAGCGGCGCCGCGTACGCCGAACCGAACCGCACCACGATTCGGCGGCGCGGCGGGTCCACCCCGTCCAGCAGCCGGCCGTAGCCGTGCCGGACCACCCCAGCCAGGAAGAGGTCGAGGAAGAGCACCGCGTCCCGGGACGGGACCGACCACGGCCGGCCGGTCGCCCGGGCCATGTCCCAGCCGTGCAGCAGCAGTTCGTTGACGAGGTGCGCGAAGAGGCCGGGGAGCGGGACCCGGGCGTCGCCGAGCCAGGGCACCACCTCGTCAGGGCTGCGGTCGGCGCAGGCCGCCAGCAGCCGGTCGACGTCGCGGCGCAGCCGGTCGAGCAGGTGGCCCGGGTCGCGCTCGGTCAGGTGCCGCAGCACCAGGTCGTTGGCGTCGGCCACGGTGTCGACGGTGACCAGCGGAAGCCGATCGCCGAGCCCGGGGACCGGCAACGGCTCGCCGGCCGGGTCGACCAGGGCGACGTAGAGCCAGGCGATGGAGGCGAGGTGGGCCAGGGTCTCGGCAGCAGTCCAGTCGGCCGTGACCATGGTGTCCGGCGGGACCGAGCGGGCCAGCGCCAGGAACCGGTCGGCGTTCTCCGCCAGGGCCGCCGGCGCCGTCGACCAGCCGTCCGAGGTGATGGTCGCCGACACCGCTACCTCCCCGCTCCGGGCGCGAACGGGGGAGAGCCTACTACCGTCAGCCACGGAGCGATAGCCCTGCGTCGATGGTCAGCCGGCGGGGCGGTCCCAGTCGATGGTGGGCAGGCCGGCGTCGGCGAGCGCCTTGTTGGCCGCGCTGAACGGGCGGCTGCCCAGGAAGCCGCGCGGGTTCATCGGGCTCGGGTGACCGGCCTCCAGCACCACGTGGTTCGGGTTGGTGACCAGGGCGGCCTTCTTGCGCGCGTAGCCGCCCCAGAGCAGGAAGACCACCCGCTGGTCGAGCGCGTCCAGGGCCCGGATGGTGGCGTCGGTGAACTCCTCCCAGCCCTTGTTGGCGTGCGAGCCGGGGGTGGCCTGCCGGACGGTGAGCACCGCGTTGAGCAGCAGCACGCCCTGCGCCGCCCAGCCGTTCAGGTTGCCGCTGGCCGGCTTCGGCACGCCCAGGTCCTCGCCCAGCTCCTTGAACACGTTGCGCAGCGACGGCGGTACCGCCACACCCTCGCGCACGCTGAAGCTCAGCCCGTGCGCCTGCCCCGCCTTGTGGTAGGGGTCCTGCCCGAGGATCAGCACCCGGGTCTCCGCCGGCCCGCACAGCCGGTAGGCCGAGAACAGGTCCTCGACCGGCGGGAACACCGTTCGGCTGGCGTATTCCCCGGCGACGAACTCGGCCAGCGCCGCCGTGCGGGCCGGGTCGAGGTGCGGGGTGAGCGCCGCCCGCCAGGCGTCGGGCAGGAGCGCCAGCAGGTCGAGGGTGGGGGCGTCGTCGGGCATCGGCAACCTTTCACCGCGGCTGATCGGTCCCCGGCACTGTAGGCAGCGGGTATGACAGGCCTCAGTCCAGGGTGGCCAGCCGCCGCGCCCAGTCGCCGCCGACCGGCTCCAGGGTGACCAGCCGGGTGTCGTCGTCCCGCCGGTCGATGCGGACCCGCAGGTGGGCGTCGACCAACTGCTCGACCATCCCCTCGCCCCACTCGACGACGGTCACCGCCTCGTCCACCGAGGCGTCCAGGTCCAGGTCGTCGATCTCGGCGCGCGGGTCGGCCGACTCCCCCAGCCGGTACGCGTCGGCGTGCACCAGGGTCACCCGGCCGCCCCGGGCCGGATCCGGCCGGTGTACCCGGGCGATCACGAAGGTCGGCGAGGTGATGTCGCCGCGCACCCCGAGACCGGCGCCGATGCCCTGGGTCAGCGCTGTCTTGCCGGCGCCCAGCGGGCCGCTGAGCAGCAGCAGGTCGCCCGCGCGCAGCACCCCGGCCAGCCGGCGGCCGAACTCGTGGGTGTCGTCGACCGTCTTGAGCTCCAGCACGACCCTCACAGTGCCACCTCGGCTCGCGACTGCGGGGCTCGCAACCCCGGCTCACTCCTCGCGCTCACAGCGCCACCTCGGCTCGCGACTGCGGGGCTCGCAACCCCGGCTCACTCCTCGCGCTCACAGCGACTCCAGGAACCTCTCCAGCGCCACGTTCACCTCGTCGGCGTGCTCCAGCATCACCACGTGCCCGCTGTCGTGGATCTTCACGAACTCGGCGTGCGGCAGCCGCCGGACGATCTCCTCGGAGTGGGTCACCGGCGTGATCATGTCCTTGTCCCCCACGATCACCAGCACCGGTGTGCCGGCCAGCGCGGCCAGCGCCGGGAACCGGGAATGGGTGGCCAGGGTACGCAGGTAGCGGCTGACCGTGTCGGCCGAGGTGCGCGAGTTCATCTGCTCGACGTACGACACCAGGGCCGGGCTGGGCTTCGGGGTGCCGAAGCCGTACCTGCGGGTGAGCAGCCAGGCCACGTTCGACGTCGACTTGCGGGCCTTGTCGATCACCGTGCCGCCGTACCGGGTGGCGTTGCTCATCATGTAGATCACCGGCGCCCCGACCCGGCCGAGCAGCGCGGGGGCCACCAGCTTGGTCTCCGCGAGCAGCCCGCCCGAGGTGGCCATCAGCACCGTGCCGACCACCCGGTCGCCGAACATCTCTGGGTGAAGCTCGGCCAACGCCATGATCGTCATGCCGCCCATCGAGTGGCCGATCAGCACCAGCGGCCCCTCCGGAGCCACCTCGTCGATCACCCGGCGCAGGGTGTGGCCCAGCGCGGCCAGGTCGTAGTCGCCGCCCTCCAGCTTCCCGGAGCGGCCGTGCCCGGGCTGGTCGTAGGCGACGATCCGGTAGTCACCGCGCTCGGCAAGCAGCTTGCGTTGGAAGTGGAACGTCCCCATGTCCAGGCAGAAGCCGTGCACCAGCACCACGGTCGGGTGCCCGGCGACCGGCCGGGTCGGCTCGACCACCTCCACGTGGACGTCGGTGCCGTCCGGCATCTCCAGCCGGTACGCCGCGTCGTACCGCTGCTCGCCGAAGACCTCGTCGGCGTACGGATCGGTGGGGTCGGACTTGAGGCGGCGGACCAGAACCCGCTCGCTCACCACCCCCGCGGCGAGCCCGGCGGCGGCCACGCCGACCGCGGCGCCGACCAGCCCGGCGACCCGGCCGGCGGCGGTCCGCGGCCGGGGCACCCGGAACCGCTGACTCATGGGCGCTCGCCGTCGTAGACGCGCGGCACCCGGACACCGCCGAACCGGGTCACGATCTCGTAGTTGATGGTGCCGACCGCCGCGGCCCAGTCGTCGGCGGTCGGCTCGCCGTCCGCGCCGCTGCCGAACAGGGTGGCCACGTCCCCGGCGGCCACCTCGTCCTCGCCGCAGTCGATCACGAACTGGTCCATGCAGACGCGCCCGGAGATGGTCCGCCGCTTGCCGGCGAGCTGCACCGGGCCGGTGTTCGAGGCGTGCCGGGGCACCCCGTCGGCGTAGCCGAGCGGGACGACGGCCAGGTTCGCCTCCTGCTCGGTGAGGTAGGTGTGGCCGTAGGAGACGCCGGTGCCGGCCGGGACCCGCTTGGTCAGCATCACCCGGGCCCGGGCGGTCATCGCCGGGCGCAGGCCGAACTGCTCGCCCTCGATCGGCGAGAGACCGTAGACCGCCAGACCGGGGCGGACCAGGTCGAAGTGGGTGTCCGGGCGGGTCAGCGTGGCCGCCGAGTTGGCCAGGTGCCGGTAGCGGGGGCGCAGCCCGGCCCGCTCCACCATCTCCAGCCCCTCGTGGAACACCGCCAACTGCCGGTCGGTGGTGGGGTGGCCGGGCGAGTCCGCGTACACGAAGTGGCTCCACACGCCGACCACCTCGACCAGGCCGTCGGCCTGGGCCTTCGCGGCGGCCTCCAGCAGCGCCGGCCAGTCGGCCACGGTGGCCCCACCGCGGGACAGCCCGGTGTCGATCTTGAGGTGCAGCCGGGCCGGGCGGTCCGCCCGCCGGCCCGCCTCGATCATCTCGTCGAGCTGGGCGAGGCTGGCGCAGCCGAGGTCGACGCCGACCGCGACCCCGTCGTGCAGCGGCAGCCCCGGGTCGAGCAGCCAGGCCAGCACGGGGGCGGTCACCCCCTCCTGGCGCAGCAGGAGCGCCTCGGCGAGGGTGCAGACGCCGAGCCAGTCCGCCCCGGCGTCGAGCGCCGCGCGGGCCGCCGGGACCATGCCGTGGCCGTAACCGTCGGCCTTGACCACCGCCATCAGCTCGGCGCTGGTGCCCGACTTGAGCCGGGCCACGTTCTCCCGGATCGCGTCCAGGTCGACGCGCACCTCCGACTGCCACATGCCCTCAGCCTACTTCCGTCCGTGATCACCGTGGCCGTGAGCCGGACGGCCGGCCGGTCGGCCGCGTGCCGGCGGCCGTCGCGGTCAGGGCAGGCGGGCCAGCACCGGGCGGAGCGCGGTGGCCACGTCGGGCGCGGTCACCGGACCGCCGCGCGCCGCCTCCCGACCGGCCAGCCCGTGCAGGTACGCCGCCGCGACGGCCGCCCGCTCCGGCGCCAGCCCGGCGGCGAGCAGTGAGCCGAGCAGCCCGGCCAGCACATCGCCGGTGCCCCCGGTGGCCAGCACCGGGGTGCCGGTCGGGTTGACGTAGGCCCGGCCGTCCGGGGTGCCGACGATCGTGCGGTCGCCCTTGAGCAGCACCACCGCGTTCATCCAGGCGGCCAGCCGCAGCGCCGCCCCGACCCGGTCCGCCCCCGGGGACTCGCCGCAGAGCCGGGCGTACTCGCGGTCGTGCGGGGTCACCACGATCGGGGCGTCCCGCCCGCGCAGCCGGTCCGCCAACTTGCCGTCGACCAGCAGGGTGAGCGCGTCGGCGTCGAGCACCACCGGCACCGGCGCGGCGAGCACCGCGCGCAGCTCGGCGGCGGCCTCCTCACCGGTGCCCAGCCCCGAGCCGCAGACCCAGGCCTGCACCCGGCCTGCGTCGGCGACCCGGTCGGTGGCGATCACCGACGGGTGCTGGTGCAGCACCTCCGCACGGGCGCCTCCGGCGTAGCGGACCATGCCGGTGGGGCCGTTCAGCGCGCCGCCGACCGAGAGCACGGCCGCGCCCGGGAAGGTGGACGAGCCGGTCGCCACCCCGACCACGCCCCGGCTGTATTTCTCCGAGGACGGGCCGAGCCGGGGCCACCAGTCGACCACGTCGGACCACTCGGTGACGCGCAGCGCCGGGGTGCCGCGCAGCCACGGCTCCAGCCCGATGTCGACCAGCTCGACGTGCCCGGCGAGCGGCGCGGCCGGGCCGACCACCAGTGCGGGCTTCAACGCGCCGAAGGTGACCGTCACGTCGGCGCGCACCGCGCAGGGCCGGCCGGAGGCGGTCAGCGGCACGTGCCCGGTGTCCACCGCGACTCCGCTGGGTACGTCCACCGCGACCACCGTGGCTCGGGTGCCGTCCCGTCCGCTGCGCGCGGCCAGGCTCGCGGCGAGCTGATCGGCGGTCTCCCGGAGCCCGCCGGTGCCGCCGATCCCGACGATGCCGTCGAGCACCAGGTCCACCACGGGCGGCGGCCGGTCGACCACCCGCCCGCCGGCGGCCCGCAGCGCGGCCAGCCCGTCGGCGTGCGCCCGGCCCGGGGTGAGCAGCAGGGCGGCGACCGCCGCGCCCCGGCGGGCCAGGTGCGCGCCCGCGTAGAGGGTGTCGCCGCCATTGTCGCCGGAGCCGACCAGCAGCAGCACCCGGGCGCCGTAGACGCCGCCCCGGTCGCCGAGGAGCAGCGCGCAGCGGCGGGCCAGCCCGGCGGCGGCCCGCTGCATCAGCGCCCCGGGCGGCAGGGTGGCCATCAGGCCCGCCTCCGCCGCGCGTACGTCCGCGACCCGCCACACCGGTCTCATGCCACCCCGTCCCGTCCGTTCGTCCCGTTCGTCCCGGACCGGCCGACCGACCCGGGTCGGCTCACCCCTCCGCGACCACCATGGCCGACGCGATCCCGCCGTCGTGCGACAACGACAGGTGCCAGCGCTTGATCCCGCGCTCGGCCGCCGCGGCGGCCACCGTCCCGGAGACGCTCAGCCACGGCCGGCCGGCCGGGTCGGGCACCACCTCACAGTCGTGCCAGCTCAGCCCGGCCGGCGCGCCGAGCGCCTTGGCCACCGCCTCCTTGGCCGCGAACCGGGCCGCCATCGACTCGGGCCGGCGCGGGTCGCCGGAGCGGGTGTAGCGCTCGGCCTCGGTGAAGAGGCGGTCGGCGAGCAGCGGCGTGCGCGCCAGGGACCGGACGAACCGGTCCACCAGCACGACGTCGATGCCGACAGCCACGATCACGAACCTCACCCTACCGGCGGTCGGGGCCCCGGATCGGCCGGCGGGCGCGCGGTGGAGAACGCCTGTGGAAACCCGGGATCCGCCCCACCGCCCGTTATCCACAGGGCCGGCGCGGGTGGTCCGCCGAGCCGTAGCGTCCCGCTGTCCGTCGGGTTGCAGGGAGGTCGCCATGGGCGAGGAGCCGTTCAGCGTCGAGCCCGAGCTGTTGCGTGGGGTGGCCCGGGAGCTGGTCGACGACGCATATCGGCTGGCCCGCGGGCCGGCCGTCGAGCCGGGGCTGGTGGTGCCGGCCGACGGCTGGTGGGCCGGCGTGGCGCTGGCCGACCTGGAGGCGGCGGTGCAGTGCTGGCGCGGGTCGCTCGCCGCCCGGCTGGCGGCCACCGCCGAGGCGGTCCGGGCCGCCGCCGACGGCTACGAGGCGGTGGACGAGCGGGCCGCCCGCCGTCTCGCCGGGATCCCCCGATGAGCACGGCCGCGGGCCCGCGGGCGGCCGCGCGGGGCGGCCGGGCGCCGAACGGCCCGGTGGCGCGGCGGCAGCATCCGGCGGCCGGAAAGCCGGCACCCCCGGCCGGCGGCCCCCCGGGCCGGCCGCCCGGGCGAACGCGCCCACCCGCCGGGGGTCGGGAGCGGGCGGCCGAGGTGTCGCCGATCGGGTACGCGCAGCTCTGGCGGGCCGACCCGGGGGCCTGGGCCGCCGCCGGGGCGGCCTGGCGAGGGCTGACCGGCCCGGTCCGACGCCGGGCCGACGGGCTGACCGCGCGGATCGGCGCGCTACGTCCCGGCTGGTCCGGCGCGGCCTCGACCACCGCCCAGGGGCGGATCGGCGAGCTGCGTGCCGCGCTGACCGACGTGCTGCCCGCGCTCGTCGAGGTCGACCAGGTGCTCGCCGAGTTCGCCGCCCGGGTGGGCGCGGCCAAGGCCCGGCTCGGCGCCGCCGTGGCGCACGCCGACGCGGGCGGCCTGGTGGTGGACCGGGCCGGGGCGGTCCGGCCCGATCCGGCCCGTCCCCGGTCCGCCGCCCCGGTCGGCCCGGCGGTGGCGCGGGTGGGCGCCGAGATCCGCGACGCGCTGGCGCTGGCCGGCGCGGCGGACCGGGAGGCGGCCGGACGGCTGGCGGAGCTGGCGACGGCGGCGGCGACCGGCTGGGTGCGCGTCCCGCCGGCCTGGCGGCCGTCGCCCGGAGCCGGTCCGGCCGAGGTGAGCCGCTGGTGGGCCGGCCTCACCCCGGCCGAGCGCCGGTGGCTGGTCAGCCACGAGCCGGACCGGGTCGGCCGCCTCGACGGCCTGCCGGTGGCGGCCCGCGACCAGGCCAATCGGCTGCTGCTGACCCGGCGGCGGGCGGAGCTGCTGGCACGGCGGGCGGCGCTGCTCCGCCCACTGCCGGCCGGGCCGCTCGAACTGGCCCGGCTCGCCCGGCTCACCGCGGTGGAGGCGGCGCTGCGCGGCCTCGACGGGCTCGGCGACCGGCTGGCCGCCCCCGGGGCGCCGCGGGCGTACCTGCTGGGGCTGGACCCGGGCGGAGACGGGCGGGCGGTGGTGGCGCTCGGCAACCCCGACCGGGCCGGTGCGGTGGTGACGTACGTCCCGGGGATGACCGCGGACCTCGCCGACGTTCCGGGCGAGCTGGGCCGGGCCGCCCGGGTGCTGGACCGGTGCACGGCGCTCGGGCCGGGGGCCGAGGCGGCGGCCGTGCTCTGGCTGGACTACGACGCGCCGGACTTCCTGCCGGAGGCGGCGCGCGGCCGGCAGGCCGAGGAGGCCGGGCCGGCCCTGCACCGGTTCCAGGAGGGGCTGCGCGCCTCGCACGAGGGGCCGCCGGCCCGGCAGACGGTGCTCGGGCACAGCTACGGCTCGCTGGTGGTCGGCACCGCGGCCCGCGACCACGGGCTGAGCGCCGACGCCCTGGTCTTCGTCGGCTCCCCCGGGGTGGGCGTCGACCACGCCGCCGAGCTGCGGATGCCGCCCGGCCAGGTCTGGGCCGCCACCGCGCCCGACGACGTGATCCGGCTGGCCCGGCCGCCCGACGAGCTGGCCCGCCGGGCGGTGCTGGCCGGCACGCCGCTCGGCCCGGCGGCGGCGCTGCTCGACCCGCACCACGACCGGCTCTGGTTCGGCACCGACCCGAGCACCCCCCGGCTTCGGCGGCCGGCGCTTTCCCAGCGGGCACCACGGGCACGCCGGCTACTGGGATCCCGGCAACCCGGCCCTGGACGGGATGGCCCGGATCGTGCTGGGCCAATGACCGCACGGGGGCCGGAAACGGCGCGGCCCCTCCGCCCTGGGAGGGAGGGGCCGCGACCGGGTCGACTACTCGACGGTGACCGACTTGGCCAGGTTCCGGGGCTGGTCGACGTCGTGCCCGCGGGCGGCGGCGATCTCGGCGGCGAGCACCTGGAGCGGCACCGTGGTCACCAGCGGCGCCAGCAGCGTCGGCGTGCGCGGCACGTAGATCAGGTGGTCGGCGTAGCGGACCACCGCCTCATCGCCCTCCTCCGCGATCACGATGGTGCGGGCGCCGCGGGCGCGCACCTCCTGGATGTTGGAGACGACCTTGTCGTGCAGCATGCCCCGGCCGACCGGCGACGGCACGATGCAGATGACCGGCGTGCCCTTGTCGATCAGCGAGATCGGGCCGTGCTTCAGCTCACCGGCGGCGAAGCCCTCGGCGTGCATGTACGCCAGCTCCTTGAGCTTCAGCGCACCTTCGAGGGCCACCGGGTAGCCCACGTGCCGGCCGATGAACAGCACGGTCGGCTCGGACTTCAGGTCGCGGGCCAGCTCGCGGACCGGCTCGATCCGGTCGAGCAGCTCGCGCAGCTTGCCCGGCATCTCCTGGAGCTGGGCCACCACCGCGCCCACCTCGTCGGCGAACTTGATCCCGCGCACCTGGGCCAGGTGCAGGCCGATCAGGTAGCAGGCGACGACCTGGGTGAGGAACGCCTTGGTGGAGGCGACCGCGATCTCGGGGCCGCCGTGGGTGTAGAGCACCGCGTCGGACTCGCGTGGGATGGTCGAGCCGTTGGTGTTGCAGATGGCCAGCACCCGGGCCTTCTGGTCCTTGGCGTGGCGCAGCGCCATCAGGGTGTCCATGGTCTCGCCGGACTGCGAGATGACCACGATCAGCGTCGACCGGTCCAGCACCGGGTCGCGGTAGCGGAACTCGCTGGCCAGCTCCACCTCGCAGGGGATCCGGGTCCAGTGCTCGATGGCGTACTTGGCGACCAGGCCGGCGTGGTACGAGGTGCCGCAGGCCACGATGAAGATCTTGTCGACGTCGCGCAGGTCCTGCTCGCTGAGGCGGACCTCGTCGAGGGCGATCTCGCCGGTCTCGGTGAGCCGGCCGAGCAGCGTGTCGGCGATCGCCTGCGGCTGCTCCTCGATCTCCTTGAGCATGAACCAGTCGTAGCCACCCTTCTCGGCGGCGGACGAGTCCCAGTCGATGTGGAAGTCCTTGCCGGTCGCGGGCTGGCCGGCGAAGTCGGTGATCTCGATGTTCTCCGGCGTGATCAGGACGATCTGGTCCTGGCCCAGCTCCACCGCGTCGCGGGTGTGCTCGATGAACGCGGCCACGTCGCTGGCCAGGTAGTTCTCGCCGTCGCCGCGGCCGACCACCAGGGGCGAGTTGCGCCGGGCGCCGACCACCGCGCCGGGGATGCCGGCGTCGACGGCGAGCAGCGTGAAGGCGCCCTCCAGCCGCTGGCAGACCAGCCGCATGGCGGAGGCGAGCAGCTGCGGGCTGTCGACCTCGCCGGCCGAGCGCAGGTCGGCCAGCGAGCGGGCGAGCAGGTGCGCGGCGCACTCGGTGTCGGTGTCACTGGCGAACTCGACGCCGTCGGCCTCCAGCTCGGCGCGGAGCTTCGCGAAGTTCTCGATGATGCCGTTGTGGATCACGGCGACCCGGCCGTCCGGGGAGAGGTGCGGGTGGGCGTTTCGGTCGGTCGGGCCGCCGTGGGTGGCCCACCGGGTGTGGCCGATGCTGGTGGTCCCGTCGCCGATGCCGATCGGGCTGGCGGCGCAGGACTCCGGGTCGCTGGCGGCGCGCTCGGCGAGAACCTTCTCCAGGTTGGCCAGCTTGCCGGCCTTCTTCTCGATCAGCAGCTCGTCGTCGCAGACGACCGCGACACCCGCCGAGTCGTAGCCGCGGTACTCCAGCCGCCGCAGTCCGTCCAGCACGATGCCGAGCGCCGGGCGCGCACCGGCGTAACCCACGATTCCACACATGGTCCGCAGCCTAACCCAGTTTCGCTCACCGCGCGTGCTCGGAACTCGGGTTAACGATCACTGAATTTGAGCGAACCGGTGAGCGGATGGCGAGGATCGGACAAACCACCCCGACGGTGGGGCGACCGGGTCCGGGCACCGGACCGAGGGCGGGCGGCTCGGGTCGGCCCCGGCCCGGCACCCGCGTGCGGGTACGTGCGGACTGGTCATCGAGCCGTACATTGAGGGCCCTGGTCGGGGCGACACCCGGCCCCGCCACCCCCGCGGTCGTCCGCGCCGTCCCCTGCGAGCTGAGCCGATGTCCGAGACGACCCCCACCCCCGAGCCGGAAAACAGCGCCGGCCCGAACGACCCGACCGCCCCGCCGGCCGGCCCCGAACCCACCGCCTGGCGGCCGCCGGACCCGCTCGCCGCCCCGCAGCCCTGGGCGCCGCCCGCCCAGTGGGCGCCCGCGCCCTGGACCCAGAGCCCCTGGTCCCCGCCCGGGTCAGCCGCGCCGGGTGGCACCGGAACGCCCCCGCCCGGCCCGGGGACAGTGCCGGGTCCGGCCGGCTGGGCGGCCCCCGGGGCGGCCCCGAGCCCGGCCGGCTGGGCAACGCCGGGTGCGGCACCGCCACCCGCCGGTCCGGACGCACCGGGCGGCACGCCGCGCCCGGCCGTCCCGCCGGTGGACCCGGCCGGCACCCCGAACGCCGCGCCCACGCCGCCCTGGCCCGGGGGCGCTCCGGCTCCGGGATGGCCGGGCGGCGGTCCGGCTCCCGGATGGTCCGGCGGCGCTCCCGCGCCGGGATGGCCCCCGGCCGGCTACCCGCCGCCGTACGCCTACCCCGGAGCGCCCCCGCGCCGGTCGACCGGCGGGTGGGTGGTGGCCGTCGTGGTGACCGTGGTCGTCGCCCTGGTGCTCGCCTTCTGCGGCTGCGTCGGTCTCGGCGCGCTCGGCAGCTTCCTGGACGACCAGACCACCTCGGGGCAGCCGTACGACCGTCCGGAGTTCGACGACGACCTTCCCTGGGAGCCCACGGACTCCGCGCCGCCGGTCCCCGCCACCACCCCGTCCGCCGGGCCGGGCCGGTTCACCGTGGTCTACGAGGTGACCGGCACCGCCGCCGTCGACGTGCAGTTCTACGACGCCAACGCCGACTTCCTCCAGCTCGACGGGGTGCGGTCGCCATGGCGGCTGGCGTTCACCGCGAACGACCGGGAACGGGTGCAGATCATCGCGTCGCCGACCGACTCGGGCGAGGCGAGCTGCCGGATCACCATCAACGGGAAGGTCGTCTCGCAGGACTCGGGCGAGTACGGGGCGACCTGCTTCGGCTGGTGACGCCGGCGGCCGGGACACGCCGTCATGGGGGCGGCGGGGCCGGGACACGGCCGTCTTGCGGCGTCGGCGGCGGGCCGTAGGCTGGCCGGCGTGACGACGACCGATCCACTGGTGGCCCGGATGCGGCCGTTCGGCACCACGATCTTCGCCGAGATGTCGGCGCTGGCCGTGCGCACCGGCGCGGTCAACCTCGGGCAGGGCTTCCCCGACACCGACGGCCCGCCGGAGATGCTCGCCGCGGCCGCCGAGGCGCTGCGCTCCGGCCACAACCAGTACCCGCCGGGCCCGGGCATCCCGGCGCTGCGCGCGGCCGTCGCGGCCCACCAGCGCCGGTTCTGGGACCTGGAGTACGACCCGGACGGCGAGATCGTGGTGACCGCGGGCGCCACCGAGGCGATCGCGGCGAGCATCCTCGCTCTCTGTGAGCCGGGCGACGAGGTGGTCTGCTTCGAGCCCTACTACGACTCG
The DNA here is from genome assembly GCF_040639095.1 of Micromonospora sp. NPDC023966. Lineage (NCBI taxonomy): Bacteria > Bacillati > Actinomycetota > Actinomycetes > Micromonosporales > Micromonosporaceae > Micromonospora > Micromonospora sp. NPDC023966. The sequence goes on along the minus strand of NZ_JBEZZJ010000011.1, from coordinate 172,616 downwards.
TACGCCGCCTCGATCGCCCTGGCCGGCGCGGTCCGCCGCCCGGTGACGCTGCGTCCCGCCGCCGACGGCCGGTACGCCTTCGACCCGGCGGAGCTGCGGGCGGCGTTCGGGCCGCGTACCCGGCTGGTGCTGCTGAACACCCCGCACAACCCGACCGGCAAGGTGTTCACCGCCGACGAGCTGGCCCTGGTCGCCGAGCTGTGCCAGGAGCACGGCGCGTACGCGGTCACCGACGAGGTCTACGAGCACCTGGTCTTCACCGATGCCGCCGCCCCGCACCTGCCGCTGGCGACGCTCACCGGCATGCGGGAGCGGACGCTCCGCATCTCCTCGGCGGGCAAGACGTTCTCGTGCACGGGCTGGAAGGTCGGTTGGGTGAGCGGCCCGGCGCCGCTGGTCGCCGCGGTGCTGCGGGTGAAGCAGTTCCTCACCTTCGTCAACGCCGGCCCGCTGCAACCGGCCGTGGCGGTGGCGCTCGGCCTGCCGGACGCGTACTTCGCCGATTTCGCCGCCGGCATGCAACAGCGGCGGGACCAGCTCGTCGCCGGCCTCACCAACGCCGGGTTCGGGGTGCTCGCACCGGAGGGGACATACTTCGTCACCGCCGACGTCACCCCGCTCGGCGGGCGGGACGGGGTGGAGTTCTGCCGGTCGCTGCCGGAGCGCTGCGGCGTGGTGGCGGTGCCGACCCAGGTCTTCTACGACGACGCGGAGGCGGGCCGGCGGCTGGTCCGGTTCGCGTTCTGCAAGCGGCCCGAGGTGCTCACCGAGGCGGTCACCCGGCTGCGCGGGCTCAAGGAGGACGGATGACCGACGCGTACGCCGACCGGATGCGCCGGCTCGCCGCGCAGCGCGGCTGCGACACGGTGCTCTCCGGCGTCCGGCCGACCTCGGTGCGGGAGCAGCTCGCGGCCCTCGGGGCGGCCGTCCCGGAGGACCTGCTGCCCGACTTCTACGGCGAGGGCGGGGCGGTGGAGCAGCTGGAGCAGCGGGTCGCCGAGCTGCTCGGCGCGGAGGCGGCCGCCTTCTTTCCCACCGGCACCATGGCCCAGCAGGTCGCGATGCGCTACGGCGCCGAGCTGACCGGCCGGGACGGGGTCGGCCTGCACCCGCTCAGTCACCCGCTGCTGCACGAGCGCGACGCGTACGCGGTGCTCGGCGGGCTGCGGGCGGTGCGGACCACCGAGGCGCCGCGCAACCCGACGGCCGAGGAGATGGCCGCGCTCGACGAGCCGATCGGCACGCTCTTCCTGGAGCTGCCGCTGCGCGACGCCGGCTTCGTCCTGCCGAGCTGGGACGAGCTGGTCGCGGTGACCGGCGTGGCCCGGGAGCGGGGGGCCCGGGTGCACCTGGACGGGGCCCGGCTCTGGGAGTCCACCGTCCACCTGGGGCACTCGGCGGACGAGATCGCGGCCCTGGCCGACAGCACGTACGTCTCGTTCTACAAGTCCCTCGGCGGCCACTCCGGCGCTGCCCTGGCCGGCGACGCCGAGCTGGTCCGGTACGCCCGCGCCTGGCGGCACCGCTACGGGGGCACCCTGTTCCAGCAGTGGCCGGCGGCCCTCGCCGCGCTCACCGGCCTGGAGCGGGAGCTGCCCCGGCTGGCCGGTTACGTGGCGCACGCGAAGCGGGTGGCCGAGGCGCTGGCCGCCGTGCCCGGCGCCCGGGTCCACCCGGCGCCGCCGCACACCCACCAGTTCCGGCTGTGGCTGCCGTATCCGGCCGACGACCTGAACGCGGCCAACCTCGCCCTCGCCGAGGAGGAGAAGGCGTGGTTCGCCGGCGGCTGGCGGGACACCGAGGTGCCCGGCCTGGCGCTGACCGAGGTGACGGTGGCCGGACCCGCGCTGGAGCTGGACCCCGATCAGATCCTCGACCTCGCCGACCGGTTCCTGCGCCGGGTGGCGTCCCGCTGACCCCGGCCTGACGGCCCGCCGTTCCGGGCCGGGCACGGCTATCCGTGCGAGTGGGGCAGCGCCCCGCAGCAGGCCGGCCCGTGGAGCGCCGCGGCCGGGTCAGCCGGTGGAACGCGCGGGGCGGGCTTCCGCTGTCGGCGTCGCCGGGCCCGGCCGGTCTGTCGCCAACGCCCGGAGCACGGCACCCCCGTCGGCGAGCAGCGCCGCCTCGGCGTCGTCGACGAAGGCGAGATCCGCCTCGACGTGCCGGGCTGCGGCGGAGAGCAGCAGCCGGACCACCGGGTCCTCGGAACGGCGGCGCAGCCCGTCCAGGTTGCGCAGCTCCCGCAGCAGGTGAGCGCGTTGATTGGCGAGCACGGTCCGGACGACGGCAGCCTCGCCGGACCGGGCCGCGGCGGTGACCTTGAGGAAGAAGTCGTCCCGGAAGCCGCCGCTGCGCGGGCTGGGCTCGGCGAGCCAGCGGTCCAGCTCGGTCCGGCCGGCCGGGGTGATCTCGTAGACCACCCGGTCGGGCTTGACCGGTTGGGCCTGCCGCTCGGCGACCACCAGTCCGTCCCGGGAGAGCCGGTCGAGGATCTGGTAGAGGTGCCCGATGTTGAGCGGGCCCCACTGCGGGCCGACCGCCCCCTCGAAGGCGCCCTTCAGCTCGTAGCCGTAGCTGGGGCCGCGGGCGAGCAGGGCCAGGACCGCGTGCTGGATCGCCACCGTCTCCTCCGATCCGGTTCCGGACAGGCACCCCGAAGGGGCCTTGCATTGTCACAATGTATCGCGCACCGTGTGAGTCAGCACACGGGGAGGCGCGAATGTTCCACGTCATCTGGGGGCAGCTTCGTGGCCGTGCGGGACGGTCGGTGGCGCTGCTGGTCGGCGTGCTGGTGGCGACCACCGGCTTCGTCGTGCTGACCGGGGCCACCACCACCTCGCGGCTGGCCGTCACCGGCACCGTCGAGCGGAACACCCGAGCGGCCTACGACATCCTGGTCCGTCCGAAGGGGACGCGCACGCCGCTGGAGGCGACGCGCGGCCTGGTGCGGCCCAACTACCTCTCGGACACGTACGGCGGCATCACCACGACCCAGTACGAGCGGGTCAAGGCAATCGCCGGAGTGGACGTGGCGGCGCCCATCGCGATGATCGGTTACTCGACCTCGGCGGTCCCAATGCGGCTGGATTTCACCGCGGCGGTCGACCGGTCACTCGACCGGCAGGTGATCCGGCTCGACCCCACCTATGTCGCCGAGCGCGGCCTGTCCGCCGCGCCGGGCAGGCCGCGCTACGTGTACGTGACCAAGCACCCCCTCATCTATCCGGTCTTCGACCCGGCGGATCTGAGCGAGTTCCGCTACAGCGACGGCCGACGCTACCGGGTGGACGACGTCTGCGGACCGGTCGCGCGCGAGGTGCTGCCGGACGGCAGCAGCCGGCCGATCTGCGACCCACAGCGCGGCGCCCTGATCGGCAACCGCGGCACGCTCTCCGAGCGGGACAACTGGTGGGTGGTCCCGGTCCGGCTGCTGCCGGACGGCCGCTTCGCGGCGGAGAACGGCGTCCTGACACGAGACGGTGACGGCTCCACCGCCACCGCCGACCGCCTGACCGTGTCCGAGGCGGTCACCGTGCCGTTCCTGCTCGCCGCCGTCGACCCGGACGCGGAACAGCGCCTCGTCGGCCTGGCGGGCAGCGTGGTGGACGGCCGCCCCCTGCGGGCCGGCGACGCGGTGAGCGAGAGGCTGCTCGGCACCGCCCGCAACCGGTCGGTTCCGGTGCTGGCCACCAGTCGCCCCTATCTCGACAGCGAGCTGCGGGCCAGGCTCACCCGGCTGCCCGCCGCCCGGCCGGCCGGAATGCCGGCCATCGAGCTGGAGGAGGGGCTCCGGCGGGCAGCCGGCACGCCGGCCGGGGTGGCCCGGGCGGAACTGGCGGACGCCTATCGGAGCCAGCTCGCGGCAGGGATCTCCGAGCAGGGTGAATGTTGTTTCGGGCAGCTGCAGATCATCACGCAGCCCGGTGTCGTGGCGTACGACGAGCGACCCGGCGGCGAGCTGCGAGCCGCCGCGGTGCCGCCGGCCGCACCGGAGGTCTTCGGGAACGAACGCGACTTCAGCTGGCTGCCCCGTCCCTGGCTCACGGAGGACGTCGGGGCGCGTACCCTGCGCCGGCTTCCCCTGCCCAGCGGCGGGGCCATCACCCCGTTCCGGCAGTGGCGGGCGGTCGGCGTGTTCGACCCGGAGAAGCTGACCGGCTTCAGCGACCTGGGCGAGGTGCCGCTGGAGACGTACGAGCCGCCGAAGGCCGAGGGCGCCGACGAGCGCAGCCGGGCCGCGCTGGGCGGCCGGCCGCTGGAGCCGAGCGGCAACCCGGCCGGCTACCTCTCCGCGCCACCGTTGCTACTGACCAACCTGGCCAGCCTGCCCAAGCTGCTGGAGGGCGGCGGCACCGCGCAGCGCACCGCGCCGATCAGCGCGATCCGGGTCCGGGTCGCCGACGTGCAGGGTTACAGCGAGCGCTCCGCCGAGCGGGTCCGACTCATCGCCGAGCGGATCACCCAGACCACCGGCCTCGACGTCGACATCACCCTCGGGTCCTCTCCCGCGCCGCAGACCGTGGAGCTGCCGGCCGGCGCGTTCGGCCGTCCCGCGCTGCGGTTGAGCGAGAACTGGTCGGCGCTCGGCGTGGCCGCCGTCATCACGAAGGCCGTCGACCGCAAGAGCACGGCACTCTTCCTTCTGGTGCTGGTGGTCTGCGTGCTCTTCCTCGGCAACGCGGTGTCCGCCGCGGTCCGGGACCGCCGTCCCGAGCTGGCGGTTCTGGCCTGCCTGGGCTGGCCGGCCCGCCGGATCGGCGCGCTGATCCTCGGCGAGGTCGCCGCGCTGGGTGTCGCCGCCGGGCTGCTCTCCGTCGGTCTGGCGTTCCCGCTCGGCGTGGCCCTGGACATCGGCGTCGACTGGCCGCGGGCGCTGCTCGCCGTACCGGTGGCTCTGCTGCTGGCGTTGGTCGCCGGCGTGGCGCCGGCGCTGCGAGCCGCGCGCGCCCACCCGGCCGCCGCGTTGCGCCCCCCGGTGGTCAACGCCCGGTGGGTACGCCGACCGCGCACCCTGCCCGGCCTGGCCCTGGTGAACCTGGTGCGGACGCCCGGCCGCACCCTGCTCGGTGCCGGCGCTCTGGCCATCGGGGTGGCCGCGCTGACGGTGGTGGCCGCCGCCGCGTACGCCTTCCGCGGCGCCATCGTGGGAAGTCTGCTCGGCGACACCGTCTCGCTCGGCGTGCGCGGCGCCGACGCCCTCGCGGCGGGGGCCACGGTGCTGCTCGGGGCCGGCGCGGTCGCCGACGTGCTCTACCTGAACATCCGGGACCGCGCCGCCGAACTCGCCACGCTGCGTGCCACCGGTTGGACCGACGCCGCGTTGGCGCGTCTGGTCGGCTACGAGGGCTTCGCGCTCGGCGCGCTCGGCGCGGTCACCGGCGCCGGCCTCGGGCTCCTCGGAGCCGCCTGGCTGGTCGGCGACCTGCCGGCGGCGCTGGTGGCGGTGGCCGCCGCCACGGCGCTGGCCGGAGTGCTGGTCACCTGCCTGGCCGCGCTCGTCCCGGCCGCGCTGCTGCGCCGCCTTCCCACCGCACGACTGCTGGCAGAGGAGTGATCATGGATGCGACGACGGGCAGTACGGTACGTACCGCCGGGCTCGTCCGGCAGTTCCGCAGCGGCACCGAGCGGCTCACCGCCGTCGACGACGTTTCGCTGGAGATCACGCCGGGATCGGTGGTGGCGCTGACCGGGCCGAGCGGCTCCGGCAAGTCCACGCTGCTGCACCTCATCGGTGCGATCGAGCAGGCGGACCGCGGCACGGTGACGGTGGACGACGTGGAGGTCACCGCGCTCCGCCGGGCCGCGCTGGCCCGGTACCGCCAGCGGGTCGGTTTCGTCTTCCAGCGCTACCACCTGCTGCCGGCGCGGACCGTGCTGGACAACGTGATCGCGCCGGTTCTGCCCCGTCGGGGCCGCGCCGACCACACGGTCCGCGCCCGCGAGTTGCTGGACGCGGTGGGGCTGGCCGGCCGGGAACGCGCGCTGCCCGCCCAGCTCTCGGGAGGCCAGCAGCAGCGGGTGGCGATCGCCCGGGCCCTGATGGGCGCGCCCCGGCTCCTGCTGGCCGACGAGCCGACCGGCAACCTCGACTCGACCAGCGGCGCCCAGATCCTCGACCTGCTGCTCGACCTGCGCGACCAGCACGGGATGACGATCCTGCTCGCCACTCACGAACAGGCGATCGCCGCCCGGTGCGACCGTCTGATCCGTCTCGGCGACGGCCGGCTGGTCGAAGACGTGGACCTCACCGACGGCGAGGACCCGGCCGACACGTACGACCGGATCACGCGGCTGCGTCTGTAACCGGGTCAGGCCACCGGGCTGGCGCTGTGGACCTGATCCGCGATGCGCTCGGCGACGGCCCGGGCGGTCGCCTCGGTGGCGGCCTCGACCATGACACGCACCAGCGGCTCGGTGCCGGACGGGCGGAGCAGCACCCGGCCGGTCTCGCCCAGCTCTGCCTCGGCCCGCTCCACCTCGGCGCGGACGCCCGGTGCGGCGGCGCCGACCGTGCGGTCGCCGACCGGCACGTTGATCAGCACCTGGGGCAGCTTGGTGACCACGGCGGCCAGGTCGGCGAGGGACCTGCCGGTGGCGGCCATCCGCGACATCAGGTGCAGGCCGGTGAGCACGCCGTCGCCGGTGGTCGCGTACGCCGGCATCACGATGTGCCCGCTCTGCTCGCCGCCCAGCGCCAGCCCGGAGGCGCGCAGCTCCTCCAGCACGTACCGGTCGCCGACCTTGGTCTCGACCAGCCGGATGCCCTGCGCGGACATGGCCAGCCGCAGGCCGAGGTTGCTCATCACGGTGGCGACCAGGGTGTCCTGGGTCAGCTCGCCGGCCTCCCGCATGGCCAGGGCGAGGATCGCCATGACCTGGTCGCCGTCGACCTCCTCGCCGTCGGCGGTGACCGCGACGCAGCGGTCGGCGTCGCCGTCGTGGGCGATGCCGAGGTGCGCGCCGTGCTCGACGACGGCGGCGCGCAGCGCGTCGATGTGGTTGGAGCCGCAGTCGTCGTTGATGTTCAGGCCGTCCGGCTCGGCGTAGATGGCGATCACCTCGGCGCCGGCCTCCTGGTATGCCACCGGGGCGACCTCGGCGGCCGCGCCGTTGGCGCAGTCGACCACGACCTTGATCCCCTCCAGCCGGTGCGGCACGGTGCCGACCAGGTGCTGGACGTAGTGGTCGGCGCCGTCGAGCAGGTCGTGCACCCGGCCGACCCCGGCGCCGATCGGGCGCTCCCAGGCGGTGGTGGCGTTCGCCTCGACGGCGGCCTCGATCCGCATCTCGATCTCGTCGGGCAGCTTGTGCCCGCCGGCGGCGAAGAGCTTGATGCCGTTGTCCGGCATCGGATTGTGCGAGGCGGAGAGCATCACGCCCAGGTCTGCCTTGGCCTCGGCGGTGAGGAACGCGACCGCGGGGGTGGGCAGCACGCCGACCCGGACCACGTTGGCGCCGGCGCTGGTCAGCCCCGCGACCACGGCGGCCTCCAGCATCTCGCCGCTGGCCCTGGTGTCCCGGCCGACCACGGCGAGCGGCGGATGGCTCTTGTCGGTCTCGGCCAGTGTGTGGGCGGCGGCCACCGCCACCGCGAGCGCCAACTCCGGGGTGAGATCCGCGTTCGCCCGCCCGCGTACGCCGTCCGTGCCGAACAACCGGCCCATACCCGCCAACCTCCGATGAACTGCCGTTGAGAGGAGAAAAGCGGAACGGCCGGGCCACCTCCCCGGGAAGGGAGGCGGACCCGGCCGTCCGTCAGAAGTACAAGGCGCTGCTGGTGATCAGCGCTTCGAGTACTGGGGAGCCTTACGGGCCTTCTTGAGGCCGTACTTCTTGCTCTCCTTGACCCGGGCGTCACGGGTCAGGAAGCCGGCCTTCTTCAGGGCCGGGCGGTCGTCGGGCTCGCTGACGATCAGCGCCCGGGCGATGGCGAGCCGCAGCGCGCCGGCCTGGCCGGTGGTGCCGCCGCCCCGCAGGTTGGCGATCACGTCGAAGGCCTCGGGCTTCTCGGCGGTGACCAGCGGGTCCTTGATGAGCTGCTGGTGCACCTTGCTCGGGAAGTAGGCCTCGAGGTCGCGGCCGTTGCAGGTGATCTTGCCGCTGCCCGGGACGATGCGGACCCGGACGATGGCCTCCTTGCGCCGACCCACGGTCTGGATCGGGCGGTCGCCACGAGGCGCGCGGGCGACGGGCGCCGGCGCCTCGGTGGCCTCGGGGGCAACCTCGGTGGCGGTGATGTCGGTCATGCTGCTTCCTTCGCCCGCGCTCACTGCGCGATCTGCTTGATCTCGAACGGCACCGGCTGCTGCGCGGCGTGCGGGTGCTCGGCACCGGCGTAGACCTTCAGCTTCTTGAGAATCTGACGGCCCAGCTTGTTGTGCGGGAGCATGCCCTTCACGGCCAGCTCGATGGCCCGCTCGGGCCGCTTGGTCAGCAGCTCGTCGTAGCCGACCTGCTTCAGACCACCCGGGTAGCCGGAGTGGCGGTAAGCGATCTTGGTCTGCCGCTTGTTGCCGGTCAGCGCGACCTTGCCCGCGTTCACGATGACGACGAAGTCGCCCGTGTCGACGTGCGGCGCGAAAGTCGGCTTGTGCTTACCACGCAGCAGCGTGGCGGCGTGGGTCGCGAGGCGGCCCAGCACGACATCAGAGGCGTCGATGACGTGCCACTGACGCTCGATCTCACCCGGCTTCGGGCTGTACGTACGCACAGGTCTACCTTGTCTCGTCGTCGGTCTGGGGTCGCGCGCCGAGGTGACCAGGCGCGCACGAACGACCAAGCGTACCTGATGCGGCACGCCTAAGAATGTCGTACAACAGCAGGCAACGATACCCGGCCGCCCGGCGGCAGGTCAAAACGGGGTGTCACCCCGCGTGGCCTGCGCCTTTTCCCCATGGCGGAGGTCACACGCCGGACAGCTTACGCGGCCCCGGCCGCAGGTACACCACCCAGGTCACCAGAAAGCAGAGCGCGTACCAGCCGATGAAGGCCAGGTAGGCGGCGTCGGCGGTGCCGGCAGTCAGGAACGACTGCCGGAACGCCACGTTCACCAGCACCCCGCCCGAGGCGCCGACCGCCCCGGCGATGCCGATCAGCGCCCCGGAGAGCCGCCGGGCCCGCCGCTCGGCCCCCTCCCGGCCCCCGGTCAGCTCCGCCTCGGCCAAGGCCCGGGCCCGGAAGATCGCCGGGATCATCTTGTAGGTCGACCCGTTGCCGACCCCGGAGAAGACGAACAGCGCCAGGAACCCGGCCAGGTAGAGCGGGAAGGACCGGTCCCGGGCGGCGTACAGGACCAGCGCGGCGCCGAGGGCCATCGCCACGAAGTTCCAGAAGGTGACCCGGGCCCCGCCGAGCCGGTCGGCGAGGTGGCCGCCGAACGGCCGGATCAGCGAGCCGATCAGCGGCCCGAGGAAGGTCAGCCAGGCGGCGTCGACCGGGGTCGGGAACCGGTCGTGGAACTGGAGCTGGAGCACCTGGCCGAAGGCGAAACCGAAGCCGATGAACGAGCCGAAGGTGCCGATGTAGAGCAGGGACATCACCCAGGTGTGCGGGTCGCGGGCCGCCGCGCGCAGGGCGCCGGGCTCGTTGCGCGCCCCGGGGACGTTGTCCAGCCCGCGCGCCGCGGCGAGCGCCGCGAGCACGATCAGCGGCAGGTAGACCGCCGGCACCAGCCGGGGGTACGCGGCTCCGGCGCTGGCCAGCACCGCCAGCCCGACGAGCTGTACGGCCGGCACGCCGAGGTTGCCGCCGCCGGCGTTGAGCCCGAGCGCCCGGCCCTTGAGCCGCTCGGGGAAGAACAGGTTGATGTTGGCCATGGAGGAGGCGAAGTTGCCGCCGCCGACGCCGGTCAGGCAGGCCAGCACCATGAGCGTGGCGTACGACACGCCGGGCTCGATCAGCACCGCCATGGGCACGGCCGGCACCAGCAGCAGCAGCGCGCTCACGATGGTCCAGTTCCGCCCGCCGAACCGGGCCACGGCCAGCGTGTAGGGCAGCCGCAGCACCCCTCCCAGCGCGGCCGGCACGGCGGTGAGCAGGAACTTCCCGGCCGGGTCGAGGCCGTACTCGGGGCCCAGGAAGAGCACCATCACCGACCAGAGGCTCCACACGGAGAAGCCGACGTGCTCGACGAAGATCGAGACGTACAGGTTGCGGCGGGCGACCGGCGCGCCGGTCGTGGCCCAGAACTCCGGGTCCTCCGGACGCCATTCGGTGATCCGTCCCGAGCGCCCGGCGGCGGCCGGGGCCAGGGTGGGGGAAGCGAGCGTGCTCACGGCGACTCCTCCTCGTCGATGACGAGGGGGACGCTAGGAACGGGCGGTTTCCCGGCCGTGCCCGTCGCGGGTCGGTCCGGAAACGGAGATCGCACGTCCGCCGGAGGGCGGCGGTGAAACGCCTCAGATCTCCTGGAGGATGCGCAGCGCGCGGCCGACCCGCTGCATGGTCTCGGTGTCGGCCACGTCCACGCACTCGGTGAACCACTTCTTCATGGGCGAGGAGAGCCGGTCAGGCATCACCACGTAGCCGCCCATCCGCACGGCCAGGGGCGAATCACGCAGCAGTGACTCGTCGACCACCTCGACCACGATCACGATCGGCACGGCGGTGGAGTTGTAGACGTCGGAGCTGATGACCAGGCCGAGCCGTTCCCGGGCGCCGGAGATGCGCCAGATCTCTCCCCTACGCAACACGCGGGCGCCCGCCCCCGAACAGCGCGTCATCGACCAGTGCGACCTCCTGGGCGTCGGCCAGGGCGGCGGACTCCAGGTCCAGACCGGCGCGGGCGACCGCCTCGGCGTGCGCGGTGAAGACCTCGCGCAGCGCCTTCTCGCGGGCGGCCTGGTCCATCCAGGCGGAGAGGGAGAGCCCTTCCCGCTTGGCGAACCGGCGCGCCTCCTCGATCGTCTCGTCGGAGAACGACAGTGTCACCTTGGCGGTCATGCCGGACAGATTACCCATCGGTATGACCATCAGTCATCCCCGCTTGCGCCCGTCGCCGAACCGGACAGCCGGTCACGCTCAGGGACGGCGACCGCCGAACACCGCGAACCGCCACTCCTTGAAGAAGCAGTCCACGTCGACCAGCCCGGCCTCCGCGAGCCAGCGGCACTGGTCGGCCACCGGCGCCGGCCGGTCGCGCCGCATCCGCTCCCGGGCCCCGGCGATCTCCGCGGCGTCCGAACCCAACTCGGTGATCCGGGCCGTCCAGACCTCGTCGTAGCGCCGGTCCAGGGCCGGGGTCGGCCCGGCCACCTGCTCGGCGTTGACGAAGACGCCGCCCGGCGCCAGCGCCTCGGCCGCCCGCCGGTAGAGCGCCCGCTTGCCGTCGTCGTCGAGATGGTGGATGGCCAGCGCGGAGACCACCGCGTCGTAGCGGCCGGCGGGCAGCGGGTCGGCCAGGTCGGCCAGCACCGTGCGGTGCGGCACCCCGCGGGCGGCCAGGTGGCCGGTGGCCACCGCGAGCATGCCGGGCGCCGCGTCGACCAGGGTCAGCCGGACCCCTGGGATCGCCGCCGTCAGCAGCAGGGAGAGCAGGCCGGTGCCCGCGCCCAGGTCCAGCACCTCGGGGGTACGCCCCGCGGCGAGCGCCGCCCGCAGCGGCGGCGCGGCCACCTCGACCGCCGTGCCGTAGAAGGCGTCGAAGCAGGGCACCAGCCGGCGCCGGGCCGCGTCGTAGCTCCCCGCCACCGCGTCGAACGCGTCCGCCACACTCATCGCGCCTCCCAATATCCGAGATACTCGTCCCACATTCTAGGCCGTTCCGACCGGTCCGTCACTCCCGTGCGGTGTGAGGTGCTCTTGACAGGACCGAAACAGAAGGGACCCGGAGCGGAAACCGCCCCCCGGCACGCTTCCGACATGACAGACGGTGCACGCCTGGCGACGCGACCGGGGGTACGACCCCGGGAGGCGGCCACGCACTGCCCGTACTGCGCGCTCCAGTGCGGCATGGTGCTGCGCGACACCGGGGAGCGGATCGAGGTCGGGCCCCGGGACTTCCCCACCAACCGCGGCGGCCTCTGCCAGAAGGGCTGGACCGCCGCCGACCTGCTCGACCACCCGGACCGGCTGACCACCCCCCTGCTGCGTGGCCGGCCCGGGGGCGAGCTGCGCCCGGCGAGCTGGGACGAGGCCCTCGACCGGGTGACCGCCGGGCTGCGGGCGGTCCAGGAGCGGCACGGGCGGGACGCGGTCGCGGTCTTCGGCGGCGGCGGGCTGACCAACGAGAAGGCGTACGCGCTCGGCAAGTTCGCCCGCGTGGCGCTGGGCACCCGGCACATCGACTACAACGGACGCTGGTGCATGTCCTCGGCCGCGGCGGCCGGGATGCGTGCCTTCGGCGTCGACCGGGGGCTCCCGTTCCCCCTCGCCGACCTCGGCCGGGCGGACACCCTGCTGCTGGTCGGCGCGAACCCGGCCGAGACCATGCCGCCGCTGATGCGCCACGTCGCCGACCAGCGCGAGCGGGGCGGCCGGCTGATCGTGGTCGACCCCCGGCTCACCGCCACCGCCCGCCAGGCGGACCTGCACCTGCAACCGCTGCCCGGCACCGACCTGGCGGTGGCCAACGCGCTGCTGCACATCGCGCTCACCGAGGGCTGGCTCGACCGGGCGTACGTGGCCGACCGGACCACCGGCTTCGACGAGGTCCGGCGGACCGTGGCCGGCTGCTGGCCGGCCGAGGTGGAGCGCCTCTCCGGGGTGCCGGTGGCCGACCTGGAGGCGACCGCCCGGGCCCTGGCCACCGTGGACCGCGCGGTCATCCTCACCGCCCGGGGGGCGGAGCAGCACGCCAAGGGCGTGGACACGGTCACGGCGTTCATCAACCTGGCGCTCGCCCTGGGCCTGCCCGGCCGCCCCGGCTCCGGGTACGGCTGCCTCACCGGGCAGGGCAACGGGCAGGGCGGCCGGGAGCACGGGCAGAAGGCCGACCAGCTTCCCGGCTACCGGCGGATCGATGACCCGGCGGCCCGCGAGCACGTGGCCGGGGTGTGGGGGGTCGACCCCGCGGCGCTGCCCGGAGCCGGCGTTCCGGCCTACCAGCTCCTCGACTCGCTCGGCACCGCGCACGGCCCCCGGGCGCTGCTGGTCTTCGGCTCCAACCCGGTGGTGTCCGCGCCCCGCGCGGCCCGGATCGAGTCCCGGCTACGCGACCTGGACCTGCTGGTGGTGGCCGACTTCCTGCGCTCGGAGACCGCCGACCTGGCCGACGTGGTGCTGCCCGTCGCCCAGTGGGCCGAGGAGGACGGCACGATGACCAACCTGGAGGGTCGGGTGCTGCGCCGCCGCGCGCTGCGCGAGCCGCCCCCCGGGGTCCGCTCCGACCTCGCCGTCCTCGCCGGGCTGGCGGCCCGCCTCGACGCGCCCGGCGCGTTCCCTACCGACCCGGCGGCGGTCTTCGCCGAGCTGCGCCGCGCCTCGGCCGGCGGGCCGGCCGACTACGCCGGGGTGAGCTGGGACCGGATCGACGCGGACACCGGCGTCTTCTGGCCCTGCCCGGACGAGGACGGCCCCGACACCCCGCGCCTCTTCGCCGACCGGTTCCCCACCCCCGACGGTCGGGCCCGGTTCCGCGCGGTGACCCACCGGCCGGCCGCCGAGCCGGTCTGCGCCGAGTACCCGCTGCACTTCACCACCGGCCGGGTGCTCGCCCACTACCAGTCCGGCGCGCAGACCCGGCGGGTCGCCGCGCTGCGCAGGGCCGCCCCCGGCGGCTTCGTCGAGCTGCACCCCGACCTGGCCGGCCGGCTCGGCGTGGCCGAGGGCGAGGAGGTCCGGGTGGTCTCCCGCCGGGGCGAGCTGCGCGCGCCGGCCCGGCTCAGCGCGGCGATCCGGCCGGACACCGTCTTCGCGCCGTTCCACTGGCCGGGCGCGGCGCGGGCCAACTCCGTCACCAACGACGCCGTCGACCCGGTCTCCGGGATGCCCGAGTTCAAGATCTGCGCCGTCCGGGTGGAGAAGGCATGACCGAGCGAATCGTCATCGTGGGATACGGCATGGCGGGCGCCCGCCTCGCCGCCGAACTGCACGCCCGGGACGGGGACCGCAAGGTCACCGTGCTCGGGGCGGAACCGCACCGGGCGTACAACCGGATCATGCTCTCCACCCTCCTCGCCGGGAAGATCGACGAGCCGGACGTGGAGCTGGCCGAGGTCGCCGGGCAGGGCGCGGACGTGCGCACCGGCACGGCCGTCACCGCCATCGACCGGGCCGCCCGCGAGGTACGCACCGCCGACGGCGACCGGCACGGCTACGACCACCTGGTCCTGGCCACCGGCAGCCGGGCCCTGGTGCCCCCGCTGCCCGGGCTCGACCCGCTCCCCGACCGGGTGGTCCCGTTCCGCACCCTGGACGACTGCCGGCGGATCCTCGCCGCCGCCCGGGGCGCCCGCAGCGCGCTGGTGCTCGGCGGCGGGCTGCTCGGGCTGGAGGCGGCCCGCGGGCTCGCCGCCCGGGGCCTGGCCGTGACCGTGGTGCATCCGGTCGGGCACCTGATGGAACGGCAGCTCGACCAGCCGGCCGGAGCGGTTCTCGCCGGCACCCTCGCCGGGCTCGGGGTGCGCACCCGGCTGGGCGTCACGGCGACCGGGGTGGCCGCCGACGCCGACGGCGTCCGCCTCGACCTCGGCGACGGCGACTCGCTCGCGGCCGACCTGCTGGTCCTCTCCTGCGGCGTACGGCCGGAGACCGCGCTGGCCGCCGCCGCCGGGCTGGCCGTGGAGCGGGGCGTGGTGGTGGACGACCGGATGCGCACCAGCGACCGGCGGATCTCGGCCATCGGTGACTGCGCCCAGCACGACGGGACGCTGACCGGCCTGGTCGCCCCGGCGTGGGCGCAGGCCCGGGTGGTGGCCGAGGTGCTGACCGGCGACGACCCGCTGGTGCGCTACCGGCCGCGGCCGGTGGTGACCCGGCTCAAGGCGGCCGGCATCGACCTGGCCGCCATGGGCGACGCGGCCGGCGCGCCGGACGGGGGCGGGCCGGTCGAGGAGCTGACCTTCGCCGACCCGGCCCGGGGCACGTACGCCCGGCTGCGGATCCGCGACAAGCGGCTGACCGGGGCGATCCTGCTCGGCGACAACCCGGCGGTCGGCACGGTGGTGCAGCTCTTCGACCGGGGCGCGCCGGTGCCGGTGGACCGGCGGTCGCTGCTGCTCGGGCGGGCGTTCGGCGCCGCCCCGGCCACCCCCGCCGCGTCCCCGGCGCTGATGCCGGACGCGGCCACGGTGTGCCAGTGCAACGACGTCAGCAAGGGCGCCCTGGTGGCGTGCTGGCGCGCCGGCGCCCGGACCGTCGCGGAACTGTCCGCGGCGACCCGGGCGGCCACCGGCTGCGGCGGCTGCCGCGACGCGGTGGCCGGCATCGCCGGGTGGCTCGCCGAGGTCGATCCGGTGGCGGCGCGATGAGGCATTTCAGCGGGAGCACCACTGTGGAGGTGACGGGATGAGTGGCGGCAGGTTGGTGGTCGTCGGCAACGGCATGGTCGGGCAGCGCTTCGTCGAGGCGTTGCGGGCCCGGGACCAGGAGCGACGCTGGCAGGTCACGGTGCTCGGCGAGGAGCGGCGGCCGGCGTACGACCGGGTGCGGCTCTCGGCCTTCTTCGACGGCGTGAGCGCCGAGGAACTGAACCTGCACACCCCCGACGACGGGGTGGAGCTGCGGCTGGGCGAGCCGGCGCTGGCCGTCGACCGGGCGCGGCGGGTGGTGCGGACCGCGTCCGGCGAGCACCCGTACGACGCGCTGGTGCTGGCCACCGGCTCGTCCGCGTTCGTGCCCCCGGTCGACGGCACCGGCCTGCCGGGGGTCTTCGTCTACCGGACGCTGGACGACCTGGCGGCGATCCGGGCGCACGCCGAGGGCCGGCGCACCGGGGCGGTGATCGGCGGCGGGCTGCTCGGCCTGGAGGCGGCGAACGCGCTGCGCCTGCTGGGCCTGGACACCAGCGTGGTCGAGTTCGCGCCCCGGCTGATGCCGGTGCAGGTGGACGAGGCGGGCGGGGCCATGCTCCGCCGCTACGTCGAGGAACTGGGCGTCACGACGTACCTCGGGGTGGCCACCAGCGCGCTGCGCCCCGGCCCGGACGGGACGGTCGGCGCGCTGGAACTCTCCGACGGGCGCACCGTCGAGGCGGACCTGGTCGTGGTGGCCGCCGGCATCCGGCCCCGGGACGAGCTGGCCCGGGCGGCCGGGCTGCCGCTCGGCCCGCGCGGCGGGGTGCTGGTCGACGCGGGCTGCCGGACGGCGGACGAGCGGATCTGGGCGGTCGGCGAGTGCGCCGCCGTGGACGGCACCTGCCACGGCCTGGTGGCCCCCGGCTACGCGACCGCCGAGGTGGTCGCCGACCGGTTGCTCGGCGGGGCGGCCACCTTCCCCGGCGCGGACACCGCCACCAAGCTCAAGCTGCTCGGCGTGGACGTGGCCTCGTTCGGCGACGCGCACGGCGTCACCCCCGGCTGCCTCGACGTCACCTTCACCGACCCGGCCACCCGGGCGTACGCGAAGCTGGTCCTCTCCGACGACGCGAGGACGCTGCTCGGCGGCGTGCTGGTGGGCGACGCGAGCGCCTACCCGACGCTGCGGGCGAGTGTCGGCGGGCCGCTGCCCGCTCCCCCGCTGGCGCTGCTGGCCCCGGCCGGCGGCGCGGGCGCCGGGGCCGGGGCACTGCCGGCCGCCGCGCAGGTCTGTTCCTGCAACGCGGTGACCCGGGGCGACCTGGACGCGGCGATCGCCGCTGGGGCGACCGACGTGCCGGCGTTGAAGGCGTGCACCCGGGCCGGGACGAGCTGCGGCTCCTGCGTACCGATGCTGAAGCAGCTCCTCGACGCGGCCGGGGTGCGGCAGTCCACCGCGCTCTGCGAGCACTTCGACGCCAGCCGGCAGGAGCTGTTCGACATCGTCCGGGTCCGGGGCATCCGCACCTTCTCCCGGCTCATCGCCGAGCACGGGCGCGGGCGTGGCTGCGACATCTGCAAACCGGTGGTGGCCTCGATCCTCGCCTCGCTCGGCGCCGGGCACGTGCTCGACGGCGAGCAGGCGTCCCTCCAGGACACCAACGACCACTTCCTGGCCAACCTGCAACGCGACGGCAGCTACTCCGTGGTGCCGCGGATTCCCGGTGGCGAGATCACCCCGGAGAAGCTGATCGTGATCGGCGAGGTGGCCCGGGACTTCCGGCTCTACACCAAGATCACCGGTGGGCAGCGGATCGACCTGTTCGGCGCCCGGGTCGAGCAGCTCCCGCAGATCTGGCGCCGGCTGGTGGACGCCGGCTTCGAGTCCGGCCACGCGTACGGGAAGGCGCTGCGCACGGTGAAGTCCTGCGTCGGCGAGACCTGGTGCCGGTACGGCGTGCAGGACTCGGTCGGGCTGGCCGTCGCGCTGGAATTGCGCTACCGGGGCCTGCGCGCCCCGCACAAGCTGAAGTCGGCGGTCTCCGGCTGCGCCCGGGAATGCGCCGAGGCGCGCAGCAAGGACTTCGGCGTCATCGCCACCGAGACCGGCTGGAACCTCTACGTCGGCGGCAACGGCGGCTTCCGGCCCCGGCACGCCGACCTGTTCGCCACCGACCTGTCGACGGAAGCGCTGATCCGGCTGATCGACAGGTTCCTGATGTACTACATCCGCACCGCCGACCGGTTGCAGCGCACCGCCGCCTGGATCGAGGCGATGGACGGCGGCCTCGACCACCTCCGGTCGGTGATCGTGGACGACTCGCTCGGGCTCTGCGCCGAACTCGACGCGGCCATGGCCCGGCACGTCGCCGCGTACTCCGACGAGTGGCGGGACGTGCTGGAGGACCCGGAGCGGCTGCGCCGCTTCACCTCCTTCGTCAACGCCCCCGACGTGCCCGACCCGTCCATCACCTTCGCGGTGGAACGCGGCCAACCGGTGCCCGCCCGCGGCGCCCCGCCGGGCGCCGACGGTCACCGCCCGCCGGTCGCGCTGGGCCTGCCGGAGGTACGGCGATGAAGACGCTGGACTGGACGGCGGTCTGCCCGCTGGACCGACTGGACCCGGACCGGGGCGTGGCCGCCCTGGTCGACGGGGTCCAGGTGGCCCTCTTCCGCACCGGCGGCGAGCTGTACGCGGTCGACAACCTCGACCCGGTCGGCGGCGCGCAGGTGATGTCCCGGGGGATCGTGGGCAGCCGGGCCGGCCTGCCGACGCTCGCCTCCCCGCTGCACAAGCAGGTCTACGACCTGACCACCGGGCGCTGCCTGGACCTCCCGGGCGTGGCGCTGCGGCGGCACGAGGCGCGCTGCCGGGACGGACTGGTCGAGGTGCGGTTGCGACAGGAGGGCTGATGCGGGAGGAGCTGGCCGGCTTCACCATCGGGGTCACCGCGGACCGGCGGCGCGACGAGCTGGCCGCGCTGCTCCAGCGGCGCGGCGCGCGGGTGGTGCTCGCCCCGGCGCTGCGGATCGTGCCGCTGGCCGACGACACCGACCTGCGCGAGGCCACCCGGGCCTGCCTGGAGCACCCGCCGGACGTGCTGATGGCCAACACCGGCATCGGGATGCGCGGCTGGCTGGAGGCGGCCGAGGGCTGGGGGCTGGCCGAGCCGCTGCGCGGCGTGCTGACCCGGTCGTACGTGGTGACCCGCGGCCCCAAGGCGACCGGGGCGATCCGGGCCGCCGGGCTGCGCGAACACTGGTCCCCCGCCTCCGAGAGCTGCGACGAGGTGGTCGAGCACCTGGTCCGGCGCGGGGTGGCCGGCCAGGTCATCGCGTTGCAACTGCACGGTGAGCGGCAGCCGGAGTGCACCGAGGCGCTGGAGTCGGCCGGGGCCACCGTCATCGAGGTGCCCGTCTACCGCTGGGCGCCGCCGACCGACCCGGCGCCGCTGCACCGGCTGATCGACCTGGTCGCCGGGCGGCTGGTCGACGCCGTCACGTTCACCTCCGCCCCGGCGGCCGAGGCGCTGCTGCGGGCGGCCGGTGACCGGACCGAGACGGTGCTGGCGGCCCTGCGCGGGGACGTGCTGGCCAGCTGCGTCGGGGCGGTCACCGCCGAGCCCCTGGTGCGGCGGGGGGTGCCGGTGAGCGCGCCGAACCGGGCCCGGCTCGGCGCGCTGGTCCGGACGATCGTCGACGAGCTGCCCCGCCGGACGGTGACCGTGAAGGCCGGTGGGCACCTGCTGACCCTGCGCGGCCACGCCGCGGTGGTGGACGGCGAGCTGCGCCCGCTCGCGCCGGCCCCGATGGCGGTGCTGCGGGCGCTGGCCGCCTCACCGGGGAAGGTGCTGTCCCGCACCGCCCTGCTGCGTACCCTGCCCCGGGGCGCGGACGAGCACGCGGTGGAGATGGCGGTCGCCCGCCTGCGGGTCGGGCTCGACGCCCCCCACGTGGTGCAGACCGTGGTCAAGCGCGGCTACCGGCTGCGGGTGGACTGACCCGCCGCCGGGCGGCCCGTCAGCCGACCGGGGTCGCGAAGCCGTGCTCGGCCTGGAGCCGGAGCATGGCGTGCTCGACCACGGTCACCAGCACCTGCTTGACCGACTCGCGCCGGCGGGCGTCGCACATCACCAGCGGCACGTCCGGCGAGATCGCCAGCGCCTCGCGGACCTCCTCCAGCTCGTAGTGCGGCGCGTCGTCGAACCGGTTCAGCGCCACCACGTACGGCAGGTTGCGGTTCTCGAAGTAGTCCAGCGGCGCGAAGGCGTCGGTGATCCGGCGGGTGTCCACCAGCACGGCCGCGCCCACCGCTCCCCGGATGATCTCGTCCCACATGAACCAGAAGCGGGTCTGGCCCGGCGTGCCGAAGAGATAGAGGATCAGGTCCTCGGCCATGGTGATCCGGCCGAAGTCCATGGCGACCGTGGTGGTCTCCTTGCCCGGCACCTTCGACGGGTCGTCGATGCCGACGCCCGCGGCGGTCATCAGCGCCTCGGTGGTCAGCGGCTGGATCTCGGAGATCGCGCCCACCAGGGTGGTCTTGCCCACCCCGAAGCCGCCCGCGATGACGATCTTCGCGGAGATGATCTCCCGGCTGCGGCTCGCCCCGGCGGGGTCATAGTTCGCGAAGTCCACTTAGCACCCTTCCAAGCAGGTTCATCCGCGCCGCGAACCCCGTCGCGGGAGCGGCAGTGTGTAGCGTCAGCAGGCCCTCGGCCACCAGGTCGGCGACCAGCACCCGGGTGACGCCCAGCGGCATCCGGGTGTACGCGGCGATCTCCGCCAGCGACTGTGCCCGGCCCTCGCAGACCGAGGCGATGCGGTACTTGTCGTGGCCGGCGAACCGCGCCTCGGCCGACTGGGTGGGCGTGCACGACAGCACCGCCTCGAGCGCGATGTTCTGCAACGGCTCGGTGCGGCCACGGGTGACCGCGTACGGCCGCACCAGCGCGCCACGCGGATCTCGTCGTGGTTCCATCTCGCGATCACCTCCCCTCGTACGGAGCCGGACGGGCTCCGGATCACCAGGTCACCGGGCGGCCGGTCAGGGCCGGACGGCGTCCCTCGGCAGCGGGACCAGCGCCTGGCCGACCCGTTCCACCAGCAGTGCCATCTCGTAGCCCACCTGGCCGACGTCGCAGCTCCGCGCGGCCAGCACGGCCATCGAGGAGCCGTCGCTGATGGACATGAGGAAGAGGTATCCACTGTCCATCTCGATGACGGTCTGGAGCACTCCGCCGGCGCTGAACATGCGGGCGGCGCCCTCGGTCAGGCTCACCACGCCGGAGGTGATCGCGGCGAGCTGGTCGGCCCGATCCCCCGGCAGGTCGCGGGAGGAGGCGAGCAGCAGCCCGTCCGCGGACA
The DNA here is from genome assembly GCF_040639095.1 of Micromonospora sp. NPDC023966. NCBI lineage: Bacteria > Bacillati > Actinomycetota > Actinomycetes > Micromonosporales > Micromonosporaceae > Micromonospora > Micromonospora sp. NPDC023966. The sequence goes on along the minus strand of NZ_JBEZZJ010000011.1, from coordinate 151,857 downwards.
CCGCCACCACGTGGGCGATGCCCGCCACGCTGTCGGCGAAGTTGGTGAGCAGCCAACCCATGTCCTGCATGGCCGCTGGCCTGTTCATCGGTTCGTCTCCTTGGTCGAGGTGCTGTTCAGGTCCGCGCCGGCCGTCCGGCCCCGCTGCACACCGCGGTGGTAGGCCGACAGCAGACCGCGTACTTCGTCCGGGGTGCGCCGGGCGCTGGCCCGGCTGCCCTTCGGCTCGATGCCGCCGGGCACGAGCTGGGCCTGCGGCACCCGCTTGGGCAGGCCGGAACGGGTGGTGCCGCCGTTGGCGGGTTCCGCGGCCCGGCTGGCCCGCGACCACCCCTCGTCGGCCGCCGTCCGCCAGGCCGACGGGTCGACCGGCGGCGGCGTCGGTGCCGGCGCGGGGACGGCCGCGGCGGGCGGCGACGGGACCGCCGGCGGGACGTAGGGCGGTGGTGTGGTCAGCCCCGCCGCCTGGACGCCCGGGGTGCGGGTCGGCAGCGGCGGCGGCAGCGGCGACGCGCCGGCGGGCTGCGCGGTCGCGGCGGGCTGCGCCGGTGCCGGCGGCGGCTCGTCGTCGAACCGGGGGCGGGTGAAGATCGTGGTCTCGTCCTCGCCGTGCGAGCGGAACCAGACCGCCTCCATCTCCCGGAAGATCGGCGCCTCGGCCGCGCGGGCGACCACCGGGGCCGCCGGGGCGGGCTCGACCGCCGGGGCCGCGGCGGCCGGCTGGTAGGCCGGCGGGGCCGGGGTGGTGGTCGCCGCCGCCTCCCCGCCGGGCGTCCGCTTGGGCAGCGCGGGGCGCGCCGCGGTCGACCCGCCCGTGGACCAGCCGGCGCCGGAGACCGGTGCCGGGGCGGCGGGGGCCGGCGGCGCGGCGGGGGCCGGGACGGTGGGCAGCGCGCCGGTCACGCCGCCGAACTGCACGGCCGGCGCGGTGTCCCGCGCCTCGGCCGGCGCCTGCCAGCGGGCGGGGGGCGGGGTGGCCGTGCTGCGCCACTGGTCGGCCAGGGTGGCCGTGCCGGCCCGACCGGCGCCGGCCAGCGCGTCGGGGGCGCCCACCTGGCTGAGCGGGGACTGCTCGACGGCGAGCGGCTGGCGCGGGCGGGTCAGCGGGGCCTGGCCCCGGTTCGCCGGCAGCACCACGGTGGGGTTCGGCAGGGTGACCTGCGCGACCGTGCCGCCCTCCACGTTGCGGCGCAGCTCGACCCGGATCCCGTAGCGGGAGGCGAGCCGGCTCACCACGGCCAGACCCATCAGCCGGAACGCGGCCACGTCGACCGTGGGCGGGGCGGCCAGCCGGCGGTTGAGCGAGTCGAGCTGCTCGTCGCTGAGGCCGAGGCCGCGGTCCTCGACCTGGATCAGCACGTAGTCACGGATCCGGCGGCCGTCGGCGACCACGATGGTGTTCGGCGGCGAGAACCGGGTGGCGTTGTCGAGCAGCTCGGCGACCAGGCGGACCACGTCGTTGACCGCGTGCGCGGCGACCGAGATGTCGGTGTCGACGGTGCCGAACTCGATCCGGTTGTAGAGCTCCACCTCGGACTGGGCGGCGCGCAGCACGTCGACCAGCAGCGCGTCGTCGCGGCGCGGCACGGCCGAGTCGGCCCCGGCCAGCACCAGCAGGTTCTCGTCGTTGCGGCGCATCCGGGTGGCCAGGTGGTCCAGCTCGAAGAGCTGGGCCAGCCGCTTCGGGTCCTCCTCGCCGCGCTCGATCGCGTCCAGCTCGCCGATCATCCGGTCGACCAGGCTCTGCGAGCGGCGGGCCAGGTTGAGGAACATCGCCGAGACGCTGGTCCGCAGCGCGGCCTGCTCGGCCGCCACCCGGACCGCCTCCCGGTGGACCACGTTGAAGGCGGCGGCCACCTGGCCGACCTCGTCGCGGTTGGTCAGCTTGATCGGGTCCCGGACCTGCTGGACGATCTCGTCCACGCCGCCGTCGCCGATGTCGTTGACGGTCTGCAGCCGGCTCACCGCGTCGGGAAGGTCGTGGTTCGCCACGGCCAGCGCGCCCTCGCGCAGCCGGCGCAGCGAGTCGTTGAGCGAGCGGGCCAGCACCACGGCCAGCGTCACGGCGATGGCCAGGGTGAGCAGCACCAGCAGGCTCTCCACGATCGCCTGCCGGATGACGTCGGTACGCACCGCGTCGGCGTCGGCGAGCAACTGGTCCTGGAGCTGGATCTCGGCCCACCGCATCAGGTCGCCGACCGAGCCGATGGCCGCGGCGGCCTCGTCCCGGGTGACCAGCGGGACCTGCCCGACCGAGCGGGAGACGTCGTTGGCCGTCCGGTCGGCGAGCTCCACGGCGTCACCGGAGACGGTGCGGTCCACCAGGGCCCGCTGGGCCGGCTCGGCGGCCCGGGAGAAGGAGAGCAGGGCCTCCTGCTGGCCGGTCAGCGTGGCGATGAAGGAGGAGAACTGCTCCTCGTCCATCCGACCGCTGGAAAGCGCGGTGTAGGCGACCGCCTCCTCATCGGCGACCTCGGCCTTGGCGTGGGCGAAGGCGGCCACCGCGCGGCGGGCGTCGGCGAGGCCCTCCGCGCCGGGCTGCTGGGCCAGCGTGTCGCCGTACGCGACGAGGTCGTCGAGGATGATCCCGTAGCGCAGGCTCGCCTCGGAGACCGGCATCTGCTGCCGGTCCAGCACCTCCTGGCGGGTGCCGTTGAGGGTGCCCAGGTGCTCGTCGATCACCTTGAGCCGGTCGCGCACCGAGCTCGGCACCTCGCCGAGCCTCCCCTGCTCGTCCCGGTACGCCGTGATCCGCTCGTCGGTGCGGCGTACCCGCAGGTTGTAGTCGTCCGGCTTCTGGTTCGGCGCGGCCAGGAAGGCGGCCGCCGCCATCCGCTCCTTGTGCAGGTCCTGCGTGAGTGCCGAGACGTCGATCGACAGCGCGGTCAGCGACCGGATTCGATTGGCCTCGTACGCGCCCTCGCCGACCGAGACGAGTCGGATAGTTGCCAGTGCGATGACGGCCGCCACCGGAACGACCAGGATGAGGGCGAGCTTGGAGCGGATCCGCGCGTCACGCAGCCGAGGCAGGCGCCGTCGCCGGTTCCGCTGATCGGCGGCGGGGCTCTCGGGCAGGGTCGTAGGTCCGGTGCTCACGACATCGCCTCCGTCGTTTCTTCCACGCTTGACCCGCCGACCCGTGCCTGGTGCAGCGGCCAGCGCCACGCGCGGCACGGCCGCGATTTCATCAGACGTGATCCTGTTTGGGAAGCGGCGATGAGGCAGGAAACGGTCGGGCCCGACTCAACCCGTGACCCGATCACCTAATACCTTCTTTTCTCCAGCCCCCTGAACAGGGCATGTAACTCCAGAGTGGTCAGTCGTATCTGTGCAGTAATTGTCGGTTAACGTTCCGTGTCCCCAACATGTGGGACGCGCGTCCCGAAACGACTGCCGACATCCCCGCTTGACCACAGGGCCCGGCATTGGCAAGGTTTTGCAGGCTTCGCGCACACCGTACGGCACCCCAATCCCGTTCCTCCAGTGAGGACGGACGAGCGCGGCGGTGATCGGGCGCTGGCCTGTGCCGCACCTGGAGGACTGAGTTGAGCCCCATCCGCTCCGCGAGCGCCGCGATGCTCGCATCGGCCGTGCTGGCCACCACGCTCACCGGCTGCGAAATCGGCGGGGAGCCGCAAAACACCAGCCCGATCGTGATCGCCGCGGACCTCGAACTTTCCGGCGCCTCCGCGCCGATCGGCAAGGTGTACCAACGGGCCCTGGAACTGAAGGTCCAGCAGTTGAACTCCTCCGGCGCGCTGGGTGGCCGGAAGATCGAACTCAGGGTGAAGGACAACCGCTCCGACGCCGCGGAATCGTTGCGGAACATCAACGATTTCAGCAGTGACTCGCGGGTAACCGCCATCATCATGGGCGGCTGCAACGAATGTGCGGTCGGCGCCGTCCGCACGATCGGCGAGAAGGGTATTCCCACCGTCGCGCTCGCCTCCTCCGGCGAGGTCACGGAACCGGTCGCCGACCGCCGCTTTGTCTTCAAGCTGGCCCCCAATGCGGCCGACAGCGCCGCCGCCCTCACCACCGAGTTGACCCGCCGCAACATCCGCAAGGTGGCCGTGCTGCACAGCGCCGACAAGTACGGCCAGGAGGGGCTGGCCGCGTTGAACAGCGAGTTCACCAAGGCCGGCATCCGGCTCACCCGCGCCGAGTCCGTGCGGACCACCGACACGGAGGTCAGCACCCAGATCGGCGACCTGATCGCCAAGAAGCCCGAGGCGCTGGTCGTCTGGACCCCGCCGGAGCAGGCGTCGCTGGCCGCGACCACGGCCCGGCAGAGCCGCTTCACCGGCGCTCTCTTCTTCGACGCCTCGGCGGCCGGCGACCTCTTCCTGGGCGCGTCGGCCCGGTCCACCGAGCGGGCCACGCTGATCTTCACCCAGACCATGGTGATCGACGACGTCATCGCCACCACCCCGGCCAAGGCCGCCCGGCGGCAGTGGTTCCAGGAGTACACCGCCCGGTTCGGCGGCTACAACGGCTACTCCTCGTTCGCCGCGGACGCCGTCCAGCTCATCGCCGACGCCGAACTGCGGGCCGGCGGGGAGCCCGGCGAGGTCGACCGCGACGCGCTGCGCGACGTGCTGGAGACCTCGCAGCTCGACGGCCTCTCGGGGCCGATCCGGATGACCCCGGACAACCACTCCGGCCTGATGCCGCAGGCGCTCACCACGCTCGTCGCCCGCGGCGGCCGCTGGCGGCTGGCCGGCTAGTCGTGCCGGGTCCCGGCAGGAAGCGGATCGCTTCCTGCCGGGAGCGGCCGCTCAGCGGGCCGAGGTGGTGGCGCGCACCCAGGGCAGGGCGAGGCGCTCGACCACGCTGAGCGCCGAGTAGAGCAGGATGCTCATCACCGCCACCAGCACGATCGCCGCCCACGCCGTCGCGGTGTCGCCGGCGCCGTTGTACTGGAGGATCTGGTAGCCCAGCCCCGGCCGGTCCGAGTAGAACTCCCCGATCACCCCGCCGATCGCGGCCAGCGGCATGGCCACCTTCAACCCGACGAAGATCTGCGGCAGCGCGGCCGGGAAGCGGACCTTCCGGAACGCCTGCCACCAGGACGCGTTCAATGAGCGGCCCAGCTCGGCCAGGTCCGCGGGAGTGGTGGTCAACCCGGTCGCCGTGGAAAGCACGATCGGGAAGAAGCAGAGCAGGAACACCATGGTCAGGATGGGCTTCTGCCCCCAGCCCACCGAGATCACCAGCAGCGGGCCGAACGCGATCTTCGGCACCGCGTTGACCGCCACGAGCAGCGGGGCGAACATCCGCTCCACCCGGCTGGACGCGGCCAGCGCCATGCCGATCAGCACCCCGGCGAGCGACGAGAGCAGGAAGCCGAGCAGGGTCATCCAGGTGGTGATGCCCAGTGCCGGCAGCAGCACGTCGGTGGTGCCGACCAGCGAACGCCACACCGCCTGCGGCGGGGGCAGCGCGGCCGGGTGGACCAGGTGCAGCCCCGACGTGACCAGCCACCAGGCGGCCACCGCGATGACCAGCCCGAGCGCCGGCAGGCCCACCGCCGCCGGGCGTACGACGAGCCGGCGCGGCGCGGTGGCGGGCTCCACCTGCTCCCCCGGCGCGGGCGCCCCGGTGCGGGTCCCGGTCAACTGCGTCAACGTGTCCTCCTCTCTGCGCCGGCCTACGACCGGCACGCGAAGGGGGTGCGCCCCGCCGGGTGTCCCGGCGGGCCGCACCCCCGTTGCCCGAGCCGACCGGTCAGGCCTTCGGCGCGAGGTTGAAGTCGATGATCTGGTCGGGGGTGAGGTTCTGCTTGAGCGCGCCCGCCCCCTGGAGCAGGGCGATGGTCTTGGCGACCCGTTCGTTGTCCACGGTGCCGATGGCGGTGCCGGAGTTGCTGGAACGGACGTACGCGGCCATCAGCTGGAGCTCGGCGGCGGCTGCCGCCGGGTTGGCGGCGGGCACGTTCTTCTTCAGGATCTCGCCCGCCTCGTCCGGGTGGGCCAGCGAGTAATCCAGGCCCTTGAGCAGCGCCGTGGTGAAGCGCTTGACCATCTCCGGCTTCTCCTTGGCGATCTTGCTGGACGTGACCAGCACGTTGCCGTAGAGGTCCTGCATCACGTTGCTGTAGGGCAGCACGACCGGCGTCTTCTTGGTCACCGTCTGGATGGTGGGCTGGCCGACCACGAACTGGCCGATACCGTCGACCGCGCCCGAGCCGAGCAACCCGATCAGGCCCTGCGCGTCACCGTTGACCCAGGTCACCTTGCTGGCGTCGATGCCGGCCAGCTTGGCGTACGTCGGGAAGAGCATGCGCACGACGGAGGTGGGGGTGTCGGCGAGCTTCTTGCCCTCAAGGTCCTTCGGGGTGGCGATGTTCTTGCCCTCGACCGTGGCGATGGCGGCCATGGTGCGCTGCTGGATCGCCGCCACGGCGACGAAGTCCTTGGCCTGACCGTTGGCGAGGAGGAGGATGGCGCCGGTCAGGTCGACCGGGGCGAAGTCCGCCTGCCCACCGGCGACCTGGACCACCCCACCGGTGCCCTGGCCGGGCTTGATGTCGACGTCGAAGCCGGCCTCCTTGAAGAAGCCCTTCTCCTTCGCCACCCAGGCGTAGGAGTCACGGCCGAAGTTGCCGAACGAGGTGAGGTAGGTCACCTTCTCCAGCGCCGCACCGTTGCCGCTCTTGGCATCCTCCGACTTGTCCGAGTCGCTGCTGCAGCCGCCGACGAGGGCGAGGGCGGTGGCCAGTGCCGCGGCGGCGACCGTACGGGTCAGCCTTCTCATCAGTGCACCATGTCCTTTCCGACCAGGACATGTTCGCCCGGTCGGGTCGTGGGTCCGACGGTGTCGGCGGGAGGGGCGGCCGACGGGATCGTCGTGAGGGGACTCTTCGCGCGCAACAGCGTACGAGAAGGCCGATGACGCCCGGCAGACGTGCGCGTTGCGGAACGGAAACGAAGTTGCCTGACGGAAAGGAGACTGCCGTCCACCCCGGACGGTGCTATAGGGACCACTTGCCGCTACGCTGGCCCGGCTCGCGTTCGCGACGTTGGAAGGGAGGCAGCGGGAGATGATCCGCCTTTCCGGGGTGTCCCGCACCTTCGACGGCCGCTCCGGCCGGGTCGAGGCGCTGCGCGGCATCGACCTCGACGTCGCGGAGGGCGAGTTCGTCGCCGTCCTCGGCCGCTCCGGGTGCGGCAAGTCCACGCTGCTCCGCATGATCGCCGGCCTGCTCCCGGTGACCGAGGGCGAGATCACCGTGGCCGGCACGCCGATCACGAAGCCCCGCCGGGACATCGCCATGCTGTTCCAGCGGCCGGCGCTGCTGCCCTGGCGCACGGTGCTGGACAACGTCCTGCTGCCCGTGGAGATCTTCGGCTGGAGCCGGGCGAAGCACCGCGACCGGGCCCGCGGCCTGCTGGAGATGGCCGGGCTGGCCGGCTTCGAGAAGCGCCTCCCCCACGAGCTCTCCGGCGGCATGCAGCAGCGGGTCTCGCTCTGCCGGTCGCTGATCGGCGAGCCCCGGGTGATGCTCATGGACGAACCCTTCTCCGCGCTCGACGCTCTCACCCGGGAGGAACTCTCCGGCGAACTCCAGCGGGTGCACATGGAGACGAAGGCGACCATCGTCTTCGTCACCCACTCGATCGACGAGGCGGTGCTGCTCGCCGACCGGGTGGTCGTGCTCAGCCCGCGCCCCGGCCGGATCCGTGAGGTGGTCGAGGTCGCCGTGCCGCGGCCCCGCACCCTGGGCCGCCACGCGCACCTGGCCGAGGTGGCCCGGATCAGCGCCGAACTGCACGAACTACTCATGGAGCGCGACGCCACCGGCGGCGTCGTCGCGGGAGGACTCTGACCATGCGGGTGTCCGTCTTCACCGAGCCGCACCGCGGGGCGAGCTACGACGACCAGCTCCGGTTCGCCCGGCTGGTCGAGGAGACCGGCTTCGACGGCTTCTTCCGGGCCGACCACTACCGCGCCATGGGCGACGAGCCCGGGCTGCCCGGCCCCACCGACGCCTGGCTGACGCTCGCCGCGCTGGCCCGGGAGACCTCCCGGATCCGGCTCGGCACCCTGGTCACCTCGGCCACCTTCCGGCTGCCCGGGCCGCTGGCCGTGATGGTCGCCCAGGTCGACCAGATGAGCGGCGGCCGTGTCGAGCTGGGCATCGGTGCCGGCTGGTACGAGCGCGAGCACACCGCCTACGGCATCCCGTTCCCGCCGGTCACCGAGCGGTTCGACCGGCTGGCCGAGCAGTTGGAGATCGTCACCGGGCTGTGGCGCACCCCGCCCGGCGAGACCTACAGCTTCACCGGGGACCACTACCGGCTGGTTGACGCGCCCGCGCTGCCCAAGCCGGTGCAGCAGCCCGGCCCGCCGGTGATCGTCGGCGGCCGGGGCCCGAAGCGCACCCCCGAGCTGGCCGCCCGGTACGCCGACGAGTTCAACATGCCGTTCAAGACCGTCGCCGAGACGGCCGGCGCGTACGAGCGGGTCCGCGAGGCGTGCGACCGGACCGGGCGTACCGGGTCGGGGCGGGCGCCGCTGGTGCTCTCCGCCGGGATCGTGGTGGCGATCGGGCGTACCGACGCGGAGGCGCAGCGCCGCGCCGCGCCGCTGCACGTCAAGAGCGCGCTCCCGCCGGAGGACCCGGTGGTCGGCTCCCCCGCCCAGCTCGTCGACCGGCTCGGCGAGTTCGCCGCGATCGGGGCCGGCCGGGTGCACCTGCGTCTTATCGACTTCGCCGACCTCGACCACGTGGAGCTCATCGCCGCCGAGGTGCTCCCCCAACTGGACGGACCACGATGACCGACCTCTCCGCCGACCTCGAACTCGGCCCGGTGGGCCAGGAGATCGTCTTCGAGAACGACAAGGTGCGCGTCTGGCACATCCGGCTGGAGCCGGGCGAGCGGCAGCCGCTGCACCGGCACGACCACCCGTACCTGGTGGTGGCGATCCAGGGCGCGAAGAACGTGGTGCAGACGATCGACGGCACCACGATCGACGCCGACGAGCCGACCGGCGGGGTGGTCTACCGCGACCCGGGCGCCGTGCACATGCTGACCAACGTCGGCGACACCACGTACCTGGCCCGTCTCGTCGAGTTGAAGTAGCCACGCCGACACCAACCTCGGCGAGTAAGTAGCGGCCGGCCGCACCGGGCCGTAACGTGCCCGACATGGCCTTTCGGACGTGGGGCAGGCTGCTGCTCACTGCACTCGGGGTGAGCGTGCTGGCCGGGGCCGGCCAGTTGGGCATCGCGTACGGCTTCGGCGTCGTACGCCTCGACGGCGCGTTCGTCGACGGCTCGGTCAACCGGTGGCCCGCCCAGCTCGCCTGGGTCGGCTGGTTCGCCGCGGTCGCCACGGTCGCCGGGGCCGTCCTCACCGAACGCCTCGCCCGCCGGGACACTTCCCCGGCCGGCACCACCGAGCTGCTCTCCATCGCCGGCGTCAGCGCGCTGGGCGCGATCGTGGTCGCCCCGCTCTGCATGCAGCCGGCCCGCGCCGCCGAGCTGGGCGGCACCGTCGACCCGGTGTGGGCGGTCGGCATCTGCGCGATCCTCGGCGCGGTGGTCGGGGCGGGCGCGGCGATCGCCGTGCTGCTCAAGCCGCCGTTCGGCTGGAGCATCGCGCTCACCGCCGCGGCCGTCTGGTTGCTCGCCCTGGTCTCCGCCGCGCCGTCGGTGGCGTCCACCGGCACGCTGACCACCGTACGCCTCGGCGTCCTCGAACCGTCCTGGCTGGACCCGGCCGCGGCCGAGCGCCTGGCCATGCTGCTGCTGCCCACGCTGGCCCTGCTCGTCGGCGCGGCGGTCGGCGCGCTGGCCCGCCGGGCCGGTCACCTGCCGCTGGTCGGTGGTGCGGCCGGGGCGGCCGGCCCGGTCCTGCTGGCCTTCGCCTACCTGACCGCCGGCCCCGGCACGGCGGCCGACCGCTACCAGCTCGCGCCCTACTACGGTGCGCTGATCGCGGTCGCCGCCGGAGCGCTCGGGTCGACCGCCACCACGGTCCTGCCCCGACCGGTGAGCACGGCCGACGGGCCGGACGCCATCGAGCCGACCGACATCCTCCAGGCGCTGCCGGCGTCGCCGGCCACTCCCGGCCCGGCCGACCCGGCTCCCGCCGCCCCGCTGACGGTACGCCCCGCCGGGGCACCCCGCCCCGCGCACTGGGACTGGCCGGAGGCCGGCGGGCTCACCCCGGTGCCGGCCGGACTCACCCGCCAGCCCCTCGGTCGCCCCGCCGTCGAGCCACCGGCGGACCGGGACGAGCCGACCCCGGGGCACGGCTCGGGTCCCGCCGGTGAGCCCGCGGCGACCGGACCGGGCTCGACCCGGCACCGGCTCGACGCGCCGCAGCCGGTGGCCGGGGGATCTTCCCCCATCGCGACCGACCGGGCCCGGGCGGCCGAGGAGACCGATCGGCGGGAACCGGACACGGAGTCCGCCTGGGCGTTCGGCGACCCTGTGCCGGACGAGCCGGCCACCGGGCGGAACGACGAGGAGCCGACCCGGAACCTGCCGATGCCCGGGTCGCTCCCGCCGGGACGGCGGACCTCGGCCATCGACGTGCTCGCCGCCGGCCGCCCGACCCCGCCGGCCGAGCCGGACCCGGTCCCGCGTCCCGCCACGACGACGGAGCCCGCGCACCCAGCCGCATCGCACGCCGAGTCCACCCCGACGACCGACCGGAGCGAAGCCCCGTCCGTCGCCCCCGCCCCCACGCGGGACCGGACGGCAGGCTCGGAACCGGCGCGGGACCGGACGGCAGGCTCGGAACCGGCGCGGGATCGGACGGCGGCGGCGGAACGCGAGGTGTCGGAGACAACCCCCGCCGGGCCGGCCACGGAGGCGGCCCCGACGCGGACGACGCGATCCCGGCGGAGCCGGACCACCGCACCGGCGGCCCAGCCGGCGGATGCGGCGTCCCCGACGACGCGCTCGGCGGACGGCGTGCCCGCGAAGGCCGAGGCGCTCGACGGTGCGCTCCGGACGACCAGTTCGGCGGACGACGCACCCTCGAAGGCCCGGCCGCGCACCGGTGCCCTCCCCAACGCCCGGGCGGTGGACGACACGCCCTCCACAGCACAACCGGCGGACAGCACACCCCCGGCGAGTGCGGCGGAGGCAGCGGCCGTCGAATCCGCCCCGGCTCCGGCCGGCCGCGCCAAGCGCGCCCGCAAGCCGCGCACCACCCGGACCGCCACGGACCGGGCCGCCGCCGAGCCGACCACCACCACATCGGACGACGCCGAGGCGGCCGCGACCACGCCGGACCACACCGCCGAGCCGGCCGGCCAGACGCCGGACCACACCGTCGAGCGAACCGGAAGCAAGCCCGACCGCACCGTCGAGCGAGCCGGAAGCAAGCCCGAGCACACCGTCGAGGCAGCCGGAAGCAAGCCGGAGCGCACCGTCGAGCCGACTGGAAGCAAGCCGGACCGCACCGTGGAGCCGTCCGGAAGCAAGCCGCCCGCCGGCCAGGTGACCGCTGCCGCAGCGGCCGCCGCCACTGAGCACACCCCGGGCGACGCGCCGGCCGCAGCGGTATCGGAGGCGTCGGTCCCGGCCGCCCCGGCACCGGTCGCGGACCCGGCGGGCGACCCGAGCGGCGGCAGCACGCCGGCCGCCGGCGAGCGGCGCAACTTCTTCTTCGCCCCCGAGCCGGCGCCGGCCGACCTGCCCGAGCCCCCGGCGTCGCCCCGGCCGCGAATCCCCATCTTCGAGGACGTGACCCCGGGCAACGTCCGGCCGGCCTGGCCGATCGCCCCCGCCCCGAACTGGCCGGTCACCCCGCGCGGCGGCACCGAGCCGGCCGAACCGGGCGGCCCGACCGCCGGCCCGGACGGCGACCGCGCCGGCACCCGGACTCCCGAGGCCACCCGGCCCGAGCCGGCGCCGCGCCCCCGGCACCGGGCCCTGCCCGACCTGGGCCGGAGCACCGGCTGGGACGCCCTCGCCAATGCCCGCCCCGCCGGGCCGACCGCCCCGCCGCCCGCCGGCCGGGCTCCGGAAACCACCGGTCCGGCCCCGGAGGCCACCGGCCTGACCGGCCGCGCCGTGGAAGCCACCGGATCGGCCGGTCAGGCCCCGGAAGCCACCGGCCCGGCCGGCCAGGCCCCGGAAACCACCGGCCCGGTCCTCCCGGCCTGGGACGGTCCGGCCCCGGAGAAGGCACTTGGCGGCCGGCACGCCGACGTGTCCGAGGCCGACGAGGCCCAGGAGGCGGCCGGCGGGAAGGGCAAGGCCCGGCGCGGCCTGTTCCGGCGTAACCGGGGCAAGGGTGGCGAGCCCGGCGAGGCCGACCGCGAGTCCGAGCCGCTCGCGGCGCAGGACGAGGAGTTCGTCGACTGGGTCGCCGGCCTCGCCTCGGACGACAACGCGGACGACGCCCGGTCGCTGCGTACCGGCCGGCACCACCGCGACTGAGCCCGCCGGGGGCCGGGTCGACCAGCGGCCCGGCCCTCGGCGGCGCTCAGGCCAGCGGCAGGTAGACCCGGGAGCCGCCGGCCACGAACTCCTCGGACTTGTCCTTCATGCCGCGCGCCGCGTAGTCCTTCAACTCCTGCGTGATCTTCATGGAGCAGAACTTCGGCCCGCACATCGAGCAGAAGTGGGCGGTCTTCGCCGGCTCGGCCGGGAGCGTCGCGTCGTGGTACGACCGGGCGGTCCCCGGGTCCAGCGCCAGGTTGAACTGGTCCTCCCAGCGGAACTCGAACCGGGCCTTGGAGAGGGCGTCGTCCCAGGCCTGCGCCCCCGGGTGCCCCTTGGCCAGGTCGGCCGCGTGCGCCGCGATCTTGTAGGCGATCACGCCCGCCTTCACGTCGTCCCGGTCCGGCAGGCCGAGGTGCTCCTTCGGGGTGACGTAACAGAGCATCGCGGTGCCGAACATGCCGATCATCGCGGCGCCGATCGCCGAGGTGATGTGGTCGTACGCGGGCGCGATGTCGGTGGTCAGCGGGCCGAGCGTGTAGAACGGGGCCTCGTGGCACCACTCCTGCTGGAGGTCCACGTTCTCCTTGATCTTGTGCATCGGCACGTGCCCGGGGCCCTCGATCATCACCTGGACGTCGTGCGCCCAGGCGACCTTCGTCAGCTCACCCAGGGTGCGCAGCTCGGCGAACTGCGCCTCGTCGTTGGCGTCCGCGATCGAGCCCGGCCGCAGCCCGTCACCGAGCGAGAAGGTCACGTCGTAGCGGGCGAGCAGCGCGCACAGCTCCTCGAAGTGGGTGTAGAGGAAGTTCTCCTCGTGGTGCGCCAGGCACCACGCCGCCATGATCGAGCCGCCCCGGGAGACGATCCCGGTCACCCGGTCCACCGCCAGCGGCACGTACGGCAGCAGCACCCCGGCGTGCACGGTCATGTAGTCGACGCCCTGCTCGGCCTGCTCGACCACGGTCTCGCGGAACACCTCCCAGCTCAGCTTCACCGGGTCGCCGCCGACCTTCTCCAGCGCCTGGTAGATCGGCACGGTGCCGATCGGCACCGGCGAGTTCCGCACGATCGCCTCGCGCGTCTCGTGGATCCGCTTGCCGGTGGACAGGTCCATCACGGTGTCCGCACCCCATCGGGTGGCCCAGGTCAGCTTCTCCACCTCCTCGGCGACCGAGGAGGTCACCGCCGAGGTGCCGATGTTGGCGTTGACCTTGACCAGGAACGCCTTGCCGATGATCGCCGGTTCGCACTCCGGGTGGTTGACGTTGAGCGGCAGCACCGCCCGCCCGGCCGCGATCTCGTCCCGGACGAACTCCGGCGCGACCCCCTCCCGGATCGCCACGAACTCCATCTCCGGCGTGACGATCCCGGCCCGGGCGTACCCGAGCTGGGTCGGCCGCTTCCCGGCGACGCCGGCCAGCGGGGTGCCGGCGCCGCGCACGGGGGCGACGTCCCCGCGGGCGGCGATCCACGGCCCGCGCAGCGGCGGCAGTCCCACCTCCGGTTCCGAGCCGGGGCCGGAGGTGTCGTAGAGCCGGACCGGCGGATTGTCCCCGGTCAGCTCCACCTCGGCGAACGGCACCCGGATGTCCGGCCGTGACCCCTCGACGTAGACCTTGCGACGTGCGTGCATGACAGCCTCCCTGTCGCTCAAGCGGACCAGCCGAAGTGGTCCAGCGGGCCGCGTCCCGCGCCCAGCTCCCAGTCCCGCGCGCCGGTCAGCGCGCGGGTCACGTACTCCTTGGCGGCGGCCACCGCGACCGGCACCGGGTCGCCCGCCGCCAGCCGGACGGCGATCGCCGCCGAGAACGAGCAGCCGGTGCCGTGGTTGTGCCGGGTCGGCACGCGGGGCGCGCGCAGCAGCGTGGTCGACCCGCCACCGGCCAGCACGTCCACCGACTCGCCGGCCGCGTCCACGTCGCCGCCGGTCACCACCACGTGCGCCGGGCCGCCGGCGGCCAGCACCTCGGCCGCCGCGACCATCTCCTCGACCGTGGTCACCGGGCGTCCGGTGAGGGCCGCGGCCTCCGCGCAGTTCGGCGTCGCCACCTCGGCGTACGGGAGCAGCCGCTCGACCGCCGTCACCACGCCGAGCCGGTGCCCGCTGGTGGCGACCAGCACCGGGTCGACGACCAGGCGGGGCAGCCGGCCCGCCTCCGCCGCCTCGGCCACCGCGTCGGCGGCCGCCGGGGTGCCGAGCATGCCGGTCTTCACGGCGCGCACGTCGAAGTCGCCGAGCACGCTGTCGAGCTGGTCGCGCACGGTCTGCGGGGGCAGTGGCAGGACGGCGTCCACGCCGCGGGTGTTCTGCGCGGTGACCGCGGTGATCACGCTGGTCCCGTACGCGCCGAGGGCGGCGAAGACCTTGAGGTCGGCCTGGATGCCGGCGCCGCCGCCGGAGTCGGATCCGGCGATGGTGAGGATGGTCTTCGGCGTCACTGGTTTTCCTCGGTGATTGCGGTTGGGGGCTGCGGCCGACCGTGCCCGGCCCGACCAGCCGCTTCGTGGGCCGCTGTGAGCGTGGCGGCGAGCTCGGTGGGGTCGTCGGCGCGCATGATCGCGCCGAGCACCGCCACGCCCGCCGCTCCTGCCGCGACGCACTCCCGGATCTGTTCCGGGGTCTCGATGCCGCCGAGTGCGAGCACCGGCACCGGGCTGGCCGCGACCAGCTCGCGCAGCCCGTCGGGGTGCAGGGGTGGCCCGTAGCCGGGCTTGCTCCTCGTCGGGAAGACCGGCGAGAGCGTCACGTAGTCCTCGGTGGTGAGTCGGGCCAGCTCCGTGGCGTCGTGGCAGGAGCGGCCGACCAGCCCGACAACCGGCGGCGGGTACGGGCCGGCGGCCGGCAGGTGGACGGCGTCGCCGTCGAGCGGGTCGGGCCCGGCGACGATCAGCCTGCCGCCGGCGTCGGCGAGGATCGCGCGCAGCTCGGCGGCCAGGGCGGCCCGCTCGGCCCGGGACAGGTCCTTCTCCCGCAGCACCACCCAGCGCACTCCCCCGACCACGGCCGCCTCGACGACCTCGGTGAGGGGGCGCCGTGCCTGCCACCGGTCGGTGACCAGCACCACGCCCGACGGCACGCCATCGCCCGCGAGGGGTCCTCTCTCGCCAGGATCCGCGGAGCGGACCGCGCTCCCGCTGCCGAGCGGCGGTGTCACAGGTCCGGCCTTCCCTCGTCGGGGGTGGAGGCGAGGGCGTGGAAGCGGCGGGCGATCCGGCCCGCCCCGTGGGCCAGCCGGCCCGCCTCGACGGCGTGCCGCATGGCGGTGGCCATCGCCACCGGATCGGCGGCCCGGGTGACGGCGCTGGCCAGCAGCACGGCGTCGCAGCCCAGCTCCATGGCGAGCGCGGCGTCGGAGGCGGTGCCGATCCCGGCGTCGAGGATCACCGGCACGTCCACGCTCTGCCGGATCAACCGGATGTGGTGCGGGTTGCTCACGCCCAGCCCCGAGCCGATCGGCGCGCCGGCCGGCATCACCGCCGCGCAGCCGACGTCGGCCAGCCGCCGGGCCAGGATCGGATCGTCCGAGGTGTACGGCAGCACGGTGAACCCGTCGGCCACCAGCTCCTCGGCGGCGCGCAGCAGCTCCACCCCGTCGGGCAGCAGCGTGCGCTCGTCGCCGATCACCTCCAGCTTCACCCAGTCGGTGTCGAACGCCTCCCGGGCCAGCTGCGCCACCTTCACGGCCTCGGACGCGGTGTAGCAGCCGGCCGTGTTCGGCAGCAGCCGTACGCCGCACCGGTCCAGCAGGTCGAGCAGGCCGCCGGCGGCGCCCGGGGCGGTGTCCACCCGGCGCAGCGCCAGGGTGACCAGCTCGGTGCCGGAGGCGCGGATCGCCTGCTCCAGCACGTGCAGGTTGGCCGCGCCACCGGTGCCGAGGATGAGCCGGGAGCCGAAGCCGACCCCACCGACCTCGAAGGGCATCCGGCTCACCCGCCCTGGGCGGCGCTGAGCACCTCGACCCGGTCGCCGTCGCGCAGCACGGTCGACGACCAGCCGCCGCGCGGCACCACCTCGCCGTTCACCGCGACCGCCAGGCCGCGCTCCTGGGCGGTGACGGCGCGGACCACGTCGGCGACGGTCGCACCGCCGGGCAGGTCCCGGCCCGCTCCGTTGACGATCAGTTCCACCTGGGCTCCTTCCCGAACCGGTCCGGGGTGAAGGGGGCGAGCAGCGGGTCCGGCTCGCCGGTGACGATCAGCTCGGTGACCAGGTCGGCGGTGACCGGGGTGAGCACGATGCCGTGCCGGTGGTGTCCGGTGGCCACGAGCACGCCGGGCCGGCCGGGCAGCGGCCCGATGATCGGCGCGTTGTCCGGCGTGCCGGGGCGCAGTCCGGCGGTCGCCTCGACCAGGTCGTACTCGGCCAGCTCCGGGACCAGGTCGACGGCGGCGCGGAGCAGCCGGAGCACCCCGCCGGCGGTGACCTCGGTGTCGGCGCGCTCCTCGACGGTCGCCCCGACCACCACCTCCCCGCTGTCCCGGGGCACCAGATAGATCGACTCGCCGTCGGCGTACCCCCGGATCACGTGCCGGAAGTCCGGCGCGCCGCGACCGGGCGCGCGGAGCCGGAGCACCTGGCCCTTGACCGGCCGGACCGGCAGCCCGGTCAGCGCGGCGGCGCCGCAGCCGACCGCGACCACGGTGACCCCGGCGTCCACCTCGGACAGCGCGCCGACCCGGGCCGGGCGCAGCACCGCGCCGGCCCGCTCGGCCGCCGCCCGCAGCGCGACGACCAGCCGGCGCGGGTCGACCTGGTGGTCGCCGGGGGCGACCGCGCCGCCGCGCACCCGCGGGGCCAGCGCCGGCTCGCGGTCGCGCAGCTCGGAGGGGCGCAGCGGCGTGATCGGCAGCCCCAACCCCTGCTGGTACGACCAGAGCCGCCGCGCCTCGGCCAGGTCGTCGGCGGTGAGCCCGACCACCAGGGTCCCGTCGGCGCGATACCCGACCTCCGCTCCGGCCGCCTCGGCCAGGTCGACGGCGAAGCGAGGCCAGCGGGCGGCGGAGTCGGCGAGCAGCCCGGTCAGCTCCTGCTCGCCGAAGTACGCCTCGGCGACCGGAGAGAGCATCCCGGCGGCGACGTGCGAGGCCCCGGTCCCCGGGGCGGGGTCGTGCACCACCACGCGCAGCCCACGCGACGCGCACCGCCACGCGATCGCCAGCCCGACCGGTCCCGCCCCCACGATGGCGACGTCCGGTCGGGTCAGCACGTCAGGGCCTCGATCAGCGCGGCGGTCGTGCGTGCCGGAACGGGACTGGCCGAGATCGCCCCCACCACCGCCACCCCGTACGCCCCGGCGGCCCGCAGCGCCGGCACCGACGCGGCGGTCACCCCGCCGATGGCGATCACCGGCACGTCCACCGCGCCGACGACCGCGCGTACCCCGGCGGGGCCGATCGGGTCGGGCAGGCCGGCCTTGGTGGTGGTGGCGTGGCAGGGGCCCACGCCCAGGTAGCTGGCCCCGGCGGCGACCGCGGCGGCGGCACCGCCCGGCTCCCGCGCGGTCGCGCCGAGCACGGCGTCGGCGCCGAGCACCCGGCGGGCGGCCGCCACCGGCAGGTCCTCCGCGCCGACGTGGCCGCCCGCGGCGTCCACCGCCAGCGCCACGTGCAGCCGGTCGTTGACCAGGCAGGTCGCCCCGTACGGCCGGCACAGCCCGACCACCAGGCGGGCCAGCTCGTACGCCTCCCGGTCGGTGGCGTCGTCCTCCACCCGGACCTGGACGACCAGCTCGGCGCGGGCCACCGGCAGGGCGGCACGCAGCACGGCCAGCGGGTCGCGCCCCGGCCGGGTGTCGGTGATCAGATGCAGTCGTCCCAGGGACGGCACGGCAACTCTCCTCCCTGCGCCGGCATTACCCGGATCAGGTTCGACGGTCGGGGGCTTCCAGCCCCCCTCTCAGCCCGGTGGCACCGGGCTCCCGTGGGTCACTTGCGGGCCTACCGTACGACGTGCGTCCGGATCCGCCAAGGGGCGGGTGGGGAATTTCCCACGGACCGTCCGGGGTGGAGGACGGGACAGCCGGTGATCTCCCGGTCACGTCATGCTGTCCGGATGCCCTCGCCCGCCCGCGTCCCCCGCCGGCTGTCCTTCCTTCCCTTTCGGGGCAGCGTCGCCGTCGCCGAAGGCCTCCTCACCTGGGCGATGCTCCACGGTCCGGCCTGGCGGCGACTCCTGCCCGACGTCTACGTGCACCGCGACGGCCACCGCCCGGACGACCATCGCATGTGGTGCGAGGCGGTGGCACTGCGTCTGCCGGCGGGCGCCGCCGTCGCCGGGCGCAGCGCCGCGTACCTGTGGGGTGCCGACCTGCTCCCCCGGGACGCGCCGGTCACCGTGCTGCTGCCGCGGGCCGCCCGGATGCGGCCGCATCCCCGCGTGCACCTCGTCCGCTCGGTGCTGCCGGACGTCGACCGCACCCGCTTCGCCGGGCTGCCGGTCACCACGGCCCTGCGCACCGCCTTCGACCTCGGCCGGCAGGGTCCACGCGTGGACGCGCTCGTCGCCGTCGAGGCGCTGCTGCACCGCCGCGTCGTCAAGCTGCCCGCCCTCCGGGCTTACGCGGCGGCGCACCCCGGTTGGCCCGGCGGGGCGCTGCTGCGGGAGGTGCTGGCGCTGGCGGAGCCGCTGAGCGAGTCGCCGATGGAGACCCGCCTCCGCCTGCTCCTCCTCGACGCCGGCCTGGGACCGCTCACCGCCCAGCACGACGTGCGCGACGCCCGGGGTCGCTTCGTCGCGCGGGTCGACCTGGCCTGGCCGGCGCTCCGCGTCGCCGTCGAGTACGACGGCGACCATCACCGGGAGCGGGCCCACTTCCGCCAGGACGTGGCCCGCCTCAACGCCCTCCGCGCGGCCGGCTGGCTGGTCCTCCGCTTCACCGCCGATGACGTGCTCCGCCACCCCCGCGCCACCGTCGCCCTGGTCCGCCAGGCCCTCACCGAACGCGCCACCACCCCCGTGGCACGCTGACCGCAGCCCGTCGGTGGAACACCATGTAGGTCAAACTGCCCCGGAGACCTACATGACGTTCCACCCACCACGCCGCACCCGCACTCCGGGCGCCGCACACCGGGCAACCGCCGCCAACTCGTCGGTGGAACGCCATGGAGGTCAA
Source organism: Micromonospora sp. NPDC023966 (assembly GCF_040639095.1). NCBI lineage: Bacteria > Bacillati > Actinomycetota > Actinomycetes > Micromonosporales > Micromonosporaceae > Micromonospora > Micromonospora sp. NPDC023966. Next base: position 132,336 of record NZ_JBEZZJ010000011.1, on the reverse strand, counting down.
ACCACGCCGGATACCTACATGGCGTTCCACCGAGTGGGGCGAGACTGAAGGCTGGACAGCAGGCTGCCCCGGCAGCCGAGAAGGGTGCCGGGGCAGCGGAGGCGCGGGTGGGTCAGAGGAGGGCGTCGAGGGCGTCCAGGTCCTCGTCGGTGGGCTGCCAGGTGCCCGCCTCGGCGTTGGCGCGTACCTGCTCGGGGGTGGTGGCGCCGGCGATCACCGAGCTCACCGCCGGCCGGGCGGCGAGCCCGCCGATGGCCACCTGGAGCATGCTGATTCCGCGCTCGGCCGCGTACGCCTCGATGGCCTCGATGGTGTCCCAGTCGGCGGCGGCCAGGCGCTCGGCGTACCGGCCGCCGCCGGAGAGCCGACTGCCGGCGGGCGGGGCCTCGTTGCGCTTGTACTTGCCGGTGAGCAGGCCGTTCGCCAGGGGGAAGAACGGCAGCATGCCCAGGCCGAACCGCTCGCACGCGGGAATCACCTCGGCCTCCACGCTCCGCTGGAGCAGCGAGTAGTGGTTCTGCGCGGAGATGAAGCGGGTGCGGCCCTGCGAGGAGGCGGTCCAGTCGGCGTCGGCGATCTGCCAGCCGGCGAAGTTCGAGTTGCCGAGGTAGCGCACCTTGCCGGCGGTCACCAGGTCGTCCAGCGCGGCGAGGGTCTCGTCGATCGGGGTGCCCGGGTCGGGCTCGTGCATCTGGTACAGGTCGATGTGGTCGGTGCCGAGGCGGCGCAGCGACGCCTCGACCGCCCGGGCGATGTAGCGGCGGGCACCCCGGGCGCCGTGGTCCGGCCCGTTCAACCCGTGCATGTCCATGCCGAACTTGGTGGCGACCACCACGTCGTCCCGGTGGCCCTTGAGCGCCTGCCCGAGCAGTTCCTCGGAGCCGCCCTGCGGCTCACCGTAGATGTCGGCGGTGTCGAAGAAGTTGATCCCGGCGTCGAGCGCGGCGTCCACCACCGCGCGGGTGCCGTCGAGGTCGAGCTTGCGGCCGAAGTTGTTGCAGCCGATGCCGACGACGGACACCACGAGCCCGGAGTCGCCCAACCGGCGGTAGGTCATCTCAGTCACGAGATCCACCCTATGCCGCCCGCCACCGGCCCACTCAGCCGAGCGCCTCGGCCACCAGCCGCCGGGCGTCGGCCAGGGTCCGCGCCAGCTCCTCCGGGGTACGCCCCACCGCGCCGAGCAGCGCCTGCGCCCGCCGCGCGAAGTCGGGTGGCGTGCCCGGCAGCCGCCCGGCCGAGGCGATCATGCCCTTCTCGTTGACCAGCCAGCGCCCGGCCCGGCCGTGCAGTGCCTGGACCAGCACCCCGACCACGCGGAACAGGCAGCCGGCCACGTACCCGGCGTCGCCGGCCGCCGCTCCCTTGGCCGCCCCGTCGAGCAGGAAGCCCGCCTCCCAGCCGCCGGCCACCAGGGCCTCCCCCAGCGCCGGCGGGTACGCCTGTGCCCGCGCCCGCAGCGCGGTCAGCTCCCCGGTCGGGTCGCCGAGCACCCGGCCCAGCGCCACCTCACCGGCGTACGCGTGGGAGTAGAAGCCGAGCGGGTGCCCGGCCTGCGTCCCGACGGTGTAGCGGCCGGCCCGGCACTCCGCCCAGACCGCGTGCACCCGGTCCAGGTCGCGGTAGATCCAGTCCACCGGCACCCCGCCGACGCGCAGCCAGCCGCCGCCGTCCACCCAGGGTCCCCAGCCGCCCGGTGCGGTGAGCGTCACCTCCCCGTCGGCGACCGAGCCGGCCAGCGCCCGCAGGGCGGCCACGTCCAGCGCACCCCGGTAGTAGAGGCCCAGGTCCCAGTCGGAGTCCGGCCGGTGCTCGCCCCGGGCCCGGCTACCGCCGAGCGCCACCGCGACCACGCCCTCGACCGCGCAGAGCCGGTCGACCAGCCCGGCGTCGATCACCGCACGTCCCAGACCGGCTCCGGGGTCTCCACCACCTCGCCGTCACCGCGGAACAGCACGAACCGGTCGAAGGATCGGGTGAACCACCGGTCGTGGGTGACCGCCACCACCGTCCCGGCGAACGCGGCCAGCCCCGCTTCGAGGGCCTCGGCGGAGGCCAGGTCGAGGTTGTCGGTGGGCTCGTCGAGCAGCAGCAGGGTCGCCCCGGACAGCTCCAGCAGCAGCACCAGAAACCGCGCCTGCTGGCCGCCGGAGAGGGTGCCGAAGCGCTGGTCGCCCTGCGCGGCCAGCTCGTACCGGGACAGCGCCGCCATGGCCGCGTGCCGGTCCATGCCGGCCCGGTGGTCGTCGCCCCGCCACAGGATGTCGACCAGCGTCTTCGCCATCAGCTCCGGCCGGTCGTGGGTCTGCGAGAAGTGACCGGGGCGGACCCGGGCGCCGAGGCGTACCTGGCCGTCGTGCGCGACGGGGGCGAGCGCGGCGGCGCCGTCGACCGGGGTGTTGGCCGGGTCCGGGTCGGTGCCGCCGCAGGCGAGCAGGCGCAGGAAATGCGACTTCCCGGTGCCGTTCGCGCCGAGCACCGCGACCCGGTCGCCGTACCAGAGTTCCAGGTCGAAGGGATAGGTCAGGCCGTCGAGTTCGAGCTGCTCGGCGATCACCGCGCGCTTGCCGGTCCGCCCGCCGGTCAGGCGCATCCGGATGTCCTGGTCCTTCGGGGGTACGGGCGGCGGCCCGGCCTCCTCGAACTTGCGCAACCGGGTCTGCGCGGCCTGGTAGCGGGAGGCCAGCCCGTCGTTGTACGCGGCCTTCTGCTTGTACATGAGCATCAGCTCGCGCAGCTTCTGGTGCTCCTCGTCCCAGCGGCGGCGGAGCTCGTCGAGGCGGGCGTGCCGGGCCACCCGGGCCTCGTGCCAGCTGGCGAAGCCGCCCGGGTGCACCCAGGCGCTGCCGCCCTCCACGGCGACCACCCGGTCGGCGGTCTGGGCCAGCAGCTCCCGGTCGTGCGAGACGTAGAGCACCGATTTGCCGGACTCCCGCAGCCGGGCCTCCAGCCAGCGCTTGCCGGGCACGTCGAGGAAGTTGTCCGGCTCGTCGAGGAGGAGCACCTCGTCCGGGCCGCGGAGCAGCATTTCCAGCGCGAACCGCTTCTGCTGGCCGCCGGAGAGGGTCCGCACCGGGCGGTCCCGGGCGGCGTCCCAGGGCAGGTCGAGGACGATGGTGGCGACGGTGTCGAAGAGCACCTCGGCGTCGTACCCGCCGACCTCGCCCCAGGCGGCCAGCGCGTCGGCGTACGCGAGCTGGGCCTTGCCGGCGGCGCTGCTGTACTTGCCGCGGACCTCGGCCGCCCGCATGGCCGCCTCGGTCTCGGCGAGACGGTGGCCGGCGTCACGCAGCGCTGGCGGGGCGAGCGACAGCGCCATGTCGGCGAGGGTCGACTCGTCCCCGATCATGCCGATGAACTGGCGCATCACGCCGAGCCCACCGGCGCGGGCGACGGCGCCGGTCTTCACCGGCAGGTCGCCGGCGACCATGCGCAGCAGCGTGGTCTTGCCGGCGCCGTTGGGGCCGACGAGCGCCACCTTGGCGCCCTCACCGACCCGGAACGACACCTCGGCGAAGAGCTCCCGGCCGTCCGGGAGGATGTGCCCGACCCCTGCCACGTCCACGTATCCCACGCGGGCATCCTGCCCGAGGGGCGGGCACGGGCGACACCCGATTACCGGGTGACCCGGAGCACCCGGTAGCCCTTCTGGCTGGCGTGCCGCTCGACCTGCCAGCCCTGCTCGACCAGCCAGCGGTGCAGCGAGTCGCCGCCGAGGTGCCGCGCGACGACCAGCCAGGCCACCCCGTCCGGGGTGAGCCGGGGCAGCCAGCGCAGCAGCAGGTCGTGCAGTTCCCCCTTGCCGATGTGGATCGGCGGGTTGGACCAGATCTGGGCGAAGGAGACGTCGGCCGGTACGCCGTCCGGCGCGACGACCCGGACCCGCTCGGCGGCCCCGACCCGGGCGGCGTTGGCGGCGGTGAGTTCGCGGGCGCGCTGGTTGACGTCGACCGCCCAGACGGTGGCGGCCGGCGCGGTGGTGGCCAGTACGCAGGTGATCGGGCCGAAGCCGCAGCCGATGTCGAGCAGCGCACCGGTGACATCGCCGGCCGGCAGCTCGGCCTTGCGCAGCAGCACCGCCGTGCCGGGGTCGAGCCGGTCGGCGGAGAAGACCCCGGTGGCCGAGGTGAGGGTGTAGTCGCGCCCGGCGACGGAGAACTCGACCTCGCGCGGCCGCGCGGCCGTCGTGGGCTCAGGGGTGAAGTAGTGGTCGCCGGTCACGACGGGCATTGTCGCACCGTCCGGGAACGGCGCCCGCGACGGTGCGGCGCGCAGGACGCGACGCCACTCCGCCAGATTTTCCCGATATTACCCCCGAAAGGGACAATAGCCCCTACTCTAGCCAACATGGTGTATCGGTACGAGTCCGATGAGGACGCCTTCCTGGAGTACCCGAGGCCCGGGTCGGACCCGTCCGTGCCCGGCGCTGCGGCGGCCCCGCCGGCGGGTCCCTCGCCGTCCCGCTTCCCCACCCCGTCGCTGCCTCCGCCGGTCCGGCCCACCCGACCGGTCCACGACGCCGCCCGGGCGCCGGCCCCGGCGCCCCCGGCACCGGCACCCAGCCGGCCGGCCCCGCCCCGGGAGCCCGCTCCCGTGCCGCAGCCCACGCCGGCCGTGCCGCCGCCCGCGCCACCGGCGCCGCAGCCGACCCCGGCCGCCGCGCCCCGGCCGGCGACGTCGCCCCCGCCCGACCCCATCGTCCGGACCACCGATCCGCTGGATCTGTCCCGGCCCCGCCGGGCCGAACGCCGGCGCGGCGGCCGGGCCTGGCAGGTGCTGATCGGCGGCGCCGCCGTGCTGATGCTGCTCGCCCTCACCGGGCTCGCCGTCGCCGCCCTGCTGGAGGACCGGACCGCCACACCGCAGGCCGGCCAGCAGAGCAGCCAGCCGGTGGTGGAGCAGTCCGCCGCTGCCGACGGGACCGACCTGGACTCCCGGGACACCGACCAGGCGGCGCTCACCGCCAAGGAGGTCTTCCCCGGCCAGCAACTGGTGGTGACCGACGGGCAGCCGGCCTACCGGGTGCTCAAGACGCACTCCAGCGGCAGCTGTGCGGTCGCGGCCACCGGCGAGATCGCCGACCTGCTGGTCCGCCTCGGCTGCAACCAGGTGGTCCGGGCCACCCTCCGCTCCCCCGACGGCGACCACCTGCTCACCGCCGGCCTGTTCAACCTGACCGACGTGGCGAGCGCCCAGCGGGCGCGCGACCGGATCCGGCCGATGCTGGACGAACGGCAGGGCCGGTTCCAGGGCATGGCGGCGGGCGAGGACACCGAGGTGGTGGCGAAGGCCGCCGCCCGGGTCGGCTGGCAGGTCCGCGGCCACTACCTCGCCTACTGCGTGGTCACCCGGGCCGACGGGGAACGGATCGGCTCCGACGACGCCAAGGCACGCGAGATCATGTACGACATGATCGAGGTCTACCTGAACCGGAACGTGCTGGAGCGCCGGGCCGACGGCGGGGTGGCCAGCCAGCCGACCGACGGCCCGACCGACGGCCCCGCCGGCCAGGACGGCGCCGCCAACTGAGCCCGACCACCACGGCCCGTCGTCCCCCGTCCGGGGGCGGCGGGCCGTTCCACTGTGCTCAGCCCTCGGCGACCGGCACCCGGAGGCGGCGGGTGAGGTCGGCGCGACGGGAGTATTCGGCGGGGTCGGCCGGGTAGCCCACCTCGACCAGGGTCAGCCCGTGCGCGGGCGCCACGGTCACCTCGCTGGAGCGTTCCCGGCGGCTCAGCAGGCCGGCCGGCCACTCGACGGGCCGGCGGCCGTCCCCGGCGACCAGCATGGCGCCGACCAGGCTGCGCACCATGTTCTGGCAGAACGCGTCGGCCTGCACCGTGGCGACCAGGATCCCGTCCGGGTCGCGCCGCCAGTCCAGCCGGGTCACCTCGCGCAGCGTGGTGGCGTTCTCCTTGCGCCGGCAGTACGCGGCGAAGTCGTGCTCCCCCACCAGCCCGGCCGCGGCGGCGTTCAGCGCCGCCAGGTCCAGCGGCTTCGGCCAGGCCAGGGTGTCGGTGCGGCGCAGCGGCTCGGCGCCCCACGGCGCGTCGGTCACCCGGTACTCGTAGCGGCGGAAGGTCGCCGAGAAGCGGGCGTCGAAGTCGGCCGGCACCTCGGTCATGGCACGGACCCGCACGTCGGGCGGGAGCAGCCGGGCGAGCCGGCGCAGCAGCTTCCCGTCGTGCTGCCGCCACACCTCGGTCGGCAGGTCGAGGTGGCAGACCTGCCCGGTGGCGTGCACGCCGGCGTCGGTGCGGCCGGCCACGGTCAGCCCGGTCGCGGTGCCCGCGCCGAGGACCAGGTCCAGCGTCTGCATGAGCACCCCGGCCACCGTGCGCCGGGTGGGCTGGGCGGCCCAGCCGGAGAAATCGGTGCCGTCGTACGAGACGTCCAGCCGCAGCCGGGTCCGCTCGTCCACCTCGTACCTCCTCATGCCGTCGGGCCCGGCACCCCGCGCGGGGGTACCGGGCCCGACGATGCAGCCTGTGTGCTCAGGCCTTGTCGTTCTCGGCGGCCTCGTCGCTGTCCTCGCGGGCGGCGGCGGTGTCACCGGAGGCCGAGACCGGAGCGTCGGCGTCCTGGTCGGCGGCCTCGCTGGAGCGCGGGGTCTCCTCCTCCGGAGCCAGAGCCTCGACCTTGTCCTGCTGGGCGGCCTTGCGGGCGGCGGTCTTCTTGTTCGCCTTCGGCTCGGCGACCTGAAGCTCCTCCACCAGCTCGATGATCGCCATCGGAGCGGCGTCACCCTTGCGCGGGCCGGTCTTCACGATCCGGGTGTAGCCACCGTTGCGGTTGGCGTACCGGGGCGCGATCTGGTCGAACAGCGCGTAGACCACGTCCTTGTCCTTGACGACGCCCAGCACCCGACGCCGCGCGGCGAGGTCGCCGCGCTTGGCCTTGGTGATGAGCTGCTCGGCCAGCGGACGCAGCCGCCGGGCCTTCGTCTCGGTGGTCTGGATCTTGCCGTGCTGGAACAGCGCGGTGGCCAGGTTGGCCAGCATCAGCCGCTCGTGCGCGGGGCTGCCGCCGAGGCGGGGGCCCTTGGTGGGCGTGGGCATGCTTGGTGCTCCTCAGGTATGGCGGCAGCGCGGACTAGAGCTGCTCGGTCTCGCGGTAGTCGTCGGTGTCGTAGTCGGCCTCGCCGAAGGCGTCCACGACGTGCGCCGGGTCGAAGTTCGGAGCCGAGTCCTTCAGCCCCAGGCCCATCCCGGCGAGCTTCATCTTGACCTCGTCGATCGACTTCTGCCCGAAGTTGCGGATGTCGAGGAGGTCGGCCTCGGTACGCCCGATCAGCTCACCAACGGAGTTGATGCCCTCGCGCTTGAGGCAGTTGTAGGAGCGGACGGTCAGGTCCAGCTCCTCGATCGGCAGAGCCAGGTCGGCCGCGAGCTGGGCGTCCTGCGGGGACGGCCCGATGTCGATGCCCTCGGCGGTCTCGTCCAGCTCCCGGGCCAGCCCGAACAGCTCCACCAGCGTCGAGCCGGCCGAGGCCAGCGCGGTACGCGGGCCCATCGACGGCTTGGTCTCGACGTCGATGATCAGCCGGTCGAAGTCGGTCCGCTGCTCGACGCGGGTCGCCTCGACGCGGTAGGTCACCTTGAGCACCGGCGAGTAGATCGAGTCGACCGGGATCCGGCCGATCTCGGCGCCCGCCTGCTTGTTCTGCGCCGCCGTGACGTAGCCACGACCCCGCTCGACGGTCAGCTCCATGTCGAGCCGGCCCTTGCCGTTCAGGGTGGCGAGCTTCAGGTCCGGGTTGTGCACCGAGACACCGGCCGGGGGCTGGATGTCACCGGCGGTCACGTCGCCGGGGCCCTGCTTGCGCAGGTACATGCTGACCGGCTCGTCGTGCTCGGAGCTGACGCAGAGCTCCTTGATGTTCATGACGAGCTCGACCACGTCCTCCTTGACGCCGGGGATCGTGGTGAACTCGTGCAGGACACCGTCGATCTTGATCGAGGTGACCGCCGCACCCGGGATGGACGACAGCAGCGTGCGCCGCAGCGAGTTGCCCAGGGTGTAGCCGAAGCCCGGCTCCAGCGGCTCGATGGTGAACCGGGAGCGGGTCTCGTTGATCGACTCTTCGGAGAGAGACGGTCGCTGGCTGATGAGCATCTTTTCTCTTCTCTTCCGGGGCGCCCGCTATATGACGCCCACGACACAAACTGTTCCGGTGGCCCGCCCCGGAGGGCGGGCCACCGCAACGAGCCCTTACTTGGAGTAGAGCTCGACGATCAGCTGCTCCTGGACCTGGGTGTCGATCACCTGGCGGGCCGGGAGCGAGTGCACGAGGATCTTCATCTGGCTGGGGATCGCCTCGAGCCAGGCCGGAACCGACCGCGAACCGGCCTGAGCCTGCGCCACCAGGAACGGGGTGAGCTGCTTGCTCTTCTCCCGGACCTCGATGATGTCGTGCTCCTTGACCCGGTACGACGGGATGTCGACCTTCTTGCCGTTCACCGTGAAGTGACCGTGCTTGACCAGCTGGCGGGCCATGTCCCGGGAACCGGCGTAGCCGGCCCGGTAGACCACGTTGTCCAGCCGCGACTCGAGGATCTGCAGGAGGACCTCACCGGTCTTGGCCTGCTTGCCCACGGCCTCCTCGTAGTAACCGCGGAACTGCTTCTCCAGCACGCCGTAGACCCGGCGAGCCTTCTGCTTCTCACGGAGCTGGAGCAGGTACTCCGTCTCCTTGGTGCGGCCGCGGCCGTGCTGCCCGGGCGGGAACGGCCGGGACTCGAACGGGCACTTCGGACCATCGCACTTGCTGCCCTTGAGGAACAGCTTCATCTTCTCCCGCCGGCAACGGCGGCAGTCAGCACCGGTGTAACGAGCCATCTCTCTCTACCTCTCAGACCCGACGACGCTTCGGCGGACGGCACCCGTTGTGCGGCTGCGGGGTGACGTCGGAGATCTGCCCGACCTCCAGCCCGGCGGCCTGCAGCGAACGGATGGCGGTCTCCCGGCCGGAGCCGGGGCCCTTGACGAACACGTCGACCTTGCGCATGCCGTGATCCATGGCCCGGCGCGCGGCGGCCTCGGCGGCCAGCTGCGCGGCGAACGGGGTCGACTTGCGCGAGCCCTTGAAGCCCACCTGGCCCGAGGAGGCCCAGGAGATGACCGCACCGGTCGGGTCCGTGATGGACACGATGGTGTTGTTGAAGGTGCTCTTGATGTGCGCCTGCCCGTGGGCGACGTTCTTGCGTTCCTTGCGCCGGACCTTCTTGACGGCGGCTCCGGCACGAGCCTTCGGTGGCATAAGTCTGTGCGCTCCTAGTTACTTCTTGCCGGGCTTCTTCTTGCCGGCGACGGTCCGCTTCGGGCCCTTCCGGGTCCGCGCGTTGGTCTTGGTCCGCTGGCCACGGACGGGCAGGCCCCGGCGGTGCCGGATACCCGCGTAGCAGCCGATCTCGACCTTGCGGCGGATGTCTGCGGCGACCTCGCGGCGAAGGTCACCTTCAACCTGGTAGTTGGCCTCGATGTGGTCGCGGAGCTGCACGAGCTCCTCGTCCGTGAGGTCCCGAGCGCGCTTCTCCGGCGAGATGCCGGTGGCGGCGAGCGTCTCCAGGGCACGGGTGCGACCGACCCCGAAAATGTAGGTGAGCGCGATCTCCATCCGCTTGTCGCGGGGGAGGTCCACGCCGACTAGACGTGCCATGTGCGGGCGTACTCCTCGTGATGTTGTGGCGGAGGTGTGGACCCGTCCCACCCCGCTACCGACCGCCCCTGTCCTTCCGGCGCGTTCAGCGCCGGCGACCGGGATCGGTCGCTGCCCAAGCGGGCCCCGGCCTCCGACCGGGGGTCAACCACGAGGGGGTACGCGCTGCGTACCGCTCGCGGCTGGGACGAGCTGTGATGTGTGTGTCGCGATCTGCCACCCGGGCCGGTTCCGCCGCCGCTCGTCACGGTCGGCGGGACAGGCTCAGCCCTGGCGCTGCTTGTGGCGCGGGTCAGAACAAATGATCATGACCCGGCCGTGCCGGCGGATCACCCGGCACTTGTTGCAGATCCTCTTGACGCTCGGCTTGACCTTCACGGTTGCCTTACTTCCCATCTGGCCCGGAGACGCGACGAGGCGCGACCCGGACGTCGAAGACGGACACGGGGACGTTCCCGGCCGTCGTCAGGATTACTTGTAGCGGTAGACGATGCGCCCGCGGGTCAGGTCGTACGGCGAGAGTTCGACGACGACCCGGTCCTCCGGCAGGATGCGGATGTAGTGCTGCCGCATCTTGCCGCTGATGTGAGCCAGCACCTTGTGGCCGTTCGCGAGCTCCACCCGGAACATGGCGTTCGGCAGGGGCTCGATGACCCGACCCTCGATCTCAATGGCTCCGTCTTTTTTCGGCATGTCCTCCGCTGTCCTGACGTCGGTTACTCCGGACGGCCCACAACGTCTTACACGGGCTCCGGCGGAAATCGCCGAGCCCGAGCCAGCCGCGGCTCCGACTCCCACCGAAGCGCAGGGTGGGCATGCCGGAGTGGACGCTGTGCGCCGATCTGAAAGTGTACGCCCGCCTGCGCGCCGTCGCCAAACCGACCACCCGGCCGGTCGCCCGGGCGGGCGAAATCCGGCTCCCGCTGTGACCGCCGCCACCAGACGGCCGGTCAGCACCCCCGACGCCGGTCCCGGCGACGCCGGGGACCCGGGTGCCAGGGGTGGCCGCCACCGGCCAGCCCCACCGACTGCATCAGTAGCAGCGCGCCCCACGGACCGAGCACCCAGGCCGGCCAGAAATGGGCCACGTCCCGGGAGCCGATCGAGACGAGCAGCCAGATCGGGACCAGGATCCCGGCGACCCGGAGCCACGGGGTCCAGAGGCCGAGCAGCCAGCGCCCGCTCCGCCGGTCTCGACCACCGGCCCGCCCTCGGCCACCGGGGGCGGGGCCGGCGGAGCGGGCGCCACCGCGGCGCGCTGCGCCGGCGCCGGGCCGGGCAGGTCGGCGACCACCTCGTCCAGGTCGGCGTACGTCTTCGCACCGTACGCGCGGACCAGCCGCGCGTCGTACTCGTGCAGGTCGAGCCGGCCCTCCTCCAGGGCCACCCGGAGCCGCTCCGCCGTGGCCTCCCGGTCGGCGTCGGCCGCCCGCATCCCGCTCCGCCCGTCCATGACGGCAAGCATGACACCACCCCGCCAGCCGCGGGGTACCGGCGATCTCCGCCGCTCTCCGCCTTCCGGCGTCCGTGTGCCAGCGGGCAGGAACGATCCGGACGATCGGGCCGGAACCTCGCGGGCGGGCGCTTCGGCGTCAGACGGCCGGAGAGTCCGCCGACTGGCGGGCGGTGACCAGCTCGCCGAGCCGGGCGCGGCCGCCGTCCTCGGCGGTCAGCACCCAGACGCCGTCGTCCAGCAGCGCCATCGAGTGCTCGACGTGCACCGCCATCGACCGGTCGCGGGTCACCACGGTCCAGCCGTCGGACAGTTCGACGGTGCGCGGCGAGCCCATGGTGATCATCGGCTCGATGGCCAGCGCCAGGCCGGGCACGAGGCGCGGGCCCTTGCCCGGGCGCCCGTGGTTGAGCACGTGCGGGTCCTGGTGCATCTCGGTGCCGATGCCGTGCCCGCCGTAGCCGTCGACGATGCCGTACCGGCCGCCCTGACGGACCGCGGTCTCCACCGCGTGGGAGATGTCGGTGAGCCGGCCCTTGCCGCTGGCCGCGCCCCGCGCCGCGGCGGCGATGCCGGCCCACATGGCGTCCTCGGCGACCGCGGCCATCTTCAGCAGGGCCGGGTCGACCTCGCCGACGCCGACCGTGACGGCCGCGTCGCCGTGCCAGCCGTTGAGCACCGCGCCGCAGTCGATCGAGATCAGGTCGCCCTCGCGGAGCACCTGCGACGACGACGGGATGGCGTGCACCACCTGCTCGTTGACCGACGAGCAGATCGACGCCGGGAAGCCGTGGTAGCCCTTGAACGACGGGACCGCGCCGGCCTCCCGGATGGTCGCCTCGGCGATCGCGTCGAGATCGGCGGTGGTCACGCCGGGGGCCACCGCCTCCCGCATCCGGCGCAGCGCGCGGGCGACCACCAGACCGGCAGCCCGCATCAGCTCGATCTGCTCGGGGGTCTTCAGCTGGATGTCCAGCTGGGGACGACGCATGGGGGCGATACCTTTCGTTGCGCGGAACAGCGGGGCACGTCGCACGTACCCCGCTGGTCGCACTCTATCCGCCGGGGCTCCGGCGGGACGTCAGCCGCCGTACGAGCGGAGGGCGTCGATGGCGCGGACGGTGACGTCCTCCACCGGCCCGGTCGCGTCGATGCCGACGAGCTTGCCCTGGGCGCCGTAGTAGTCGACCAGCGGCGCGGTCTTCTCGGCGTACTCCCGAAGCCGCGCCGCGATGGTCTCCGGCTTGTCGTCGTCGCGCTGAAACAGCTCGGCGCCGCAACGGTCGCAGACGCCCTCGCGGGTGGTGGCGTCGAACTCGACGTGCCAGATCTTGCCGCAGCCCCGGCAGGTACGCCGGCCGGAGAGCCGCCGGATCACCTCGTCGTCGTCGACGACCAGCTCCAGCACCAGGTCCAGCGCGGTGCCGAGGTCGGCGAGGAGCTTGTCCAGCGCGGCGGCCTGCGGCGTCGTACGCGGGAAGCCGTCGAGGAGGAAGCCCTCGCTGGCGTCCGGCTCGGCGAGCCGGTCCCGCACCATGTTGATGGTGACCTCGTCCGGGACCAGCTTGCCGGCGTCCATGTAGCGCTTCGCCTCGACTCCCAGGGGCGTGCCCTGGGAGACGTTGGCCCGGAAGATGTCACCGGTCGAGATCTTGGGCACCGAGAGGTGCGCGGCGATGAACTCCGCCTGCGTGCCCTTGCCCGCGCCCGGCGGGCCAACCAGAACGAGTCGCATCTACCGCAGGAACCCTTCGTAGTTCCGCTGCATGAGTTGGCTCTCGATCTGCTTTACGGTCTCCAGACCGACGCCGACCATGATGAGCACAGCGGTGCCGCCGAACGGGAAGTTCTGGAACTGCTGGTTGTCCAGCCAGATGAAGAAGAAGTTCGGCAGGATCGCGACGATGCCCAGGTAGAGCGCGCCCGGCAGGGTGATCCGGCTGAGGATGAAGTCGAGGTACTCGGCGGTCGGCTTGCCGGGGCGGATGCCCGGCACGAAGCCGCCGTACTTCTTCATGTTGTCCGCGACCTCGGTCGGGTTGAACGTGATCGACACGTAGAAGTAGGTGAAGAAGATGATCAGCAGGAAGTAGATCGCGATGTGCTCCGGCGCGCTCGCCTTCACGATGTGGTTCTGGATCCAGGCCTGGGTCTTCCCCGGGTTGTTCTGGTCGAAGAACTGGAGCGCGAGCTGCGGCAGGTAGAGCAGCGACGAGCCGAAGATGACCGGGATGACGCCGGCCTGGTTCACCTTGAGCGGGATGTAGGTGGAGGTGCCGCCGTACATCCGCCGGCCGATCATGCGCTTGGCGTACTGCACCGGGATCCGGCGCTGGGCCTGCTCGATGAAGGTGACCGCGGTGATGACCAGCAGGACCAGGGCGATGACGAGGAAGAACATCCCCCAGCCCTTGGTGGTCTTGATCTTCCAGCCCTCGCTGGGCAGCCGGGCCGCGATCGACGTGAAGATCAGCACGGACATGCCGTTGCCGACGCCCCGGTCGGTGATCAGCTCACCGAGCCACATCACCATGCCGGTGCCGGCGGTCATCGTCATGACCAGGATGGTCAGCGTCAGCCAGTCCGGGATGCCGGTGCCCCGCGGGACGATCGGGAACTGGTCGCACTGGTTGTTGAAGAGCTGACCCGAGCGCGCCAGCGCCACGAACGCCGAGGACTGGAGGATGCCCAGGCCCAGCGTCAGGTAGCGGGTGTACTGGGTGATCTTCGCCTGGCCGGCCTGGCCCTCCTTGCGGAGCTGCTCCAGGCGCGGAATGACCACCGTCAGCAGCTGCAGGATGATCGACGCGGTGATGTAGGGCATGATGCCCAGCGCGAAGACCGACAGCTGCAGCAGCGCGCCACCGGAGAAGAGATCCAGCAGGTTCAGCACGCCGGTGCTGCCCTGAATGGTGTCGAGGCACTTCTGCACGTTGCCGTACGACACACCCGGGCTGGGCAGCGTGGCGCCCAACCGGTAGACCGCGATGATGCCTACTGTGAACAGCAGCTTCTTGCGCAGGTCAGGCGTACGGAACGCACTGAGAAAGGCGGACAGCAACTTCTTCCTCCTGCGCGACGCGGGCCGCCGGTGGTGATCCCTGGCGGGGCGGGGTGGGTGCCGGGCGGAGCGCCCGATATCCATAGCTGGGAAGGGACTCTAACAGCCCGATCCCGGTCCGGGCAGATGTGCCCGGCTACATAAACCGAATACGATGTTACCCGGCGCACATTCGCCGGTTAGACCATGGCGCCCGCCCAGTTGCGGACAACTGAGCGGGCGCCACGAACGTGCCTTACAGCTCGGTGACCGAGCCGCCGGCCGCGGTGATCTTCTCCTTGGCCGACGCGCTGAACGCGTGCGCCGACACCTGGAGAGCCACACCGCCGAGGTCGCCGGTGCCGAGCACCTTGACCGGCTGGCCCTTGCGGACCGCGCCGGCCTCGGCCAGCTCGACGGGGCCGACCTGGCCGCCGTTCGGGAAGAGCTCGGCGAGCCGGTCCAGGTTGACCACCTGGAAGACCACCTTGAACTTGTTCTTGAAGCCCTTCAGCTTCGGCAGGCGCATGTGGATGGGCATCTGCCCACCCTCGAACGCCGCCGAGATGTTCTTCCGGGCCTTGGAACCCTTGGTACCGCGACCGGCGGTCTTGCCCTTGGAGCCCTCACCGCGACCCACGCGGGTCTTGTCGGTCTTGGCTCCGGGCGCCGGACGGAGGTGGTGCACCTTGATCGTCATTACTCGACCTCCTCGACCTTCACGAGGTGGTTGACCGCGAAGATCATGCCCCGGATCTCCGGCCGATCCTCCTTGACCACCACGTCGTTGATCCGCTTGAGACCGAGCGAACGCAGCGAGTCACGCTGGTTCTGCTTGGTCCCGATCTCGGACCGGACCTGGGTGACCTTCAGGCGTGCCATCAGGACGCCACCCCCGCCCGCGACGCCAGCATGGCGGCCGGCGCGACGTCCTCGACCGGCAGACCACGACGGGCCGCGACCTGCTCCGGCGACTCGAGCGCCTTCAGGGCCGCCACCGTGGCGTGCACGATGTTGATCGGGTTCGACGAGCCGAGGCTCTTGGAGAGCACGTCGTGGATGCCCGCGCACTCCAGCACGGCACGCACCGGACCGCCGGCGATGACACCCGTACCGGCCGAGGCCGGCTTGAGCAGCACCACACCGGCCGCGTCCTCGCCCTGCACCGGGTGCGGAATCGACTGGCCGATCCGCGGCACCTTGAAGAAGTGCTTCTTGGCCTCCTCGACACCCTTGGCGATCGCCGCGGGCACCTCCTTGGCCTTTCCGTAGCCCACACCGACGGTGCCGTCGCCGTCGCCCACGATCACGAGGGCGGTGAAGCTGAAGCGACGACCACCCTTCACGACCTTGGCGACGCGGTTGATCGCGACGACCCGCTCGAGGTGCGGGGTCTTCTCGACGGGCGCGTTTCCGCGGCCGCCCTCACGGCGGTTGTCGCGGCGACCACCCTCGTTGCCACCGGACCCGCCGCCACGGCGCTGTTGACCTGGCATCAGCAGCCTTCCTTCTCTCTCGTGACGGGGTTTCTAGAACTCGAGCCCGGCTTCGCGGGCGGCAGCGGCAAGCGCGGCGACTCGCCCCGCGTACCGGTTGCCACCGCGGTCGAAGACGACCTTCGAGACGCCGGCGGCCTTGGCCCGCTCGGCGAGCAGAGCGCCGACCTTGCCGGCCAGGGCGCTCTTGTCGCCCTCGGCGCCGCGCAGCGCGGCGTCCATGGTCGAGGCCGACACCAGGGTGTGACCCTTGGTGTCGTCGACGATCTGGGCGACGATGTGCCGCAGGGACCGGGTGACGACCAGGCGGGGACGCTCGGTGGTGCCGCTGACGTTCTTGCGGACCCGGAAGTGCCGGCGCGCACGCCCGACGGCCCGCTTGGCGGCGACGCCGCGGCGGCGCTTGAGCAGCGTGGCGCTCACTTCTTACCTGCCTTTCCAGCCTTGCGGCGGATGACCTCGCCCTGGTACTTCACGCCCTTGCCCTTGTAGGGCTCCGGCGGGCGGATCTTCCGGATGTTGGCGGCGACCTCGCCGACCTGCTGCTTGTCGATGCCGGCCACGTGGAACAGCGTCGGCCGCTCCACCGTGAAGGTGATGCCCTCCGGGGCCGGGACCAGCACCGGGTGCGAGAACCCGAGCGCGAACTCGAGGTCCTTGCCCTTGGCGGTCACGCGGTAACCGGTACCGGCGATCTCGAGGCTCTTGCGGTAGCCCTCGGTCACGCCGACGATCATGTTGGCCACCAGCGTACGGCTCAGGCCGTGCAGCTCCTTGGCCTTGCGCTCGTCGTTGGGCCGGTTGACGTGCAGCGCGCCGTCCTCGCCCCGCTCCGCCGTGATCGGCTCGGCCAGTACGTGGCTCAGCTCGCCCTTGGGGCCCTTGACCTTGACGGTCTGGCCCTCGATGGTGATGTCGACGCCGGCTGGCACCGGGATCGACTTACGTCCAATACGCGACATTTCTACCTGTCTCCCGTTACCAGACGAAGGCGAGGACTTCCCCGCCAACGCTCCGCTTGCGGGCCTGCCGGTCGGTGAGCAGCCCCTGGGACGTCGAAATGATCGCCACGCCCAGCCCGCCGAGCACCCGCGGGAGCCCGTCCGACTTGGCGTACACCCGGAGACCGGGCTTGGACACACGCTTGATGCCGGCCAGGCTCCGCTCCCGGTTCTGGCCGTACTTCAGCTCGACGACCAGTCGCTTGCCGACGGCGCCCTCCTCGGGCTCCTCGACCGACCAGGTGGCGATGTAACCCTCGGCCTTGAGGACCTCGGCGATGTTCGCCTTGATCTTCGAGTAGGGCATCGTCACCCGGTCGTGGTACGCCTGGTTGGCGTTACGCAGACGCGTGAGCATGTCTGCGATCGGGTCGGTCATCGTCATGAAATTCGTCAACCTTTCTCGCCGGGGTTCCCCGGGCCAGGCCCGGGGCCTACGGCGAAGAGACAGTTCAGCTGACGCGCGAAGCGCGCCGGGCTATTACCAGGAAGCCTTGGACACGCCGGGCAGCTCACCGCGGTGGGCCATCTCCCGGATGCACACCCGGCAGAGACCGAACTTGCGGTAGACCGCCTTCGGACGCCCGCACCGCTGGCAGCGGGTGTACGCGCGAACCGAGAACTTCGGCTTCGCGGCCGCCTTGATGATCAGCGCCTTCTTGGCCATCTCAGTTCTCCTTGAACGGGAAGCCCAGGAGCTTGAGCAGCGCCCGGCCCTCGTCGTCGGTCGTGGCGGTCGTGACCACCGTGATGTCCATGCCCCGCTGGCGATCGATCTTGTCCTGGTCGATCTCGTGGAACACCGACTGCTCGGTCAGACCGAACGTGTAGTTGCCGTGGCCGTCGAGCTTGCGCCCGTCCAGGCCGCGGAAGTCACGGATACGCGGCAGCGCGATGGAGAGCAGCCGGTCCAGGAACTCCCACATCCGGTCGCCGCGCAGGGTGACCTTCGCGCCGATCGGCATGCCCTCGCGGAGCTTGAACTGCGCGATGGACTTGGTCGCCCGCCGCACCAGCGGCTTCTGGCCGGTGATCGTGGCCAGGTCGCGGACGGCGCCGTCGATCAGCTTGGCGTCCCGAGCGGCCTCGCCGACGCCCATGTTGACGACGATCTTGACGAGCCCGGGCACCTGCATGGGGTTGCCGTAGCTGTACTGCTCCTGCAGCTTCGCCACGACCTCGTTGCGGTACCGCTCCTTGAGGCGCGGCAGGGTCTTGGTTTCGGTAGCCGTGGTCATCAGAGGTCCTTACCGGTGCTACGCGCGATGCGGACCTTCTGGCCGTTGTCGTCGATCCGGTAACCGACCCGGGTCGGCTTGCCGTCGGAGTCCAGGACCTGCACGTTCGAGACGTGGATCGGGGCCTCCTGGGTGACGATGCCACCGGTCTTGGCGCCACGCTGGGTGGTGCTGATGCGGGTGTGCTTCTTGACCCGGTTCACGCCCTCGACCAGGACCTTGTCCTGCCGCGGGTAGGCCGCGATGACCTTACCCTTGGCACCCTTGTCCTTGCCGGCGATGACGACGACCGTGTCGCCCTTCTTGACCTTCACGGTCACAACACCTCCGGCGCGAGAGAGATGATCTTCATGAACCGCTTGTCCCGCAGCTCGCGGCCCACCGGGCCGAAGATGCGGGTACCGCGCGGGTCCCCACCGTCCTTGATGATGACGGCGGCGTTCTCGTCGAAGCGGATGTACGAGCCGTCCGGCCGCCGCCTCTCCTTGGCGGTGCGAACGACGACGGCCTTGACGACGTCGCCCTTCTTCACACCGGCACCGGGGATCGCGTCCTTGACCGTGGCCACGATGACGTCGCCGATGCTCGCGTAGCGCCGACCGGAGCCACCGAGAACCCGGATGCACAGGATCTCCCGTGCACCCGTGTTGTCGGCGACGCGCAGTCGCGACTCCTGCTGAATCACGTCTATCTCCTATGTCTGCCGGTTCTCCGGCCGCCGGGGGCGGCCGGAGCCTGGCGGAACCTGCGCCCGACCGAACCCGGCCGAGCTCGAGCCTTCGCTACTTGGCCTTCTCGAGGATCTCCACGAGCCGCCACCGCTTGGTGGCGGAAAGCGGCCGGGTCTCCATGATCAGGACCCGGTCGCCGATGCCGGCCGAGTTCTGCTCGTCGTGGACCTTCAGCTTGCTGGTCCGGCGCATGATCTTGCCGTACAGCGCGTGCTTGACCCGGTCCTCGACCTCGACCACGACGGTCTTGTCCATCTTGTCGCTGACCACGAGGCCCTCACGCACCTTGCGGCGGGCCCGCGCGGCGGCGGTGGTGGTGGTGTTCTCACTCATGATGCAGTCACCTCAGTCGGCGCGGCCGAGAGACCCAGCTCACGCTCACGCATGATCGTGTAGATCCGGGCGATCTCCCGACGGATGACCTGCAGCCGCCGGTTGTTGTCCAGCTGCCCGGTTGCGGCCTGCACGCGGAGGTTGAACAGCTCCGCCTTCGCCTCGCGCAGCTTCGTGACCAGCTCCTCCTCGGAGAGCTCACGCAGCTCGGAGGCCTTGACGCCCGCTGCCATCAGGATTCACCCACTTCGCGCGTAACAATGCGGCACTTCATCGGGAGCTTGTGGATCGCGCGACGCATCGCCTCTCGCGCGATCTGCTCGTTGGGGAAGGACATCTCGAAGAGAACCCGCCCCGGCTTGACGTTGGCGACCCACCACTCGGGCGAACCCTTACCGGAACCCATCCGGGTTTCCGCCGGCTTCTTGGTGAGGGCCTGGTCCGGGAAGATCGTGATCCAGACCTTGCCGCCACGCTTGATGTGACGGGTCATCGCGATACGCGCCGACTCGATCTGGCGGTTGGTCACGTACGCCGGCTCGAGAGCCTGGATCCCGAACTCGCCGAACACCACCCGGTTACCACCCTTGGACGCGCCGTGGCGGTCCGGGTGGTGCGGCTTGCGGAAGCCCTTCGGGGGCTTGCGCGGCATCAGCATCTGTCAGCCCTCCTGCTGCGTTTCTGCCGGCTGAGTGGCGGCCGCGGCGACGGCGCCGGCGTCAACCGGCTCGCCGCTCGGCGTCTCGGCCTGCTGCGCGATGGTGGTCGCGGCAGCCCGGCCGGCCTCGGTGCCACCGGCGGTCGTGCCCGACGAACCCGACCGGCCACGGCGCGGCCGCTCGGGGCGGTCGCCGCGGTCACGGCGCGGGCGGGACGGACCGGCCTCGGCCGGAGCCTCCCGGCCCGGGACGGCGTCGCCCTTGTAGATCCAGACCTTCACGCCGATCCGGCCGAAGGTGGTACGAGCCTCGAAGAAGCCGTACTCGATGTTGGCCCGCAGCGTGTGCAGCGGGACCCGGCCCTCGCGGTAGAACTCGGTCCGGCTCATCTCGGCGCCGCCGAGGCGGCCCGAGACCTGAACCCGGATGCCCTTGCAGACCGGGTTCTTCATCGCGGACTGCATCGCCTTGCG
The DNA here is from genome assembly GCF_040639095.1 of Micromonospora sp. NPDC023966. NCBI lineage: Bacteria > Bacillati > Actinomycetota > Actinomycetes > Micromonosporales > Micromonosporaceae > Micromonospora > Micromonospora sp. NPDC023966. Next base: position 112,254 of record NZ_JBEZZJ010000011.1, on the reverse strand, counting down.
CATGGCCCGACGGAAGCTGACCCGGCTGGACAGCTGCTCGGCGACGCCCTGGGCGACCAGCTGCGCGTCCGACTCGGGGCTCTTCACCTCGATGATGTTCAGCTGAACCTGCTTGCCGGTGAGCTTCTCCAGCTCGCCGCGGATCCGGTCGGCCTCCGCACCCTTACGGCCGATGACGATGCCCGGCCGGGCGGTGTGGATGTCGACGCGGACCCGGTCCCGGGTGCGCTCGATGTCGACCTTGGAGATGCCGGCGCGCTCGAGGCCCTTGGACATCATCCGGCGGATCTTGACATCCTCGCCGATGTAGTCCTTGTAGAGCTTGTCCGCGAACCAGCGGGACTTCCAGTCGGTCGAGATGCCGAGCCGGAACCCGGTCGGGTGAACCTTCTGACCCATTACTCGGCACCCTCCGTCGTGCTCTGCCCCTCAGCCGTCTCGGCCTGGTTGGCCGGCGCGGCCTTCTTCGCCGGCTCGGCCTTCTTCGCCGACTTCTTCGGCGCGGCCGGCGCAACCGCCTCGACCGCCACGGTGATGTGGCAGGTGCGCTTGCGGATCCGGTACGCCCGGCCCTGCGCCCGCGGCCGGAACCGCTTCATCGTCGGGCCCTCGTCGACGAACGCCTCGCTGACGAGCAGCGCGTCGGGGTCCAGCCGCTCGTTGTTCTCCGCGTTGGCGATCGCGCTCGCGAGCACCTTGTACACCTGCTCGCTCGCAGCCTGCGGCGCGAACTGCAGCACCGTGAGCGCCTCCTTCGCGGGCAGGCCGCGGACGAGGTTGACCACCCGGCGCGCCTTCATCGGCGAGATGCGCACGTGCCGCGCAACCGCCCGCGCGCCCGGAAGCACCGGAGCGTCGCCCTTTCCTGGCATCGCTGTAACCCCTTGTTCCTCTATCCGTATGCCCGCGGCGTCAGCGCCGGCGGCTCTTCCGGTCGTCCTTCTCGTGACCCTTGAACGTGCGGGTCAGCGCGAACTCGCCGAGCTTGTGCCCGACCATGGCCTCGGTCACGAAGACCGGGACGTGCTTGCGTCCGTCGTGCACGGCGATCGTGTGACCCAGCATCTCCGGGATGATCGTCGAGCGCCGCGACCAGGTCTTGATGACGTTCTTCGAGCCCTTGTCGTTCTGCGTCTCCACCTTCTTGAGCAGGTGGTCGTCGACGAACGGGCCCTTCTTCAGGCTGCGAGGCATGTCTTATCTCCCTCAGCCGCGCTTACGCGTGGCGTAGCGGCGGCGGACGATCAGCCGGTCGCTCGGCTGGCCCTTACGACGGGTGCGGCCCTCGGGCTTACCCTGCGGGTTGACCGGGTGGCGACCACCGGAGGTCTTACCCTCACCACCACCGTGCGGGTGGTCGACCGGGTTCATGGCGACACCACGGACGGTCGGGCGCTTGCCCTTCCACCGCATGCGGCCGGCCTTACCCCAGTTGATGTTCGACTGGTCGGCGTTGCCGATCTCGCCGATGCTGGCGCGGCAGCGCACGTCGACACGCCGGATCTCGCCGGACGGCATGCGGAGGGTCGCGTACGCGCCCTCACGGCCGAGCAGCTGGATGCCGACGCCGGCCGAGCGGGCCAGCTTGGCGCCGCCGCCCGAACGCAGCTCCACGTTGTGGATGGTGGTACCGACCGGGATGTTGCGCAGCGGCAGGTTGTTGCCCGGCTTGATGTCGGCGCTCGGCCCCGACTCCACCCGGTCGCCCTGCTTCAGGTCCTTCGGCGCGATGATGTAGCGCTTCTCGCCGTCGGCGTAGTGCAGCAGCGCGATGCGCGCGGTGCGGTTCGGGTCGTACTCGATGTGCGCGACCTTCGCCGGCACGCCGTCCTTGTCGACCCGCTTGAAGTCGATCAGACGGTACTGCCGCTTGTGGCCGCCACCGTGGTGCCGCGTGGTGATCCGGCCGTGGGCGTTGCGTCCGCCCTTCTTCGGCAGCGGAGCCAGCAGCGACTTCTCGGGCGTCGACCGGGTGATCTCAGCGAAGTCGGCGACACTCGAGCCACGTCGGCCCGGCGTCGTCGGCTTGTACTTACGGATAGCCATTGTCTACACCCCTCAGCTGACCGGGCCGCCGAAGGCCTCGATACGGTCACCGTCAGCCAGCTTCACGATCGCCCGCTTGGTCGACTTGCGCTGACCGAACCCGGTCTTGGTGCGCTTGCGCTTGCCCTCGCGGTTGAGCGTGTTGACCGTCAGGACGCGGACGTTGAAGATCTGCTGGATAGCGATCTTGATCTCGGTCTTGTTCGCGTCCGGGTGCACCAGGAAGGTGTACCAGTTCCGGTTCAGCTCGCTGTAGCTCTTCTCCGAGACGACCGGGGCGACGATGATGTCGCGCGGATCGGCGATCGTGCTCACTTGCCACCCTCCTCGGTGGTCTCGGCGGGAACGCCCAGGAACTCGTCCAGGGCCTCCTTCGTGAAGACCACGTCGTCGGCCACCAGCACGTCGTACGTGTTGAGCTGGCCGGCCTCGATCAGGTGCACCCGCGGCTCGTTGCGCAGCGACACCCAGTTCAGCTCGTCGGTGCTGCTCAGCACGACCAGGACCCGACGGGCCTCGGTCAGCTTCGCCAGCGTGGCCAGGGCGGCCTTGGTCGACGGCTTCTCGCCAGAGACGAACGCCTCGACGACGTGCACCTGGCCGGCGCGGGCCCGGTCGGAGAGGGCGCCACGCAGGGCGGCGGCCTTCATCTTCTTCGGGGTCCGCTGGCTGTAGTCGCGCGGCACCGGGCCGTGGACCACGCCACCGCCGGCGAACTGCGGCGCGCGGATCGAGCCCTGGCGGGCACGACCGGTGCCCTTCTGCTTGTACGGCTTCTTGCCTCCACCGGAGACCTCGCCGCGAGTCTTGACCTTGTGCGTGCCCTGCCGGGCCGCCGCCAGCTGAGCCACCACGACCTGGTGCATCAGCGGGATGTTGGCCTGGGCGTCGAAGATGTCGGCGGGCAGCTCGACGGAGCCGGCCTTGTTGCCTTCGACGTTGAGGACCTCAACGGTGGTCACTTGGCCGCACCGCCCTTCTTCACCTTGGTCTTGGCCGCCGTGCGGACCAGGACCAGCGCGCCCTTGGGGCCCGGGATGGCGCCACGGACGAGCAGGAGGTTGTTCTCAGTGTCGACCGCCTGGACGGTCAGGTTCTGGACGGTGTAGCGCACGCCACCCATCCGACCCGCCATCCGGGTGCCCTTGAAGACGCGACCCGGGGTCGCGCAGGCGCCGATCGAGCCGGGCGAGCGGTGCTTGCGCTCGACACCGTGGCTGGCGCGCAGGCCGTGGAAGCCGTGCCGCTTCATCGGGCCGGCGTAGCCCTTGCCCTTGGTCTTGCCGGTGACGTCGATGGCCACACCGGCGGGGAACTCCTCGACCGTGACCTCCTGGCCCGGCGAGTAGTCCGCGGCGTCCGCGGTGCGCAGCTCGACGATGTGCCGGCGCGGCGCGACGTCCGCCTTGGCGTAGTGCCCGGCGATCGGCTTCTTGACCTTGCGCGGGTCGATGGCCCCGTACGCCAGCTGGACCGCGGAGTAACCGTCCTTGTCGGCGCTACGAACCTGGCTCACGACGCACGGGCCGGCCTGAACCACGGTCACGGGAACAACGCGGTTGTTGTCCCAGACCTGGGTCATGCCGAGCTTTGCGCCCAGGATCCCCTTGACTTGCCTGTCCATTTGTCCGGTCCCTACAGCTTGATCTCGATGTCGACGCCAGCCGGCAGGTCGAGGCGCATGAGCGAGTCGACCGTCTTCGGGGTCGGGTCGATGATGTCGATCAGACGCTTGTGCGTGCGCATCTCGAAGTGCTCGCGCGAGTCCTTGTACTTGTGCGGCGAGCGGATGACGCAGAAACGGTTGATCTCCGTGGGCAGCGGCACCGGGCCAGCGACCTGCGCCCCGGTACGCGTCACCGTCTCGACGATCTTCCGAGCCGAGGAGTCGACGACCTCGTGGTCATAGGCCTTGAGCCGGATGCGGATCTTCTGTCCCGCCATGGTGGCTTCTGTTCCTTCTCTCGATGCCGCTGTGTTGCGGGCGCCTGTACCGGCTGGTACAGGCCCACTTCGCCGACCCCCGCGGTCGGGCGTGTCGCGCCCATGGGCCAGGCTCCGCCCCGGGACTCCGGAGCGATTTCCGACCACGCGGTGGGTCATGGCGCCGATCGCGGTGACCGCGACCTGGACGCCGCGCGAGGGTGGTTGATCACCATGGGCGATCAACCACCCCACGCGAGACTGTCTGACACCCGGAGGTCCAGCGTTAACCGGACGCGGGCGACCGACCGTCGTTACGCAACCTGACTAGTATGCCGCACGACCGGCGGCAACGCTAATCGGGGTTACCCAGCTCACTTGACGATCTTGGTGACGCGACCAGCGCCGACCGTACGGCCACCCTCCCGGATCGCGAACTTGAGGTTCTCCTCCATCGCGATGGGCTGGATCAGCTTCACGGACATCGTGGTGTTGTCGCCCGGCATGACCATCTCGGTGCCCTCGGGCAGCGTGACGACGCCGGTAACGTCCGTGGTCCGGAAGTAGAACTGCGGACGGTAGTTCTGGAAGAACGGGGTGTGCCGGCCGCCCTCCTCCTTGGAGAGGATGTAGACCGTCGCCTCGAACTCCGTGTGCGGGGTCGTGGTGCCCGGCTTGATGACGACCATGCCGCGCTCGACGTCCTCGCGCTTGATGCCGCGGAGGAGCAGACCGACGTTCTCGCCGGCCCGGGCCTCGTCGAGCAGCTTGCGGAACATCTCGATGCCGGTGCAGACCGTCTTCTGCGACTTCTCGCGGATACCGACGATCTCCACCTCCTCGTTCGGCTTGAGGATGCCGCGCTCCGCGCGACCGGTGACGACGGTGCCACGACCGGTGATCGTGAACACGTCCTCGATCGGCATCAGGAACGGCTTCTCGGTCTCGCGCTCCGGCTGCGGGATCGCGGTGTCGACAGCGTTCATGAGGTCCATGAGCTTGCCGGTCCACTCGGGGTCACCCTCGAGGGCCTTCAGCGCCGAGACCCGCACGACCGGCAGGTCGTCACCCGGGTACTCCTGCGACGAGAGCAGCTCGCGGACCTCGAGCTCGACGAGCTCCAGGAGCTCCTCGTCGTCGACCATGTCGCTCTTGTTGAGCGCCACGACGATGTACGGCACACCGACCTGACGGGCCAGCAGCACGTGCTCGCGGGTCTGCGGCATCGGGCCGTCGGTCGCCGCCACCACCAGGATCGCGCCGTCCATCTGGGCGGCACCGGTGATCATGTTCTTGATGTAGTCGGCGTGACCGGGGCAGTCGACGTGCGCGTAGTGACGCGCCTCGGTCTGGTACTCGACGTGCGCGATGGAGATCGTGATGCCGCGGGCCTTCTCCTCCGGCGCCTTGTCGATCTCGTCGAACGGCGTGTACGGGTTGAGGTCCGGGAACTGGTCGTGCAGGACCTTGGTGATGGCCGCCGTCAGCGTCGTCTTACCGTGGTCGATGTGACCAATGGTGCCGATGTTGACGTGCGGCTTAGTCCGCTCGAACTTCGCCTTCGCCACTGGTGTCCTCCTGTGGACTTTCTTGGTTCGTTCGCCCCGGTGCGCCGGGTCGGCGCTTAGGACTCTGTCGACAGCCTTTCCGACCTGGTGGCCGGAGAGCCTTGGTGGGTTCTGCGGCGATGAAGCCTACAGGCCCGGAATTCACACAACCCGACCGAGGTGGTCGCGGGCGGGAGATCCCTCCCGCGACCGTCCCCGGATCATCGGGTCAGCTCAGGTGAGCGTCACTCACCCGTCGCCTTGGCGATGATCTCCTTCGCCACGCTCTGCGGAACCTCGGCGTAGGAGTCGAACTGCATGCTGTAGCTAGCCCGGCCCTGGGTCTTCGACCGCAGGTCGCCGACGTAGCCGAACATCTCCGACAACGGCACCAGGGCCCGGACGATGCGGGCGCCGCTGCGCTCCTCCATCGCCTGGATGATGCCCCGCCGGGAGTTGAGGTCGCCGATGACGTCACCCATGTTCTCCTCAGGGGTGGTGACCTCAACGGCCATCATCGGCTCGAGCAGTGCGGGGTCGGCCTTGCGGGCCGCCTCCTTCATCACCATCGAGCCGGCGATCTTGAACGCCATTTCCGACGAGTCGACCTCGTGGTACTGGCCGTCCAGCAGCGTCAGCTTGACACCCACCAGCGGGAAGCCGGCGAGAATGCCGTACTGCATGGCGTCCTGGGCGCCCGCGTCCACCGACGGGATGAACTCCCGGGGGATGCGGCCACCGGTGACGGCGTTCGCGAACTCGTAGGTCGGCGAGTCGTTGTCCAGCGGCAGCGGCTCCAGGCTCACGATCACCCGGGCGTACTGGCCGGAACCACCGGTCTGCTTCTTGTGGGTGTACTCGATCTTCTCCACCTTGCGGCGGATCGTCTCGCGGTACGCCACCTGCGGCTTACCGATGTTCGCCTCGACGTTGAACTCGCGGCGCATCCGGTCCACCAGGATGTCCAGGTGCAGCTCGCCCATGCCGGAGATGACCGTCTGGCCGGTCTCCTCGTCCAGCTTGACGCGGAAGGTCGGGTCCTCCTCGGCCAGCCGCTGGATGGCGGTGCTGAGCTTCTCCTGGTCGGCCTTGGTCTTCGGCTCGATGGCCACCTCGATGACCGGCTCCGGGAAGGTCATCGACTCGAGGATGACCGGGTTCGCCGGGTCGCACAGGGTGTCACCGGTGGTGGTCTGCTTCAGACCCTGGACCGCGATGATGTCGCCAGCCTTGGCGGAGCCGCGCTCCTCCCGCTTGTTGGCGTGCATCTGGTAGATCTTGCCGATCCGCTCCTTGCGGTCCTTGGTGGAGTTGACCACCTGGGACCCGGACTCGACCACGCCGGAGTAGACCCGGACGTAGGTGAGCTTGCCGAGGTGCTTGTCGGTCTGGATCTTGAAAGCCAGGCCGGAGAAGGGCTCGGAGGTCGACGGCTTCCGCTGCAGCGGGGTCTCGCCGTCGGTCGCGGTGCCCTCGATGGCCGGGACGTCCAGCGGCGACGGCAGGAAGTCGACCACGGCGTCGAGCATGGGCTGCACGCCCTTGTTCTTGAACGCCGAGCCGCAGAGCACCGGGTTGGCCTTGCTGGCGATGGTGGCGCGCCGGATGGCGGCCTTGATCTCCTCGACGGAGATCTCGTCGCCCTCCAGGTACTTCTCCATCACCGAGTCGTCGACGTCGGCCAGGGTCTCCATCAGCTTCTCGCGCCACTCGGCCGCGGAGTCGGCCAGGTCGGCCGGGATCTCCTCGATCGCGTAGTCCTCACCCTTCTGGGTCTCCCCGCGCCAGGTGAGCGCGCGCATGTTGATCAGGTCGACGACGCCGATGTGGTCGCCCTCGAGCCCGATCGGGATCTGGAGCACCAGCGGGGTGGCGTTGAGCCGGTCGATCATCATCTGCACGCAGCGGAAGAAGTCGGCGCCGGTCCGGTCGAGCTTGTTGACGAAGCACATCCGCGGGACGTGGTACTTGTCGGCCTGCCGCCAGACGTTCTCCGTCTGCGGCTCCACGCCGGCGACACCGTCGTAGACCGCGACCGCACCGTCCAGCACCCGCAGCGACCGCTCGACCTCGACCGTGAAGTCGACGTGACCGGGCGTGTCGATGATCTGGATCGTGTGGCCCTTCCACTCACACTTGGTAGCAGCGGAGGTGATGGTGATGCCACGCTCCTGCTCCTGCTCCATCCAGTCCATGACGGCAGCGCCCTCGTGGACCTCACCGATCTTGTACGTGATACCGGTGTAGAACAGGATCCGCTCGGTGGTCGTGGTCTTACCGGCATCGATGTGCGCCATGATGCCGATGTTGCGTACGTTGGCGAGCGCGTCTGCGGCGGCCACTTCTATCCCTACTTATCGTCGTCTAGACACAACTGGTGGCGGTTCCGGCGCCTCGTGGGCGCCGGAACCAGGGTGTTACCAGCGGTAGTGCGCGAAGGCCTTGTTGGACTCGGCCATCTTGTGCGTGTCCTCGCGCCGCTTGACGGCGGCACCGAGGCCGTTGCTCGCGTCCAGCAGCTCGTTCATCAGCCGCTCGACCATGGTCTTCTCACGACGGGCCTTGGAGTACGTCACCAGCCAGCGCAGGCCGAGGGTGGTCGCGCGGGCCGGGCGGACCTCGACCGGCACCTGGTAGGTGGCGCCACCGACCCGGCGGCTGCGCACCTCCAGGGTGGGCTTGACGTTGTCCATCGCGCGCTTGAGCGTGACGACCGGGTCGGTGCCGCTCTTCTCGCGGCACCCCTCCAGGGCGGCGTAGACGATGCGCTCGGCGAGCTGACGCTTGCCGCGCATCAGGATCTTGTTCACCAGCTGGGTGACCAGCGGCGAGTTGTACACCGGGTCAGCGACCAGCGGCTTCCGCGGAGCGGGTCCCTTACGCGGCATGTCAGCTCTTCTCCTTCTTCGCGCCGTAACGGCTGCGAGCCTGCTTGCGGTTGCGGACACCCTGGGTGTCCAGCGAGCCGCGAACGATCTTGTACCGCACGCCGGGGAGGTCCTTCACACGGCCGCCGCGGACGAGCACGATCGAGTGCTCCTGCAGGTTGTGGCCGACGCCCGGGATGTAGGCGGTCACCTCGATCTGGCTGCTGAGCTTGACACGAGCGACCTTGCGCAGCGCCGAGTTCGGCTTCTTGGGGGTGGTGGTGTACACGCGGGTGCACACGCCGCGCCGCTGGGGAGACCCCTTGAGCGCCGGGGTCTTGGTCTTGGTCGTCTTGGCCTGACGGCCCTTTCGGACCAGCTGCTGAATGGTGGGCACCGGGTTTCTCCGCTCCCTTCGGCCGCTGCGAGGCGACCGCGCCGTCTGCTCTAGCCGGCCTGATGGACGGCTCTCCTACATTGCAACCAGGGCCACCTGACGGGGGTCCCAGCACCCGCGGTCGGGCGTGTCGCCCGAGTCACGGTCCCCGGCGCGTCGCTCGCGCGTCGTACCAGGGTTTTTGTCACCGGCGCAGGGAACTCCCGACGCCAGGTCTTGCGGCTCTGTCGTGCGGCGCGCGATCACCGGCTGACCGGTTCCGGCGCACGCACGCATTGCCCGGGCTGGCCCGGGCACAAGGGGAAAGAATACCTACCACACGCGCGCGGGTCAAAACGGAGCGGCCCGAGAGGACCGCGTCGCAGTCCGCCGGCCGATCGCGTCGTGCCCGCCCGCCCGTCATGGGCACCTACGGTGACAAGTGTACCGGCTTCCCCAGCACTGGGCCGGGCGGCCCCGGTTCCGTTTGCACACCGGACATCCGGGCATAGCGGTCGTAGCTGGTCAGCGCGCCGCCCGTCCGAGCGGGCCGGCTCACGTGATCTGCAACACCAGGGCCAGCGCGAGCCCGCCCAGGCTGACCAGCAGCCCCACTCCCCCGCAGCTGAGACCGGCCACGGCCAGGCCGCGCCCGGTGAACCGGACCGCCGGCGGCGGCGCCGGCCGCCGGATCTGCCGCCGCGCCAGCAGGCCGGCCACGATCGCCGCGACCCCGGCGATCGCCCCGAGCACGGTGAACGCACCGGCCGCCCAGGCCCCGCCGTAGTTGGTCCCGGCGATGCCGAAGCAGAGGACCAGCAGCGAGACCAGGATCGAGGCGATCCCGGTGACCAGCGATCCGATGGCGAGCCCGGAGGTCACCGGCGGCACGTCCAGGTGGACCACCCCGAACGGCGTGCCCGGGACCGCGTCGACCCGCTTCGGCGGGCGGGCCGCCTCGCGCGGGGGCGGCGGCACCGGCGCCGGGGAAACGGAACCCCAGCCACCGCCGGCCGGCGCGCTCCCCGGCGCCGCCCACCCACCGCCGGGCGGCGACTGCTGCCCGGGGTACGCCCCGGACGCCGGCCAACCAGCCGGGGCGGACGCTCCGTGCGGTGACCCGGGGGACGCGGGAGCGGAGTGCCCGACGTGGTGCGGGGCCGCGCCGGGCGGCGCCGCCGGGGCGGGCGGATAGGGCCCGGCGGGCGGCCAGGACCCGGGCGGCGCGGACTGCGGCGAGGCGTACCCCCCGGGGGCGGCCTCCGGCGGCGCGCTCCACCCCTCGGCGGACCGGGCTTCCGGCCTCGATCCGGCGGCATCCGGTCCGGCCCAGGGGCTGGCAGGCGGCGGCCCGCCGGCGTCCGGCCCGGTGCCGCGGCGGGTCGGGTCGCCTTCCGGCGGCGGGGCCGGTTCCGTCACGGGGTCCTCCTGTCGGCATGGCTCGCCCACCGCGCGGCGGACACCGGCCAGGCTACCGCCGCGGGTCCCGCCGGCGGGGTCGGGCGCGGGTACCCTCCCCCGCCCGGTCAGTCGACGTTGGGGGCGAAGTCGTGCCCCATCGGAGCGCCGGCGAGCCGGACCACACCGATCACCACGGCCGCCACGATCGCCACGGCCGCGAGCAGCAGGCCCGTCCACGCCAACTGCTCGCCCCGGCGCACCCAGCCGGCGCCGGTCAGAAAGCCACCCGAGACGTACGCCTCGCGGCGGGCCTGCCGGGCGAGGGTGAGCGCGATGGTCGCGGGCACCACCCCGCCGACGAAGAACCCGGTGAGCGCCCCGATCAGCCCGAGGGCGAAGACCGCGCGGGCCTTGGTCGAGCGGACCGGCTCGGGGTCGAGCGGGTGGCGCTGCCCCTGCTGGGCGACGGGCACCTGCCCGGGCACGGTCGTCATGCCCACCATCATGCCGCAGACGCGACGAGGCCCCCGGCAGTCGCCGGGGGCCTCATCGTTTCCTACTGCTTAGCGGTACGACCCGAAGTCGAAGTCGTCCAGCGGCACCGCCTGGCCGCTGGCCGGCCCGAAGCCGTAGTCGGTCTCCGGGTAGCCGGTCATCGAGTAGACCTTGGCCTTCGCCTCCTCGGTCGGCTCGACCCGGACGTTGCGGTACTTGCTGATGCCAGTACCGGCCGGGATGAGCTTACCGATGATCACGTTCTCCTTGAGGCCGACCAGCGAGTCACTGCGCGAGTTGATCGCCGCGTCGGTCAGCACCCGGGTGGTCTCCTGGAAGGAGGCCGCCGAGAGCCAGGAGTCCGTGGCCAGCGAGGCCTTGGTGATACCCATCAGCACGGGGCGACCGGCGGCGGGCTCGCCACCCTCGCCGACGAGTCGGCGGTTCTCCGACTCGAACAGCGCCCGGTCGACCAGCACGCCCGGCAGGAACTCGGTCGAGCCGGAGTCGATGACCGTCACCCGCTTGAGCATCTGGCGGATGATGATCTCGATGTGCTTGTCGTGGATGAGCACACCCTGCGAGCGGTAGACCTCCTGGACCTCCTGGGTCAGGTGGACCTGGACCGCGCGCGGGCCGAGGATGCGCAGCAGCTCGTGCGGGTCGATGGTGCCCTCGGTGAGCTTCTCGCCGACCTCGACGTGGTCGCCGTCGTGCGCCCGGAGCCGGACCCGCTTCGAGATCTTGTCGTAGACGATCTCGTCGCTGCCGTCGTCCGGGATGACGACGATCTTGCGGGACCGCTCGCCGTCCTCGATCCGGATCCGACCCGGGGTGTCGGCGATGGGCGCCTTACCCTTCGGGACCCGGGCCTCGAAGATCTCCTGGACACGGGGCAGACCCTGGGTGATGTCCTCACCCGCGACACCACCGGTGTGGAAGGTACGCATCGTCAACTGCGTACCCGGCTCACCGATCGACTGGGCGGCGATGATGCCGACCGCCTCGCCGACGTCCACGGTCTTGCCGGTCGGCAGCGAGCGGCCGTAGCACGCACCGCAGACGCCCAGCTTCGACTCGCAGGTGAGCACGCTGCGCACCCGCACCGTCTCCACCCCGGCCGCGACGATCGCGTCGACCAGGATCGAGTTGAGGTCCTGACCCCGGTGGGCCACCACGGTGCCGTCCGGCCCCTTGATGTCGTCGGCCAGGGTACGGGCGTGCACGCTGGTCTCGGCGTGCTCGTGCACGACCAGCTTGCCGTCGAGCCGCTCGCCGATCTGCATCGGGATGGCGCGGTCGGTGCCGCAGTCCTCCTCGCGGATGATGACGTCCTGCGAGACGTCCACCAGACGCCGGGTCAGGTAACCCGAGTCGGCGGTACGCAGGGCGGTGTCCGCGAGACCCTTCCGGGCGCCGTGCGTGGAGATGAAGTACTCCAGCACGGACAGACCCTCCCGGTACGAGGCCTTGATCGGCCGCGGGATGATCTCACCCTTCGGGTTGGCCACCAGACCACGGATCGCCGCGATCTGCCGGAGCTGGAGCAGGTTACCGCGGGCGCCCGAGTTGATCATCTTCCACAGCGGGTTCTCCTGCGGCAGCGCGGTGTCCATCTCCTTGGCGACCTCGTTGGTCGCCTTGGTCCAGATCTCGATGAGCTCGCCGCGACGCTCCTCGGCGGTCATCAGACCACGCTGGTACTGCTTGTCGATCCGGTCGGCTTCCTTCTCGTACTTGTCCAGGATCTCCCGCTTGCGCGGAGGAGCAATGACGTCCTCCATGCCGATGGTGACGCCGGACCAGGTGGCCCAGTGGAAGCCGGCCTCCTTGAGCCCGTCCAGGGTGGCCGCCAGGGCCACCTTCGGGAAGCGCTCGGCGAGGTCGTTGACGATCGCGGAGAGCTGGCCCTTGCGGATCTCGTAGTTCACGAAGCGGTAGCCCTGCGGCAGCGTCTCGTTGAACAGGACCCGGCCCAGGGTGGTCTCCACCGTCACCGGCTCGCCCTCGACCCAGCCCTCGGGCGCGACCCACGGCTCCGCGCCGGCGCCGTTGTCGACCCCGACGATGCCCCGCAGGCGGATCTTGACCGGGGTCTGCAGGTGCAGCTCACGGTTGTCGAAGGCCATCCGCGCCTCGGCGTCCGAGCTGAACGCCCGGCCCTCGCCCTGCCCACCGGGGGTGAGGTGGGTGAGGTGGTAGAGGCCGATGACCATGTCCTGGGTGGGCATGGTGACCGGCTTGCCGTCGGCCGGCTTGAGGATGTTGTTCGACGACAGCATCAGGATCCGCGCCTCGGCCTGGGCCTCGGCGGACAGCGGCACGTGGACCGCCATCTGGTCACCGTCGAAGTCGGCGTTGAACGCGGTGCAGACCAGCGGGTGGATCTGGATCGCCTTGCCCTCGACCAGCTGCGGCTCGAAGGCCTGGATGCCCAGCCGGTGCAGGGTCGGCGCCCGGTTCAGCAGAACCGGGTGCTCGCCGATGACCTCTTCCAGCACGTCCCACACGACCGGCCGCTGCCGCTCGACCATCCGCTTGGCGGACTTGATGTTCTGCGCGTGGTTCAGGTCCACCAGCCGCTTCATCACGAACGGCTTGAACAGCTCCAGCGCCATCTGCTTGGGCAGGCCGCACTGGTGCAGCTTGAGCTTCGGGCCGACCACGATGACCGAACGGCCGGAGTAGTCGACGCGCTTGCCGAGCAGGTTCTGGCGGAACCGGCCCTGCTTGCCCTTGAGCATGTCGGAGAGCGACTTCAGCGGGCGGTTACCCGGACCGGTGACCGGCCGGCCGCGACGGCCGTTGTCGAACAGCGCGTCGACGGCCTCCTGGAGCATCCGCTTCTCGTTGTTGACGATGATCTCGGGCGCGCCGAGGTCGATCAGCCGCTTGAGGCGGTTGTTCCGGTTGATCACGCGGCGGTACAGGTCGTTCAGGTCGGAGGTCGCGAAGCGGCCACCGTCCAGCTGCACCATCGGACGCAGGTCCGGCGGGATGACCGGGACGCAGTCCAGCACCATGCCGAGCGGCGAGTTGCGGGTGTTCTGGAACGCCGCCACGACCTTGAGCCGCTTGAGCGCCCGGATCTTCCGCTGGCCCTTGCCGGACCGGATGGTCTCGCGCAGGCTCTCGGCCTCGGCCTCCAGGTCCATGTTCTGGACCAGCGCCTTGATGGCCTCGGCGCCCATGCTGCCGGTGAAGTACTCGCCGAAGCGGTCGCGCAGCTCGCGGTAGAGCAGCTCGTCGGTGACCAGCTGCTTCGGCTCGAGCTTGCGGAAGGTGTCGAGGACCTCGTCGAGACGGTCGATCTCGCGCTGGGCCCGGTCGCGGATCTGGCGCATCTCGCGCTCTCCGCCCTCCTTGACCTTGCGCCGGACGTCCGCCTTCGCGCCCTCGGCCTCCAGCTCGGCCAGGTCGGCCTCGAGCTTGGCGGCCCGCTTCTCGATCTCCGAGTCGCGGCTGTTCTCGGCCTGCCGCTTCTCGGCCAGGATCTCGTTCTCGATGGTCGAGAGGTCACGGTGACGCGCTTCGGCGTCCACGCTCGTCACGACGTACGAGGCGAAGTAGATGATCTTCTCGAGGTCCTTCGGGGCGAGGTCCAGCAGGTAGCCCAGCCGGCTCGGCACGCCCTTGAAGTACCAGATGTGAGTCACCGGAGCGGCCAGCTCGATGTGACCCATCCGCTCCCGGCGAACCTTGGAGCGGGTCACCTCGACGCCGCAGCGCTCGCAGATGATGCCCTTGAAGCGGACCCGCTTGTACTTACCGCAGTAGCACTCCCAGTCCCGCTGCGGACCGAAGATCTTCTCGCAGAAGAGCCCGTCCTTTTCCGGCTTCAGGGTGCGGTAGTTGATGGTCTCGGGCTTCTTGACCTCGCCGTGGGACCACTGACGGATGTCGTCGGCGGTGGCGAGACCAATGCGCAGCTCGTCGAAGAAGTTGACGTCGAGCACTATGTCCCCTATGTCGTCGTCTGTACTGCCTAGCTAACGGGCGGGGTCGGGAGCCGGCGAACCGGCTCCCGACCGCTCGCCTCAGACCTCTTCGACCGAGCTCGGCTCGCGCCGGGACAGGTCGATGCCCAGCTCCTCCGCGGCCCGGAACACCTCGTCGTCGGTCTCGCGCATCTCCAGGGCCACACCGTCGCTGGAGAGCACCTCGACGTTGAGGCACAGCGACTGCAGCTCCTTGAGCAGCACCTTGAACGACTCCGGGATGCCCGGCTCCGGGATGTTCTCGCCCTTGACGATCGCCTCGTAGACCTTCACCCGGCCGAGGACGTCGTCGGACTTGATGGTCAGCAGCTCCTGCAGGGCGTAGGCGGCGCCGTACGCCTGCATGGCCCAGCACTCCATCTCACCGAAGCGCTGGCCACCGAACTGCGCCTTACCACCCAGCGGCTGCTGCGTGATCATCGAGTACGGGCCGGTCGACCGGGCGTGGATCTTGTCGTCGACCAGGTGGTTGAGCTTCAGGATGTAGACGTAGCCGACCGCGATCGGGTCCGGCAGCGGCTCGCCGGAGCGACCGTCGAACAGCTGCGCCTTGCCGCTGCGCCCGATCATCTGGTTGCCGTCCCGGTTGGGCAGGGTCGACTCGAGCAGACCGGAGATCTCCTCCTCGCGGGCACCGTCGAAGACCGGAGTGGCCACGTTGGTGTCCGGCTCGGACTCGTGTGCGTCGATCGAGCGGAGGTTGCGCTTCCACTCGGTGTCGTCGCCGTCCACGCTCCAGCCGGTCTTGGCCACCCACCCGAGGTGGGTCTCCAGGACCTGGCCGATGTTCATCCGGGACGGCACACCGAGCGGGTTCAGCACGATGTCGACCGGGGTGCCGTCCTCCAGGAACGGCATGTCCTCGATCGGCAGGATCTTGGAGATGACGCCCTTGTTGCCGTGGCGGCCCGCGAGCTTGTCACCGTCCTGGATCTTGCGCTTCTGGGCCACGTAGACCCGGACCAGCTCGTTCACGCCCGGGGGCAGCTCGTCGCCGTCCTCGCGGGAGAAGGTACGCACACCGATGACCGTGCCGGTCTCGCCGTGCGGCACCTTCAGCGAGGTGTCCCGGACCTCGCGCGCCTTCTCGCCGAAGATCGCGCGGAGCAGCCGCTCCTCGGGGGTCAGCTCGGTCTCGCCCTTCGGGGTGACCTTGCCGACCAGGATGTCGCCGGGGACGACCTCGGCGCCGATCCGGATGATGCCGCGCTCGTCGAGGTCGGCGAGCATTTCCTCGCTGACGTTCGGGATGTCGCGGGTGATCTCCTCCGGGCCGAGCTTGGTGTCCCGGGCGTCGACCTCGTGCTCCTCGATGTGGATCGAGGTGAGCACGTCCTGCTGCACGAGGCGCTGCGACAGGATGATCGCGTCCTCGTAGTTGTGCCCCTCCCAGGTCATGAACGCCACGAGCAGGTTGCGCCCGAGCGCCATCTCGCCCTCGTCGGTGCACGGACCGTCGGCGATGACCTGGCCGGCCTCGACGCGGTCGCCCTCGAAGACGACCGGCTTCTGGTTGACGCAGGAGCCGGCGTTGGAGCGGCGGAACTTGTGCAGCAGGTACGTCCGGCGGTGGCCGTCGTCCTGGTGGACGGTGATGTAGTCCGCGCAGAGGTCCTCGACCACACCGCCGACCTCGGCGACGACCACGTCGCCGGCGTCGACGGCCGCGCGGTACTCCATGCCCGTGCCGACCAGCGGGGCCTCGGCCTTGACCAGCGGCACCGCCTGGCGCTGCATGTTCGCGCCCATCAGGGCGCGGTTGGCGTCGTCGTGCTCGAGGAACGGGATCATCGCGGTGGCGACCGAGACCATCTGCCGCGGCGACACGTCCATGTAGTCCACGGCCGCCGGCGCCACGTCCTCGGTCTCGCCGCCCTTACGGCGGACCAGGACGCGGTCCTCCGCGAACGTGCCGTCGGCCCGCAGCGGCGCGTTGGCCTGCGCCTTGACGAACCGGTCCTCCTCGTCCGCGGTCAGGTAGTCGATCTGGTCGGTGACCCGACCCTCGACGACCTTCCGGTACGGCGTCTCGATGAAGCCGAACGGGTTGACCCGGGCGAAGGTGGACAGGGCGCCGATCAGGCCGATGTTCGGGCCTTCCGGCGTCTCGATCGGGCACATCCGGCCGTAGTGGGACGGGTGCACGTCACGGACCTCGAAGCCGGCCCGCTCCCGGGACAGACCACCCGGGCCGAGCGCGCTCAGCCGGCGCCGGTGGGTCAGGCCCGCCAGCGGGTTGGTCTGGTCCATGAACTGGGACAGCTGCGACGTGCCGAAGAACTCCTTGATCGCCGCCACCACCGGGCGGATGTTGATCAGGGTCTGCGGCGTGATCGCCTCGACGTCCTGGGTGGTCATCCGCTCGCGGACGACCCGCTCCATCCGGGAAAGGCCGACCCGGACCTGGTTCTGGATCAGCTCGCCCACGGTGCGCAGGCGCCGGTTGCCGAAGTGGTCGATGTCGTCGGCCTCGTAGCCCTCCTCACCGGCGTGCAGCCGGCAGAGGTATTCCACGGTGGCGACGATGTCGTCCTCGGTCAGCGTGCCGGTGGTGATCGGCACGTCCAGCTCGAGCTTCTTGTTGAACTTGTAACGACCGACCTTGGCGACGTCGTACCGCTTCGGGTTGAAGAAGAGGTTGTCGAGCAGGGTCTGGGCGTTCTCACGGGTCGGCGGCTCGCCAGGGCGGAGCTTCCGGTAGATGTCGAGCAGGGCCTCGTCCTGCCCGGCGATGTGGTCCTTCTCGAGCGTGGTCATCATCAGCTCGGACCAGCCGAACTTCTCGCGGATCTGCTCCGCGGACCACCCGATGGCCTTGAGCAGGACGGTGACGGCCTGCCGGCGCTTGCGGTCGATGCGAACGCCGACCGTGTCGCGCTTGTCGATGTCGAACTCCAGCCAGGCACCCCGGCTGGGGATCACCTTGACGCTGGAGAGGTCGCGGTCGGAGGTCTTGTCCGGCTGCTTGTCGAAGTAGACGCCCGGCGAGCGGACGAGCTGGCTGACCACGACGCGCTCGGTGCCGTTGATGATGAAGGTGCCCTTCGGCGTCATCATCGGGAAGTCACCCATGAACACCGTCTGGCTCTTGATCTCGCCAGTGGTGTTGTTGGTGAACTCCGCGGTCACGAACAGCGGGGCGCAGTAGGTCAGGTCCTTCTCCTTGCACTCCTCGATCGAGGCCTTGACCTCGTCGAAGCGCGGAGCCGAGAAGGAAAGCGACATGGTGCCGGAGAAGTCCTCAATGGGACTGATCTCGTCGAGGATCTCCGCGAGACCCGAGCGTGCGTGCGGGTCGTCCGCCGACCGGCCCTGCCAAGCCTCGTTGCCGACGAGCCAGTCGAAGGACTCGTTCTGGATGGCGAGGAGGTTGGGGACCTCGAGGTGTTCGGTAATCCGACCGAAAGAAACTCGGCGGGGCGCGAAAGCGCTCGACGTACGACTGGTCTTCGCAGGGCGGGAAGCTGCCAAGATGCGTCCTTCCGAGGACCGGTGCTGCAGAACGGCTGGTACGCGTGCACTCCAATGACCCCACCAGAAATATCCGTAAACGGACATTTCCGAGCAGGGGTCAAGTCGGAAGGCAGCGCAAACTAGCAGTGTAGCCGAGAGGCTAACCGCTGTCCAGCCCACCCCGCAGGTCGTCGCGGAACTTGCCTCGGGACCTCGGAAAACCGGGTCAACCGAGCTGCTCGGAACGCGACGTCCCGCCGGTCCGCTCAGGCGCAGCGGCGGTGGTGCTGCCGTTGCCTTACCCGAGAGGCGGCCGTTGCAAGCGCGGAAGGTCTTGCTGGTGTCAGCGTGCCTGCCGGGCCCGTGCCGCGTCAAGGGCCGGTTACCGCTCGGGGTGTCTTTCCCACCGACGGGCTACCGACAGACCCTCCCGGAACGCCGGAACGCCGCGCGCGGACGCCCTGCTCACGCCGCTGCCCCCGGGTAGCACCAACACGGCGGGCGGCGATCCGGTTCCCCGGATCACCGCCCGCCGCGACGCGGTGTGCCCCGGCTCACGTGAGCCGGACGCGCGTCAGGTCGAACTCAAGGTCACTTGAGGGTGACCTTGGCGCCCTCGCCCTCGAGCTTGGCCTTGGCCTTCTCGGCGGTCTCCTTGTTGGCCTTCTCCAGGACGGCCTTCGGAGCGGCCTCGACCAGGTCCTTGGCCTCCTTGAGGCCCAGGCCAGTCAGCTCACGCACGACCTTGATGACCTGGATCTTCTTGCCACCGTCGGCGTCGAGGATGACGTCGAACTCGTCCTTCTCCGGCTCGGCCTCGGCGGCCGGGCCGGCGGGGCCGCCGGCGGCGGCAACGGCGACCGGAGCCGCCGCGGTGACCTCGAAGGTCTCCTCGAACTGCTTCACGAACTCGGAGAGCTCGATCAGCGTCATCTCCTTGAACGCGTCGAGCAGCTCGTCGGTGCTGAGCTTCGCCATGTCTGGCGTCCTTTCTGAAAGTGAAAACTAAGAACGTGGGTGCGCCGGGTGGCCTCAGGCCGCCTCGGCGCCCTCCTTCTCGCGCTTGTCCTGCAGGGCGGCCGCCAGACGCGCGGTCTTGGCGAGCGGAGCCTGGAACAGGGCCGCGGCCTTGCTCAGGTTGCCCTTCATGGCGCCGGCCAGCTTCGCCAGCAGCACCTCGCGGGACTCCAGGTCGGCGAGCTTCGTGACCTCGGCCGCGGAAATGGCCTTGCCCTCGAAGACACCGCCCTTGATGACGAGCTTCGGGTTGGCCTTCGCGAAGTCGCGAAGCCCCTTCGCCGCCTCGACGACGTCGCCCGAAACGAAAGTCAGCGCGGTAGGACCGGTGAACAGCTCGTCGAGGCCGGAGATGCCCGCATCGGTCGCGGCACGCTTGGCCAGCGTGTTCTTCGCGACCGTGTAGCTGGTCTCCTTGCCGAGCGAGCGTCGCAGCTGGGTGAGCTGCGAAACCGTGAGCCCGCGGTACTCGGTGAGCACGGTCGCCCCCGCGTTGCGGAAGCTCTCGGTCAGCTCGGCGACGGCCGTGGCCTTGTCGGCCCGGATCGGCTTGTCCGCCATGTCCCTCCTCTCTCGTTGCTCGGAGCTGGTACGCCGGCGACGAGCGGACGCTCGCGACGGCGGCGGAGGCATCACGACAACGAGAAAAGCCCCGGCGCAGGGCGCGCGGGGCGAGGGCCGGCACGACGGGCGCGGTCGGCGGACCACGCACAGCACCGATTTTCGCTTGCCGCCCTGCGCGGGTCGCCCGTCATCGCGGGACCTTCGACCGTGCTAAGGCACGGTGACCAGCGGTCTCTGGGTGGAACTACGCGCCAAGGTTACGCGACGTGTCCCGTTACCTCCAAATCGCCCCCGGAGTGCTCCCGGTCACTCAGGCACGGCTCCGGCGGCCCCAGCCGTAGCTGGCCAGCGCCACGGCCGCCCAGGCCAGCGCCCAGGCGGTCAGCAGCAGGCCGGTGGGGACCGCCAGCGGGCCGGCCAGTGCCCGGGCGGTGGGCAGCACCGGCGGGACCAGCCAGGGCGCCACCGAGCCGGAGAGGCCGAGGACCACCGCGGCCACCGCGCCGACGGTGAGCACGGCAACGCCGTAGCCGGCGCTGCGGGTGATCACCCGGCTGGCCAGGGCGCCCAGCGCCACCGCCGCCGGCAGCGCCAGCAGGTGCGCCCAGAGGCCGAGCGCGAGCCCCTCGGCCAGCGGCCGGTCCGCCGGCCCGGTCGGGCCGGTCACTCCGCCGACCAGCCAGGGGAGGACCAGCGCCACGGCCACCGTGCCGAGGCCGGCCACGGCCGCCGCGAGCAGGCCCGCGGCGCGCTCCCGGGCGGCGCCGAGGACCACCCGGGCCAGCCGGCGCTGCACGTCGGGCTCGACGTCGAGCAGGATCTTGGTCTGCCAGGCCAGCACCGGGAAGAGCACCATCGCCGAGACGCCGTAGGCCTCCGCCGGCTGGGCCCGGCCGCCGCCGTAGAGGACGCCGAGGGCCAGCAGGCCGGCCAGCACCGGGGCCAGCGCCCTCCCGGTACGCAGGAAGCCGGCCAGCCGCAGCCGGACCAGGGCGGTCACCGGGCCACCTCGGAGGCGGGACCGGGCCGTCCGGGCGCGCCGGACACCGGGGTCTGGTCGGGAGCGGTATCCGGCCGTTCGTGCTCGGCGGACCGCCCGGCAGCGGACACCGGGCCCGTGGCGGCGGGCGGGGCGTCGGAGCCGGGTCGCGTGGCGGCGGGCGGGACGGCGTGGTCGCGTACCCGGAGGACGTGGTGGCCGTCGGCGCGCAACCGGGCGACGGCGGCCGTGACCCCCGCGGCCGGGACCGACAGCTCGACCACGACGGTGGCCGCGGCCCCGGACGGCGCCGCCTCGGTGACGGTGCCGTCGGCGACCGACCAGTGCCGGGCGCCGGGAAGCCGGACCGTCTCGCCGCGGTGGTCGCTGACCAGCACCGTGCCGCCGTCGGCCAGCACCTCGTCGATCACCTCGGGCACCAGCTCGCGGGCGGCGGCGTCGAGCCCCTCCCAGGGCTCGTCGAGGACGAGCAGGCCGGGCGGGCGGAGCAGCGCCTGGGCGAGGCCGACCTTCTGCGCGGTGCCCTTGGAGAGCTGGGGCAGCCGCACCCCGTGGTAGCGGGCCAGGCCGAGCCGGTCGACCCAGCGCCGCACCGCCCGGTCGGCCTCGACGCCGGGCAGGCCGGCCACCCGGGCCATCGCGGTGAGGTAGCCGCCCACGGTGAAGGGCTGGTCGGCGGGGAAGCGCTCGGGCACCCAGCCGACGGCCGCCGGCCGGTCGACCACCCGGCCCCGGGTCGGCCGGAGCACCCCGGCGGCGAGTTGGAGCAGGGTGGACTTGCCCACCCCGTTGCGCCCGAGCACCACCGCCACCTCGCCCGGGCCGATCGCCACATCGGTCTCCCGCAGCACCCACGGATCGCGCCGGTGGTACCGCAGCCAGACGTCTTCCAGCCGCATGCGCCGAGCCTGCCACACCGGACAGACGGACGGGGCCCCGCCACCGGTGGTGGCGGGGCCCCGTCAGGGCAGTCGTGCTCAGGCCTCGGCCGGAGCCTCGGTCAGGTTCTTCACCACGTTCGGGTCGACCGGGACGCCCGGGCCCATGGTGGTGGTGAGGGTGACCTTCTTCAGGTACTTGCCCTTGGCCGCGGACGGCTTCGAGCGGAGCACCTCGTCCAGCACCGCAGCGTAGTTGTCGATCAGCTGGGACTCGGAGAACGAGGCCTTGCCGATGATCAGGTGGAGGTTGGAGTGCTTGTCCACCCGGAAGGTGATCTTACCGCCCTTGATGTCCGAGACGGCCTTGGTGACGTCCATGGTCACCGTGCCGGTCTTCGGGTTCGGCATGAGGCCGCGCGGGCCCAGGATCCGCGCGATCCGGCCGATCTTGGCCATCTGGTCCGGGGTGGCGATCGCCGCGTCGAAGTCCAGCCAACCGCCCTGGATACGGGCGACCAGCTCGTCCGTGCCCACCTCGTCCGCACCCGCGGCGGCGGCCTCCTCGGCCTTCGCGCCGGCGGCGAAGACGATCACGCGGGCGGTCTTACCGGTGCCGTGCGGCAGGTTGACCGTGCCGCGGACCATCTGGTCCGCCTTGCGGGGGTCGACGCCGAGGCGCATGGCGACCTCGACCGTGGCGTCGAACTTGACGTTGGTGGTCTCCTTGGCCAGCTTGACGGCCTCGGCGGGAGAGTAGAGCTTCGACCGGTCGATGACATCGGCGGCCTTGCGGTAGCTCTTGCTGCGCTGCATTTCTGGTAACTCCTGTGGTTTATGGCGGGCCCGCGACTCCGCGGCCCTCCCACGAACTGATCGGGTGGAGCGGTGAGCCGAGGTCAGTCGGCGACGGTCAGGCCCATCGACCGGGCGGTGCCGGCGATGATCTTCTCAGCCTGGTCGATGTCGTTGGCGTTGAGGTCCGCCATCTTCTTCTCAGCGATCTCCCGCAGCTGGGCGCGGGTGACGGAGCCGACCTTCTGCGTGTGCGGGACGCCCGAGCCCTTCTGCACGCCGGCGGCCTTGATCAGCAGCCGGGCGGCGGGCGGGGTCTTCAGCACGAAGGTGAAGGTGCGGTCCTCGTAGACGCTGATCTCGGCGGGGACGATGTCGCCCCGCTGCGACTCGGTCTGCGCGTTGTAGGACTTGCAGAACTCCATGATGTTCACGCCGTGCTGGCCGAGCGCGGGGCCGACCGGCGGCGCCGGGGTGGCCTGGCCCGCCGGCAGCTGAAGCGTGAACGTCTTGACGAGCTTCTTCTTCGGAGGCATGTCTCTTCCTGGGGCTTGGAACTGGGATTTTCGCCGGCCCGCGGGCGCGCACGGTCAGCGCGTTGCGGACAGCCGACGTTCTAGGGTAGCGCAGCCTTGCGCCACCCTCCCCGCCGAGGTCCGGCGGACGGCGAAAACGACGCACCGGCGGCCGGCCGGAAGGCCCACCGCCGGCGCGGGACGTACGTCAGATCTTGGCGACCTGGTTGAAGTTGAGCTCGACCGGGGTCTCCCGGCCGAAGATCGACACCAGGACCTTGAGCTTCTGCTGGTCGGCGTTGATCTCGCTGATCGTCGCCGGCAGCGAGGCGAAGGCGCCGTCGGTGACGGTGACCGAGTCGCCGACCTCGAAGTCGAGGACCTTGACCTCGGGCTTGGCCTTCTTCTGCTCGGTCTCGACCGCCGGGGCCAGCCACTTGAGCACCTCGTCGAGGCTCAGCGGCGCCGGCCGGTCGGCCCGGTCGGTCGCGCCGACGAAGCCGGTGACCCCCGGGGTGTTCCGGACGCAGGAGTAGGACTCGGCGGTCAGCTCCATCCGGACCAGGATGTAGCCCGGGAAGACCTTCGCCTGGACCTGCGACCGCTTGCCGTTCTTGACCTCGACCTCTTCCCGGGTCGGCACCTCGACCTGGTAGATGAAGTCCTCCATGTCGAGGGAGGTGATCCGGGTCTCGAGGTTGGTCTTGACCTTGTTCTCGTAGCCGGCGTAGGAGTGCACCACGTACCAGTCGCCCGGGGCGTAGCGCAGCTTCTGGCGCAGCTCGGCGACCGGGTCGAAGTCCTCGTCCGGGGCGGGCTCGGTGGTCGGGAACTCCGGCTCGCTGGCGGCCTCGACCGACTCATCGTTGGCCGCCGTCGCCACCGTGGACTGCTCGTCCGGGGTCTCGGCGGTCTCGTCGTACTCAGGCACGCTCGCTCACTTCCGTCACTATCGCTGTCCGCAGGTCAGCTGGGGTTGCCGAAGACCCACAGCACCGCCTTCGCGAAGCCGTAGTCCAGGCCGGCCACGATCGCCAACATCACGGCGACGAAGGTGACCACGACGGCCGTGTAGGTCAGCAGCTCCTTGCGGGTCGGCCAGATGACCTTACGCAGCTCGGCCACGACCTCGCGGAAGAACCGCGCGATGCGGGCGAACAGCCCGATCCGCTCGGTGTCCTTCCGGGTCTTCCGGCCCTCGGTCGAATCGGCGCGGGCCCGCTTGCGGGTGGCGGTGCCGCCCCGCGAGACCGTCTCGTCCGCGTCGGTGGCGTCGTCGTCGGCCACGCCGTCGACGGTCGCGTCGTCGTTCAGACGCTCGTCGCCGGCGTCCTCGCCGCGCCGCTTGCTCTCGGCCACTTCGCCCTCCGTGCGGGATATCGGGTCGCACGCCGGGCGGCGTGCGCGGCGTGTGGTCACGCCGGCCGGACCAACCGTCCCGCGACGGGCCGCGGCCGGCGGATCGACCGGGAGGGCCCCGAATGCCTCGGAACCAACCCCGCCGATGCCACCACCACGGGCCGGGCGCCGCCGTGCGGCGGCGCGACCCACGGGAACGGTCAGGCCTGAGGCGCAGGGGTGACAGGACTTGAACCTGCAGCCTGCGGTTTTGGAGACCGCTGCTCTGCCAATTGAGCTACACCCCTGTGCGGCAACTCACCCCACCCGGACACGCAGTGCCGAGCAGGGGTCACTTGCCCCACGGCGGACCAGTGTACGGGTAGTCGTGCGACTTTCCCAACCGGTCCACCCCTCGCGCGTCGGACGGATCCTCAGCGAGGGGTCCGGACGGTTGCCCGAGCCTGCGACAGCACCTTCTCCCCCAGGCAGGTAGCGGTGATGTCGAGCCTGGTCAGGCCCTCGTCGGTGGCCCCCTTGACCACCGCGGAGACCTCGACCTCGGTGCCCTCGTCGGTGTCCGGCACGACCACCGGGCGGGTGAAGCGGACGTTGAAGTCGACCACCGCGTCCGGCGCGCCGGCCCAGGTGGTGACCGCCCGGCCGACCAAGGCCATGGTGAACATGCCGTGGGCGATCACCCCGGGCAGGCCGACCTTGGTGGCGGTCCGGTCGCTCCAGTGGATCGGGTTGAAGTCGCCCGAGGCGCCCGCGTAGCGGACCAGGTCCGCGCGGGTCACCCGGAACGTCTGGGTGGGCAGTTCCACTTCTCAGGCCTCCCCGCGTACGACGATCTTGGACCAGACGGCGACCACCGGCTCACCGGCGACGGTGCTCACGTCGGTGCGGGTGGTCAGGAAGCCGTGCCCGCCCCGGCTGGTGACCTCCTCGATGGTGTTCACGCAGACCAGCTCGTCCCCGGCCACCACCGGCCGGTTGTAGGCGAAACGCTGGTCGCCGTGCACCACCCGGCTGTAGTCGACGCCGAGCTCCGGGTCCTCGACGATCTGCCGGCTGGCGGCCATCGTGACGATCACCGGGAAGGTCGGCGGGGCCACCACGTCGGGGTGGCCGAGCGCCCGGGCGGCCGCCGGGTCGTGATGCGCCGGATCGGTCGCGCCGATGGCGGTGGCGAACTCGCGGATCTTTTCTCGGCCCACCTCGTAGGGGGCGGTCGGCGGATAGGTCCGGCCGACGAAGGACGGGTCCAGGGACATGCCGCGAACCTACACGGAAAGCACGAACGCCGATCCCTACGGTCGGGCGGCTCCAGGGCCGCCGCCGTGTGGATCGGCGTTCGGGTAGCTGATTGCGGGCCGGCCGTGCCGGCCGCGGGTCAGCGGGTCTCGCGGTGGATGGTGTGCCTGCCGTCCCGGGGGCAGAACTTCTTCAGCTCGATGCGGTCCGGGTCGTTACGGCGGTTCTTGCGCGTGATGTAGTTGCGCTCCTTGCACTCCACACACGCCAAAGTGATCTTCGGCCGGACATCGGTCGCCTTCGCCACGGCGGAGTGCCTTCCTCGCTCACGGATAACAACTACAGCGCATCAGCTTAGGCGCTGACTACGCGGACATGCAAAGTGGGCGCCTGTGGCGCCCATCCCACCGACCACCGGGCGGGGCCCGGAGGACGAGAGTAGCGGTGGCCGGACTTGAACCGGCGACACAGCGATTATGAGCCGCTTGCTCTGCCATCTGAGCTACACCGCCGTGGCGGGTCCAGCCGGACCCTCTGAGCCCCCTTACGGAATCGAACCGTAGACCTTCTCCTTACCATGGAGACGCTCTGCCGACTGAGCTAAGGGGGCCTACCCGATCACCCCGTGGGGTGTCGCGCAGAGGAAACAGTACACGACCCCGCCGCCGAGGTGAAATCGGATCCCCCCTTACCGCGTCGTCCCAGTTCAGGGCACAACGCGCAGGCGGGGCAGCTCGCCGGCCACGATCGTCTCGGGGTCGACCTGGGCACCGAACCAGGCCTCCAGCCGCTCGTACGGCAGGGGCCGGCTGAACAGGAAGCCCTGCCCGATCTCGCAGCCGATGTCCTGGAGCAGCTCCAGGGTCAGCTCGCTCTCCACGCCCTCGGCCACCACGGTCAGGCCGAACTGCTGGGAGAGCGTCACCACGGCGTTGACGATGGCCAGGTCGCCCGGGTCGGTCGCCATCCCCTGCACGAAGGAGCGGTCGACCTTGACCTCGTGCACGGGCAGCCGGCGCAGCTGGGCCAGGGACGAGTTGCCGGTGCCGAAGTCGTCCACCGAGAGCCGGACACCGAGGTCGCGCAGGCGCTGCAGGGTCGGAATGGGACGTTCGGTCCCGTCCAGCACCCCGGCCTCGGTGATCTCCAGGGTGAGCCGCTGCGGCGGCACGCCGTATTCCTCGAGCAGGTCCCGGACCAGCGCCGGGAAGTGCTGGTCGGTGAGGGTACGAGCAGCGAGGTTGACCGAGACGGCGAGCGCCTGCTCGCCGTGGCTCCAGTCCCGGCTGCGCCGCAGGCTCTCCCGCAGCACGAACTCGGTGAGGCGGCCGAGCTGGCCGGTGTGCTCGGCCACCGCCACGAAGTCGCCCGGGGCCACCGTGCCGTGCGCCGGGTGCTCCCAGCGGGCCAGGCACTCCACCCCGACCAGGCGCCGGTCCCGCAGCGTGACCTTGGGCTGGAAGTAGACCTCCAGCGCGCCGTCGTCCAGGGCCCGGCGCAGGTCCCCGGCGAGACCCAGCCGACGCAGCGAGCGGGATTCCAGCGCCGGACTGTAGAGCTGCACGCTGCCCGGGACCGACTTGGCCGCGGTGGCCGCCAGGTCCACCCGCTGGAGCAGGGCCACCGCGTCGCTGCCGTGGTCCGGGTGGACGGCCACCCCGACGGCGGTGTCCACGTCCAGGGTCAGCGCGTCGAACACCATCTCGTCGCGGATCTGCTCGCGCAGCTGGCCGGCCAGCTCCAGCGCCGCCTCGGTGCTCTCCAGCCGCAGCGTCACCAGGAACTCGTCGCCGCCGGCCCGGCCGACCAGGGCCGAGGAGGGCGCGCAGGCGCGCAGCCGCTCGGCCACCTCGACGAGGACCTTGTCGCCGGCCGCGTGGCCGAGCGACTCGTTGACCTGGCGCAGCCGGTCGACGTCGAAGAGCAGCAGCGCCACCACCTCGCCGGGCGCCGCGATGCGGACCGCCTCGGCCACCGCCGCGGTGATCCGCCGGCGGTTGGGCAGCTTGGTCAGCGCGTCGTGCTCGGCGTCATGCCGCAGCCGATCGACCAGGCGGGAGTTCTCCAGGGCGACCGCGGCATGCGCGGCGACGGTCTCGAAGACGGCGATGTCCGCCGGGGTGAAGTAGTTGCCGTCACCGAGCCGGTTGGCCACCTCCAGGGTGCCGATCACCACCGGGCCGGAGCGCAGCGGCACCACCACGGCGTCCTTGACCCGCCGCTCCCCCAGCTCCGCCCGGAACTCTCCGTTGGTGGTCACGCCCCGGCCGACCGCCACCGTACGGCGGGTGTCCCGCACCTTCTCCCGGAGCGACTGCGGGGTGTGCGCCATGTCCAGCAGCCCCGGGTCGTCGACCCGGGAGGTCAGCAGTGTCTCCGGGTGCCGCCCCTGGGCCGGGAGCCACAGCGTCGCGTACTCAGCCTGCATGAGGGCGCGCACCCGGCCGAGCAGGGCGTCGGCCAGCGTGCCGCTCTGCCCGCTCTCGACCACCGCGCGGGTCAGCTCGTAGAGGTCGGTCAGGGTGCGGTGCTGACGGAAGAACTGTGCGTACGATCGGTAGACCGGCACCAGACCGGCGCCGAGCGCGGCGATCAGCAGCAACGACCACCAGGTGCTGCCCACCAGGATCAGCACGATCAGCCCGACCGTCACGTTGATCGCCGCGGTCAGCAGCGCGGTCTTGGCGCTGCGCAGCGCCCCGCGGCCGTTCGGCCAGCCGTTCAGCAGGGTGTGCACGGCGACCACACTGACGACGCTGACCAGCAGCACCATGCTGACGGCGGCGGAGATGCTGAGCCAGGTCCGCGGCTCCACCTCGTCGAGCGGCGGGAGCGCCTGGAGGACCAGCACGGCCAGCGAGGTGCCGGCCGCGGCCCGGGCCACGTTGAACCAGACCTTCGGCGCCGACAGCCGGTGGCGGATGTTCGTGACCAGCGTGGCCAGCGTGTAGATGACCACGACGGTCAGCGGCGGCAGGAAGAGGAGTGCCAGCACCAGCGGCAGCTCGGTCAGCGTGACCGCCGACGTCTGCCGGCGGACGACCACACTCAGCAACGGCAGCCCGGCCGCGATCATCAGAACCAGGAAGAGCGCCCCCTGCGGCCAGCGGCCGGAGGGGTGATCGGCGAGCAGGCCGGTCACCGTGGCGCAGGCGACAGCGAGCAGGGCCATCGGCGCGGTGATGATCCAGGCGTCCTCAGACGACCTGCGCCGTGGCTGATCGCGACCGACCATGCCGCTCCTTCTCATTGGCGGCGCGCCGTCCCGTCACCGACATGCGTCGATCTCCGGCTGGCGCGATGCTCGTGGCAACCGGAGATCGACGAGAACGGACCGGAGACCCGGTCACGTCCAGATGAGGTCCTGGGTCTGCACGCCCCCCGTGCTGCCATCGAAGTCGAAACCGCCGACACCACCGACGAGGGCGGCGAGAATGAAAAGTGAGCCAAGCAGCCGGCCCAACCTTCGACCAGACATGATTGCTCCTGTCGAGAGAGTTTCAGTGATGGTGGAGGTTCCACGATCGTGCCACACGGGGGGCGCGCGCAAAAGCGGTGGAGGGCCCCCCTCGCGGCGGCAGACAGGGAAATCATCCGTTCGACCGGCGCGCCCGCCCCTCCGGCCCAGCATGCTGTCACGATCGGTCCCGGCGCTGCTACGGAAGGCGCGCACAACGACTTCCCGGTTAAACCGCGCTTAAGAGCAGATTCGCCTACCAGGCATGATGATCGGTGACCTTGACCACAATGGACGCCGAACCGGGCAGCCGCGGCAAGCCCTCGAACAGACTCCACCATCATCGATATCCGGGCAAGGGTCTCGGGGTGTCCGATCTGAGCGCCCGGCACCTCCGCCGGCGGGGCCGCCTCCGCCCCTCCCCGCCCGACGATCGCTAACTCAGTCGCATCACCATGGGCCGCCTGGTCATGATCGAGCCCGTGCTTGCTGACCTCTGGCCCCTGTACGGCCTGACCATCTCGACACCACGACTCGAGCTCCGCCTGCCCCACGAGGAGGAGTTGGCGGCCCTCGCCCACCTCGCCGGCAAAGGGGTGCACCGCCCGGACGAACGTCCGTTCCTGACGCCGTGGACCGACGGCAGCCCCGAGGATCGGGCGCGGGTCGTTCTGCAGGGCCACTGGAGCGGGCTCGGAGAGTGGAGCCGGACGGCGTGGCGACTCGGGCTCGGGGTCTTCCGCGACGGAGAGCCCCTGGGCGTGGTCACCCTCCGGGCCCGCGACTTCCCGGTCGTACGGGAGGTCACGACCTCCGCCTGGCTGGGCATCGAGCACCAGGGCAGGGGCTATGGAACGGAAGCTCGGGCCGGCCTGCTCACGCTGGCGTTCGACCACCTCGACGCACGTGCCGCCCGCACCGAGGTGTTCCAGGACAACCACGCCTCTCAGGGCGTGTCCCGCAAGCTCGGCTACGAGCATGACGGCATCTCGGTCGACGCCCGCGGCGACGAGGCGGTCGTGTCCGACCGTCTACGCCTGACCAGGGAGAAGTGGACTCGGGAGAAGTGGCTCGCGGTGCGGGTGGACGGGGTGGCGGCCTGCCGCCCGCTGTTCGGCCTCTGACAGCCCACGAGAAAGGCCGCCGACTTCGAGCGACAGACGCCATCCACCCCGTGTAGCCGCCGTCGCGCACATCGAGTCTTGACCCATACGTCGATCATCTGCTTATGTCGACGACATGACAGGGCCCTTCGCGTCGATGCGCGAACCTACCTACTTCATCCTGGCCGCGCTGCAGGACGACCCCTTGCACGGCTACGCGATCGTCAAGCGGGCGCAGGAGTTGTCCGACGGGCGGGTGCGCCTCACCACGGGCACCCTCTACGCTGCCCTGGACCGGCTCACCCGTGAAGAGATGGTGCGGGTGGCCGAGGAAGCGGTGGTCAACGGCCGTGCCCGCCGCACCTACGAGCTGACCCAGCGAGGCGCGTCCGCGCTGCATGCGGAAGCAGAGCGGATGGCTGCGGCGGCGAGCGTCGTCAGTAACCGTTCCGGCCGCTCGACGCCTGCGGGTCGGGTGGTGCCAGCATGACGGAGCTGGAGCGCCGTTACCGGTGGCTACTGCGGACCTATCCCCGCGCCTACCGGCAGTATCGTGCCGACGAGATGCTCGAAACACTGCTCGCCACGGCTGACAACCCGCGGCGGCCGAGCCTTCGAGAAGCGGCGGCGCTCGTGGTCGGAGGGCTGCGGGCCCGCACCGGCGTCGACCGTCTCGGCTCGCGATCGGCGCTGGGACACTCCGCAGTGCGACTGTCCGCGCTGTCCCTGCTCGTGTACGCCCTGACACTCTGGGCCGGGGGCCCGATCTCGTTCCTGGTGACCATGCTGTCCGAGGGCCCGTACGAGCCCGACACATGGTGGTTCATCGTCATTCCGGCGCTGCTGACCATCGCGCTTCTCGCTACGGCGTGGGGTAGCTACCGGCTGGCATTCGCTGCGGCGATACTGACCGTGGCCGCGCAACACTGGTCGGCAAATTGGTGGGACCAATCGTCTTGGTTCTGGTCGGTTCACAGCCTCCAAGGCGCGATTGTCCCCAAGTTCTGGCCAGCGCTGCTGGCTTCGCTGGCCTTGCTGCGACTGCTCCGCGCACCCCGAACACCGGTGACCAGACCGTGGGCCTGGCCCGTCCTCGGGGCACTGGCAGTCGTCGTTTTGACGCCGAGCCCGATCAACGGCTGGTCGGACGCACCACTGATGTCCCTGTACGCGTTCGCCGCACTGGCCGTCATCACCGCGCCCATCGATGCACGGATGCCTATCGTCGCCTCGGCGCTTCTCCTGGTGCCGGCCTTGGCACAAGCCACCTACCAGCTCTACTTCAAACAAGCAGGGTGGAAACTAGGATCCTCCCTCACCACGATCCTTATCCTCACGGCGGTCATGGTGATCACGCTTGCAGCCGGCACAGTCGCAGGCCGCCGCCAAGCCCGCATGTAAGCGCAAGCGCCTCCGCCACCACTTCTCGTGGACAGCCGAAGCCGAGCCGGCGGCGGGACTGCCCGTCAGATCGCGCAGTGCGTCCGTCCCAGGACATGCTTGACGGCCGGCCTAGATACCCGAGTCGACTTCAGCCTGGAAGGCTGTCACCGTGGATCGTTCGGACATCGACGTCAGAGACGCTGTCGAGGGGGACCGCCTGGCGCAGCTGATGGAGCTGTTCTCCTCGGAATGGTGGACTGCAGAGCGGAGCCCAGACGACGTGACGGCGATGTTGACCGCCTCCGATCTGGTCTTCGCCCTGATCCAGCGGTCAACCGATCGGCTCGTGGGGTTCGCCCGGGTCCTTACGGATGGCGTCTACCTGGCAGTCGTACTCGACGTGATCGTTGCGTCGCATGCCCGAGGCTCGGGTGTGGGCCGCATGCTGCTCGATGCGGTCGTCAACGACCCCCGGTTGGCCCAGGTGCGCAGCATCGAGCTTGTCTGCCAGCCCGAGCTCTTGCCGTTCTACCGACGATGGGGCTTTACGGAGGAAGTCGGACGATCGCAGTTGATGCGACGGTCCGGCGACCCGCTCCTGACATCCCCACGCAGGCAGCAATAGCGAGACGATCATGTCAAGCATGTCCCGTTACGGGACACCGGCCGGCTGCCGCTTGTCGAGTCTCGGGACGTGCGTGACAGATCAGTCTCGGGACATGGGTGACACGTGCGGCTAGACCGCGGCCTACTGGCAGCCGTGGGACAGGGTGGAGGCGGCCAGGAGGGTGTGCGGGTCAAACCGGGTCGTCCAGGGCTGGCCTGCCTCGGTCCGCACCTCAATCTCGTGGTCGCTCAGGAATCGAGCGGCACCGAAGATGCCCTCGGGGCCAGGCCGATCGAATGGCGTGGCGAAGCATGCGAGGGCCTGGTTGGCTTCCCGGCTCCCCAGTCCGGCCCGTGACCGGATCCGCAGGACATCGAAGCCGGCCATAAATTCGCGGTAATGCAGCAGGACCACCTCGAACGAACCTCCTGGGGAGAGGGCTACAACTTCGGTATCCCCGTATGGCTCCACGCCGTGCAGGCCGTAGAGCGACGTCCCCGAGAGAAACAGGACGCCACTACAAGGCGCCACCAACGCCAAGACGGTCGCGACCACGGCCACCGCCCGCGCCAGCGCTGGCCGCAGAACAAGCCACGCCGCGATGCCGAGCAGTACCGGCGCGGCGAACAGCACGGTCGCCACGACTGGCCTGCGGCCGAACGGCATTAGGTGTACGTAGTGCCACGGATTGCGCCAGGCAACGAGGACGCCTGGCACCGCAACGACGGCCAAGCCGGTGAGCACGATCGCCATCACCCGCCGACGGACGACGTTCATCGGTCGCAGCTCGATTCCCCGCTCGATCACTCGCTCATCGTGGTAGATCGCCAGGGCCCCGACCACCCCAAGCCAAGTGTCACTCAGGTCCTGGTACTGATCTGTCACGCACGTCCCGAGACTCGACACCGGCTGCCGGCGTGCCTAGTCCCATCACATGCTTGCCACATCCGTCCCAGCACATGCTTGACGCTTGGGCTAGATGATCGATCACAAGCTCGGCGGCGTGCTCGACGCAGCGAACGTCTTCACGGCCTGGAGCAAGCGGTCGAGGAAGGTAGGCAGGTCTGGGGCGGCCACGTCGAAGCGCGGGTCTTCTGAGGTGTAGATGCCGTCGAGGATGAGGTCCGGTGGGAGTCGGTAGACGGGGGATCCGGCCGGCGTGGCTAGCGCGTACTGGGTGCCGCCGCCATCGCTGGCGAATACGACAACGTCGGCGTCGTGGCCGCCACGTACGTGCCAGAGGTCCCGTGCCTCGTGGGCGTGGGCCGCGTCGGAGGCTCTGTGCAGGAAGAACCCGTTACCGATGTCCGGTAGGTCGACGGCACCGACTGCCGCGTACAGGTCCACGAGGTCGTCGGGGATGGCGGGACGGACGACAGTGAGCCGTGCAGCAGCGATCATGTCCGGCTCGCTGACGACGTTCTCGTCCGGCGGGTACCCGTAGCGGTCTTCGAAGTCGAGCATCGCGGAGGCGACTGCCTTCCGCAGATCCTCGCGCCAGGTCTCCAGCCGGCCGGGATCCACGCGTCACCTCCGGATCGCACTGACAAGCCGGGCCGACTTCACACGCTCTTAGCCGGTGGTGTCAAGCATGTGGTGGGACGCGAGTGTCAGGCATGTCCCGTGACACGACACTGCACTGCCAGGACTGACTGCCGAATTGACCTCTACAGGATCAAGGCGGCCCGCAAAGCGGGCCGCGCCGGCCCGGCCCCGGCCTGCTGGCGACCTCCGGCCGG
This sequence comes from Micromonospora sp. NPDC023966, assembly GCF_040639095.1. Classification (NCBI taxonomy): domain Bacteria; kingdom Bacillati; phylum Actinomycetota; class Actinomycetes; order Micromonosporales; family Micromonosporaceae; genus Micromonospora; species Micromonospora sp. NPDC023966. The sequence continues at coordinate 78,495 of NZ_JBEZZJ010000011.1, read as the reverse complement.
CATCGGCCGGGGCCGGCCGGCCACGCTGGCGGACTGCAAGAGCTGTTTGCCCTCCGGGCAGGGATCTACGACAGAGATGGGGAAGCCCGTCCGGTTGGTGCGGTAGTCGTGGTTGCGCGGGTCGCCATCTCCACCATGAGTCCCAGGCAGAGCCGAGCAGACCAGGGGCCAGGGTGCCAAGGTCGTTCGTCCGGTAGGGCGCTCCACCTTGTCACCCTGGCCCCTGGCCTACTCCACGGTGTGTGGGACTTCACGGCGGAGATGGCTCTGAGGCCCGCCGTTTGGTCGCAGGAGCGGGGTGTCGTCTGCAATGCAGCAGCGGAGCAGCGGTTCGGGTATGACGACCCGTTGAGCGCGGCGCAGCACGGTCCGGATCTACCTGGCACTTTCTTCGAAAAGATCGGGGCAGACCACGATGGTGCTGACAGTGCCATTGCCCCACACCGTCGTTTCCAGCACCATCCGGCCGTCGAGGGAGGTCATGACGAACTCGGGCACGAACCGGTCGGTGAACAGCCCGGCGAACGAGCTGCGAAGAAGACACCCGCTGCCGGTCAGGTCCCACTCGTCGAGCAGGCGGACCCTGACCCAGATGAGTACGCTCTCCTCGGCGTCAGGATCCTCGATGCCGGCGCAGAGCAGGAACTCCCGCCGCTCGTCGAGCAGGCCGTACTCGGCGGCCATTCGCCACCAGGCAGCGTTGACCTTCGCCGGCAGGTCCGGATCGTCGACCTGCACCACTTCCTCTGGGCGGGAGTCGAACCGTCCGTGCTCTGACAGGCAGCTGGCAGCGGACCGGTGGGGTGGCAACGGGAGGCGGAAATCGCCGTGCACCCGTTCGACAAAGTGCAGGCCGGCCGGTGCCAAGTCGGCCGCGATGGCGGCGTCGGTCAGCGACATCAGCGGACGATAGCCGACCGCTCGCAAGCGGCGCATTCCGCAACCGTCGGTCCGTGTAAGCCGGTGGCGGTGACGGGCCATCCACGGGCCAGTAACCGTGGCGCGCAGCGGTCATGAGCGGGCACGAGCGGCACTTGGTTCTGCCGCCGCCCGCAGGCGTTGCGGGCATAACGGCCGGCTGAGCGCGCCCTTCCAAACTAAGGCTCCGCCCGGAGCCAGCACCTTCCCGGGTCTGCCGCTACCTACTAGTGACGGAATCGCCTAAGCACCTGCGTGCGAGGCTTACTGTTGCCGCGCCTGTTGAGGCTGGGCTTGTGCCTCCGCGGTCGCTTCCCGCCAGACCCGGAGATAGCCAGGTAAAGCCCGAGGATTCCGAGGGGTGTACCGAGACAGGTGTTCCATTTCTCTAGGGTCTTCGGGCTGTTGGCGTACGTCGTACCGACAACAACCGTCATGAAGACCGAGAGGGCAAGCAACGCTCCGACCTTCTCGATGGTCTTGGCCGAGGGGTTCAACCGCTGGGCCAGGAGCAGGAAGCATTCGAAGAGGTAGCGGACCAGCAGGAGGACATTTCCGGCCCGTTCGTCACCCGCTTGAGCAGCTTCCTCGGCCTCGGCCAACCATGTGGCGGGATCACCGACAAGGCGGGGCGCCTCCTCTCGGAGAACGTCAGCTATGCCAACGGAGGCGAAGAGATCAGCACCTGCCGCGAGCTGGTCCCAGACGCCCGAGTCGATTTGCTTGAGGCTGGCCCGGCCCACCTCGGCCAACGCCTTCAACGCCGGGAACGTCTGCGCCGTCGTGAACCTGAAGGACTCCGACACCCGGCCCACCTCGGCCAACGCCTTCAACGCCGGGGACATCTGCGCCGTCGTGAACCTGAAGGACTCCGACACCCCGGACGAGTCCGCCAGTTTTCGGACCCCTGAGTCCTCAGGCTCGCTCACAGGAGCGTCGGTCGAGGTTTCCGCCATAGCAAACCCCTCGGGGGCGTGCCCCTTACGTGCCCGATTAGCCAGTCGATCAGGGGCAACGGCGGTCAACGGCAGCAGAAGTGACGAAGGCCCCTGACTTGCGTCTTCGCAGGTCAGGGGCCTTGCCAGTCCCTGGTGGCGGGTAGAGGATTCGAACCTCTGTAGCTTTCGCGACGGATTTACAGTCCGCTCCCATTGGCCGCTCGGGCAACCCGCCAGGGCACCCCACCGCGTCGCGACGCGGCGGCGGAAGCAAGAATAGCGGTTGCCCCCGGGTCCGCCGCAACCGGGTACCGTCAGGGGGTCCCACGCTGGTCAGTGGGGACGGATCAGGACAGACCGCCGGACAGCAGGAGCATGAGCATGGCAGCGAACCCGTCCTTCGACATCGTGAGCAAGGTCGACCGGCAGGAGGTCGACAACGCCCTCCGCCAGGCGGAGAAGGAGCTCGCGACGCGGTTCGACTTCCGCGGCACCGGCGCCGAAATCTCCTGGTCGGGCGAGGAGGCGATCAGTCTCCAGGCGGAGACCGAGGAGCGAGTCCGGGCCGCGCTGGACGTCTTCAAGGAGAAGCTGGTCAAGCGGAACATCTCGCTCAAGTCGCTGGACGCCGGCGACCCCCGCGCCTCGGGCAAGATCTTCAAGATCGACGCCAAGGTGATCCAGGGCATCGACTCGGACAAGGCCAAGGCGATCAGCAAGAAGATCCGCGACGAGGGCCCGAAGGGCGTCCAGGCGCAGATCCAGGGTGACCAGCTCCGGGTCACCGGCAAGAAGAAGGATGACCTCCAGGCCGTCATCGCGCTGCTCAAGGGTGAGGACTTCGGCGTCGCCCTCCAGTTCACCAACTACCGGTAAGCCGCCGCCGTCGTGGCCGGCGAGGAGGCCGGCCACGACCCGCAACCTGGGCAGGCGTCGTTGCCATCGGACACTCCGTCAGGTGCTGTTTCGTGGGTTTCGGTCCGCGCCGACGCATGACAGGCTCGGCCCCATGATCGATGATTTCGCGAAGGAGTACCTGCACAGCGATCTGCGGATGCTGCGCGAGGTGATGCTCTGGAAGCTCGACGGACTGGGCGAGTACGACGTCCGCCGCCCCCTGACCCCGACCGGAACGAACCTGCTCGGCCTGGTGAAGCACCTGTCGATGTGGGAGTCCAGGTACTTCGGTGAGGTCTTCGACCGGCCGTTCCCCGAACCCCTGCCCCGGTGGGACGACCTGGGGGCGCATGGCACCGAGATGTGGGCGACCGAGCGCGAGACGCGTGAGGAGATCATCGACCGGTACCGGCGAGCGTGGGCGCACTCGGACGCGACGATCACCGCCCTGGCCATCGACTCGCCCGGGCACGTGCCGTGGTGGCCGAGCCCGAACGTGAAGCTGTTCAACATCCTGGTCCACATGCTCACGGAGACCAGCCGACATGCCGGGCATGCCGACATCCTGCGTGAACAGCTCGACGGCTCGACCGGGACAGCGGCCCACCACCCGAAGCCGCAAGATGACAAGGCTGTCCGGGAGGACCGCTACGCGACGATCGAGCGGGCGGCCAGAGCGGCCGACCCCACCAAGGCCTGAAACCCAGCGCCGAACGCCGACGTCGCCGCACCCTCGCTGCGACGCCATCCAGCTCGACGTCTGAGGCCCGCCGACCACGGTCAGCGCGAGAAGATCAGCAGCAGGATCGCGGTCAGGATCGCGCTGATCAGGATCGAGCCGAGGCAGCCGATCCGGTTCGAGAAGAAGAGGAACATGCCGGGGTGTACCCGTCCCGGCCGGTTTGATCCCGGGGCTCAGGCGACGAGCGACTGCTCGGCGCGTACCGCGGTGGCCTCGGCGCGGGCGATCGGCCCGGTGGGCAACGCGGCGACCGCGGCCCCGACGGCGACCGCCGCCCCGGCGAAGAGGAAGGCCCAGGGCACCCCGCCGGCGTGGTCGACGATCAGTCCGGCCACCGCTCCCCCGGCGGCGCTCGCCGCCACCGACATGGTGACCACCCAGGTGTACGCCTCGTTCAGCATGCCGGCCGGGGCGATCCGGCCGACCAGGGTGTTCTCCAGGGTCAGCGCGGGGGCGATGGTGGCCCCGCCGAGCACCAGCGCGACGCCGAGCGCCGCCGGGCCGGGCATCACCGCGAAGACGGCGAAGCTGGCCGCGACCGCGCCGAGCAGCCAGGCGAACTGGCGGGTCATGTTGGCGGCGGGTCGACGTACCCCGAACCAGAAGCCGCCGAAGGCGCTGCCGATGCCCCAGACGGCGAGCAGCACGCCGGCGAGGCTCTCCGGGTCGTCGGCGGTGGCGTTCCCGGCGAAGGCCGGGACGGTCACGCCGGCGGCGCCGAAGGCGATGCCGAGGCTGGCGACGCAGAGCAGCAGGGCCGGGAAGCCGCCGACCCGCAGCGGGCCGAGGCCCTTGGCGTGGTGCTCGCGGGGGTGCGGCTGCCAGCCGCGCATGACCCGGCCGAGCGCGACGGCGGTAGTGCCGACCAGGGTGACCACGGCGGCACCGACCAGAGCGGCGGCGGCGTCGGCGAGCAGGACGAAGCCGGCCACCAGCAGCGGGCCGAGCACGAAGACGACCTCGAAGAGCGAGGTCTCCGCGGCGAGCGCGGTGTTGCGCAGGTGGGCTCGGCCGGTGGCCGGGGCGGTGAGGTCGTTCCAGGCGCCCCGGATGGCGGCGGTCAGCGGCGGGTACGTGGCGCCGGCGACGCCGGCGGCCAGGTAGATCAGGCCGAGGCTGCCGGAGCCGGACCGGCTGGCCCCGAGCAGCCCGAAGAGGGCGAGCGGGTGCGCCAGGGCGGTGGCCAGCAGCACCGGGGTGGGGCCGACCCGGTCGGCGACCCGCCCGGCGACCGGGCTGAGCGCGGCGCCGGAGAGCGCGTAGATGCCGCCGGCGACGGCGGCGAGCGAGTACCGGTCGGTGACCTCCGCGACCACCAGCAGCAGCGCCAGCGGCGTCATGCCGATCCCGAGCCGGCCGATGACGCCGAGGACCAGCAGCATCGGGGCGCCGGGGATCCGCCAGACGCCCAGGTACTGGCGCAGTGCGGCCACGGTCGACCTCCAGGTGTAACGGGTGAGAGACGTTTTGACCCTAACGCCGCGCCGTATCCGGGGGAAACGGTTTGTGCCCGGACACACCACTCCGCCCGCGTCCGGGTGGACGCGGGCGGAGGTGGTCGGTGCGGGTCAGCGCTGGAACTGCACCGGCCCGGCGCTGCCAGCCAACTGCTCCAGCCGGGCCACCCGCTGCTCCATCGGCGGGTGGGTGGCGAACATCGCGGCGATGCCGCCGCCCCGCTTGAACGGGTTGTCGATCATCAGGTGCGCGGTGCTGGTGAGCTGGCCCTGCGGCGGCAGCGGGCGGGCCTGCGTACCGGCGTGGATCTTGCGCAGGGCGCTGGCCAGGGCCAGCGGGTCCCGGCTCAGTTCGGCGCCGGACTGGTCGGCCTGGAACTCCCGGCTCCGGCTGATCGCCAGCTGGATCAGGGTGGCCGCGATCGGGCCGAGGATCAGGGTGAGCAGCAGCACCGCCGGGTTCGGGCCGTCCTCGTCGTCCGAGGAGCCCAGCGGGATGAACCAGGCGATGTTCGCCAGCGCGGTGATGATGCCGGCCAGGCCGGCGGCCACGCTGGAGATCAGGATGTCCCGGTTGTAGACGTGGGACAGCTCGTGTCCGATCACGCCCCGCAGCTCCCGGTAGTCGAGGATCTCGACGATCCCCTGGGTGACGCAGACCGCCGCGTGCTCCGGGTTGCGCCCGGTGGCGAACGCGTTGGGCTGCGCCGTGGGGCTCACGTAGAGCCGGGGCATCGGCTTGCCCGCCTGGGTGGAGAGCTCCCGGACCATCCGGTACAGCTCGGGGAACTCCGCCTCGCTGACCGGTTGCGCCCGCATCGAGCGCAGCGCGAGCTTGTCGGAGTAGAAGTAGGTCACGCCGTTCATCAGCAACGAGACGACGACGGCGATGACGAGACCGCCGCTACCGCCGAACCAGTAGCCGACCGCGAGGATCAGCGAGGTCAACAGGCCGAGCAGCGCTGCGGTCTTGAGACGGTTGTGATGCACGATCGCTCCTTCGGTGCGCGGGCCCGCGCGGGCGCCCGCTGACCGGTTCAACACACCGGTACCCGCCAACCATCCGGCTCATGGCTGAAAGTTGGCTGGGGATTCCTGTGTGCGGGCTGAGCGACCTTCCCACCGGGGGACGAAACCCTCAGCGGGCCGCCACGTCGAGCACGAGCTGCGGGGCGAAGCCGAGCACCACGGCCAGCGCGGTGGCGACCCCGAGCGCGACCACCACGATCCGGGCCGGGCGGACCGCGACCTCGCCGGGCGCGGCGTAGAGGGTGGCGGCCAGGCGCAGGTAGTAGGCCAGGCCGAGCACCGCGTTCAACGCCACCACCAGGGCGAGCCAGCCGGCGTGCCCGGCCAGCAGCGCGCGGACCACGGTCACCTTGGCGAACAAGCCGGCCAGGCCGGGCGGCAGCCCGGCCAGCCCGATCAGGGCCAGCGCGAACGCGCCACCCACCCAGGGGTGCCGCCGGGCCGCGCCGCGCAGGTCGGCCAGGGTGCCGCCGTCACCGTCCGCCGGCCGCAGCGCCACCACCGCGGCGAACGCGGCCAGCTCCAGCAGCACGAAGAAGACGGTGTACGCGACGGCCGCGGCGTACGCCCCGGCGCGGGCGTCGGCGGTGCGCCCGGCGGAGAGCGCGAGCGCGCCCAGCGGGGCGAGGATGTAGCCGGCCTGGGCCACCGAGGACCAGGCGAGCAGCCGGACGGTACGCCGCTGGCGCAGCGCCACCAGGTTGCCCACGGTCATGGTGAGCACCGCCAGCAGGGCGAGCACCGGGCCGGTCACGTCGGCCGGCAGCGCCCGCTGCACCACGGCGAGCAGGGCCACCACGCCACCCAGCTTCGAGGCGGTCGACAGGTACGCGGCCACCGGCAGCGGCGCGCCGTCGTAGGTGGCCGGCGCCCAGGCGTGGAACGGCACCGCGGCGACCTTGAAGGCCAGCCCGGCCACCACCAGCGCCACGGCGACCGTGGTGAGCGGCAGGTCGAGCAGGCCCTGTCGGTCGGCGCCGAAGGCCGCGCCGAGCCGGTCGAGGTGCAGGCTGCCGGTCACCGCGTAGAGCAGCGCCGCGCCGAGCAGGGTCACCGTGGTGGCCACCACGCTGACCACGAAGAAGGTCACCGCCGCCTCGGCCCCGGCCCGGCTGCCCCGGCGCAGCCCGACCAGCACGTAGAGCGGCAGGGTGAGCGTCTCCAGCGCCACGACCAGGGTGATCAGGTCGCCGGCCGCGCCGAGCACCACGCCGCCGGTCATCGCGCAGGCGAGCAGGAAGCAGTATTCGCCGACGGGGATCCGGCCGGCGCGCAGCAGCGGGCCGGAGAGCACCAGCACGCCGAGGGTGAGCAGCGCGATGACCACCGCGACCAGCGCGGCCCGCCCGGTCCACAGCCAGGAGCAGTCCGCGCCGACGCAGAAGGTGCGGCGTTCGCCGGCCGCGCCGACCAGCGCCGCGCCGAGCGCGGTGCCCGCCGCGCCGAGGGCGGCCACGGCCACCGTCGCGGCGGCCCGGGCCACCAGCAGGTCGACCAGAAGCACCAGCACGGCCGTGCCGGCGGCGAGGTAGGCCGGCAGCAGCGCCACGTTGTCCACGCTCTGCACGACACTCATTTGAGGACTCCCACCAGGGCGCCGACCGGGCCGGAGGCGTAGGACAGGACCAGGGCCGGGGCCAGGCCGACGGCGAGGGCGAGCAGCACCAGCGGCGCCCAGGCGGTCAGCTCCGCCCCGGCCAGGCCGGGCGCGACCGGGGCCACCGCCGGGCTGGGCCGCCCGTGGGTGACCCGGCGCAGCAACCGCAGGAAGTACGCGGCGGTCAGCGCCCCGCCCAGCGCGGCCAGCACCGCGAGGGTGGTCCACAGCCCGCCGCCGCGCCGGAGCGCGGCCACCACGGCGAACGCCTCGCCCCAGAAGCCGGCCAGCCCGGGGAGCCCCAGCGAGGCGACCGCCGCGAAGCCGAGCAGCCCGGCCAGCCGGGGCGCGGTCTCCCGCAGCCCGGACAGCTCGCCGAGCGAGCCGGTGCCGGTGCGGTCCTTGACCGCCCCGGCCAGGAAGAACAGCAGCCCGGTGATCACGCCGTGCGCGATGTTGCCGATCAGCGCGGCCTGCAGGCCGGTGGCGGTGAGCGTGGCGACCCCGAGCAGCACGAAGCCCATGTGCCCCACGCTGGAGTACGCGATCAGCCGCTTCAGCTCGTCCTGCGCCAGGCAGACCAGCCCGCCGACCAGGATCGCCGCGACGGCGAGCACGCCGAGCACCGGGGCTGCCCAGCGGGCGCCCTCCGGGGCCACCCCGACCGCCACCCGGATCAGCCCGTACGTGCCCATCTTGAGCAGCACCCCGGCCAGGATCACGCTGCCCACGGTGGGGGCCTGGGTGTGCGCGTCGGGCAGCCAGGAGTGCAGCGGCCAGAGCGGGCTCTTCACCGCGAAGGCCAGCGCCAGCAGCGTGAACGCGGCCAACTGGGTGCCCCGGGACAGCCCGGTGCCGCCGGTCAGCGTCACCAGGTCGGCGGTGCCCGCGGCGGCGACCACCACGTAGACGCCGACCAGCAGCAGCACCGAGCCGAAGAGCGTGTAGAGGACGAACTTGCGGGCCGCCCGGCGTCGGTCGTCGCCGCCCCAGCCGGCGATGATCGCGTACATGGGCAGCAGGACGACCTCGAAGAAGAGGAAGAACAGCACGAGGTCGAGGGCGAGGAAGGTGCCCAGGATGCCCACCTCGACCACCAGCAGCAGCGCCACCAGGGCCCGCCCGCTGCCGCCTCCGGCGGGCACCCGCCAGAGCGTGTAGCCGCAGCAGAGCAGGGTGAGCAGCGCGGTGAGCACCACCAGCGGCCAGGAGATGCCGTCCACCCCGAGGTGGAAGCTGAGGTTGAGGCCGGGCACCCAGGACACGTCGAGCTGGTGCCAGGGCTGCACGGCCGGCCGGGGGCCGTAAGCGAACCAGCCGTGGTCGCCGCCGACCAGTGGCAGAGTGGCGAGCAGGGTCAGGGCGGCGGCGGCCGTGCCGACGAGCCGGCCGGCCCGGTCACCGGGGACGGCGGCGGCCGCGAGAGCGCCCAACGCGGGCACCGCGAGGACCGCGACCAGCAGAAACTGCCCGAACGTCATGAGGTCACTCCGATCAGGGCGACCGCGAGGCCGATCAGCAGCGCGCCGGCCAGCACCCCGGCCGCCGCGCGGGGCAGCGCCGCCCGGTGCAGCGCGGCCAGCCCGCCGCCGAGCCCGACCGCGGCCCGGCCGCTGCCCTCCACGAGGCCGTCCACCCCCAGCTCGTCCCCGGTCCGCACGACCCGGGCCAGGGCCGTCGTCGGGCATACCACGAGGGCCCGCTGGACGTCGTCGAGCCGGAACGCCCGGGCGAAGACCGGCCGCAGCGGACCCAGGAAGCGCGCCGGGTCGCCGGCCGGGTCGCGGCGCCAGCCGGCCCAGGCGACGCCCGCGCCGACCAGCAGCAGCAGGAACGGCAGGACCAGGTTCGGTGCGAGGTGGACCAGTTCGACGGCCGCCCCGGAGGCGTCCGCCGGCACCCGCAGCCGGTCGGCGAACCAGGGCGCGAAGGCGGCCAGACCGAGCAGCGCGGCGGGCACCGCGAGCAGCAGCACCGGCCAGCGCAGCACCGCCGGCGGGTCGTGCGGATGCGCCAGGGGAATCCGGGTCGCGCCGAGGAAGGTCCGCAGCAGCAGGCGGGTCGCGTACCAGGCGGTGACCGCGACGCCGAGCAGCCCGGCCAGCCAGACCAGCCAGCCCACCCAGGCCGGGGCCGGGCCGACGCCGTCCAGAGCGGCGGCCTGCGCGGCGGCGAGCACGCCGTCCTTGCTCCAGAACCCGGACAGCGGCGGCACCCCGGCCAGCGCGCCGAGGCCGATCAGCATGCACCAGAACGTCACCGGCATGGCGGTCCGCAGGCCGCCCATCCGGGACATCAGGGTGGTGCCGACCGCGTGGATCACCGCGCCGGCCGCGAGGAACAGCAGCGCCTTGAACGCAGCGTGGGTGAGCAGGTGGAACAGGGCCACCGCGGGGGCGCCGACGGCGAGCGCGCCGGTCATGTAGCCGATCTGGGAGACCGTCGACCAGGCGAGCACCCGCTTGATGTCGTCCTGGGCGGTGGCCGCGAACGCGCCGAGCAGCAGGGTCACCGCCGCCATCACCCCCAGCACGGCGAGGGCGGCCGGGGCCTGCGCGAAGAGCGGGAAGAGCCGGGCCACCGCGTAGACCCCGGCGGCGACCATGGTGGCCGCGTGGATCAGGGCGGAGATCGGGGTGGGACCGGCCATCGCGTCCGGCAGCCAGGTGTGCAGCGGGAACTGGGCGCTCTTGCCGGCCACCCCGGCGAGCAGCAGCAGGCAGGCCGCGGTGAGCGTGCCGGTCGAATAGTTGTGGGCCAGCACGTCGGCGATCCGGAAGCTGCCCGCGCCGACGCCGAGTAGCGCGATGCCGAGCAGGAAGCCGACGTCACCCACCCGGGTGACCAGGAACGCCTTCATGGCGGCGGCCGGCGCCTCGGGCAGCCGCCGGTCGTGGGCGATGAGCAGGTAGGAGCAGATGCCCATCACCTCCCAGCCGACCAGCAGCAGGATCAGGTCGCCGGAGACCACCACGGTCAGCATCGCGGCGGTGAAGACGCTGATCTGGGCGGCGTAGGGCGGGTAGCGGTGGTCCACCTCGACGTCGTCGTGCGGGCCGCGCCGCAGGTAGCCGATCGAGTAGACCTGCACGGCCAGGGCCACCGCGGCCACCGCCACGGCGACCAGCACGGCCACCCCGTCCAGCCGGTAGCCGAGGGTGACCCGCAACCCGCCCAGGTCGACCCAGTCGGTGCCCGCCTCGACCGGCCCGTCCACCCGGACCAGCAGCGCCACGGCCGCCAGCAGCGCGACCGCCGCGCCGGCCACGCCGAGCACGATCGCCGCCCGCCGGGCCGGGTCCTCGCCGCTGGCCGCCCCGCGCGGCGACGGCGGCAGCAGCAGCCCGAGCAGGCCGGCGAGCAGGGGTACGCCGGGCAGCGCCACCGCGAGCAGTCCGGTCACTTCTCCCCCTCGCCCCGGTCGGCGGCGACCCTGGCGGCCGGGGCGGGCGCCTCGGCGAGCGGCACGTCGTCCACCGATATGCCGGCCCGCAGCCGGTAGAGCTGGAGCACGATGGCCAGCCCGACGCCGATCTCGGCGGCGGCGAGCACGATCACGAAGAGCGCGAAGACCTGGCCGGAGTGCGGCAGCGCGGCCCGGACCGTGGTGTCGGCGGTGACCAGGATCAGGTTGACCGCGTTGAGCATCAGCTCGACGGCCATCAGCACGAGGACGGCGTTGCGGCGGCGCAGCACGCCGTAGACGCCCAGGCCGAACAGCAGCGCGGCGGTGACGTACGGGATGACCGGTCTCACGCGCGCCCGCCCTCGTCGGCGGCCGCGACGACCGGGCGGGCCGGCTCGACCGGGCCGGCCGGGCGGCCGGGGCGGGCCGGCGTGCCGCCCAGGGCCGCGCCCGGCCGGCCGATGTCGGGCCGGGAGAGCACGATCGCGCCGACCAGGGCGGCGAGCAGCAGCACCGACAGCACCTCGAAGGGCAGCACCCAGGAGCGGAACACCTGCTCGCCGAGGCGCTCGGCGGTGCCCGCGGCGGGCAGCCCGACCCGGGACCACCGGAACGCGTCGACCAGCAGCACGGCCAGGCCCAGCCCGCTGCCGGCGCCGATCAGCGCGGCCGGCCAGCCGGGCCGGTCGAGGTCGTCGGAGGGACCGATCGGGGCCCGGGTCAGCATCACCGCGAAGAGCAGCAGCACCACCACCGCGCCGACGTAGATGAGCACCTGCACCCAGGCCACCAGCTCGGCGCTGAGCACCAGGTAGTCACCGGCCAGCGCGCCCAGGCAGACCACCAGCCAGAGCCCGGCCCGGACCAGGTGCCGGGTGCCCACCACCAGCGCTCCCGCGCCCACCGCCACCGCGCCGAGCGCGAGCAGCAGCACGTCGGCACCCGTCATGACGGCGCGCCTCCGCCCTGCTCGGCGCCGGGTGCGGGGCGTGCCGGGGCCGGGCGCGCGGCGGGGGCGGCGGCCTTGCGGGCGGCGGTGGTCTCCTCCTTCGAGGGGTCGCCCTGCGGGTCGTGGGCCGGCGGCGGCGGAACGGTGACCATCCACTCGCCGAGGTGGTCCTTGTCGTGCAGCAGGTCCTTGATGTCGTACTCGGCGTACTCGAACTCGGGGGACCAGTAGAGCGCGTCGAACGGGCAGACCTCGATGCAGATGCCGCAGTACATGCAGAGCGAGAAGTCGATGTCGAACTTGTCGAGCACGTTGCGCTGGCGGGGGCGGGCGGCGCCGGGGACCGCCACCTCCTCCTTGTGGGAGTCGATGTAGATGCACCAGTCCGGGCACTCGCGGGCGCAGAGCATGCAGACCGTGCAGTTCTCCTCGAGCAGCGCGATCACGCCGCGGGAACGGGGCGGCAGCTCGGGGACCACGTCCGGGTACTGCTGCGTGGTCGAGCGGCGGGTCATCGTCTTCAGCGTGACCGCCAGGCCCTTCACCAACCCCTCGCCGGGCACGCCGCTGCGCTCGCTCATGTCGCCCATCCTGCCCTGTGCCCCCGATGCGCGCGACCACCACCCGGCGGATCTCCCCGCCGGCGGACCGCCGGGCGGTCAGGCGTCGCCGGCCGGCAGCGGCGGGAGCATCTCGACGCCGAGTTGCTGGAGGACCTGGAACAGCTCGTTGACGCTCCACACGTCGACGATCCGGCCGGTCTCGTCGAAGCGGAGGAAGCTCGCCCCCGAGTAGCTGACCACCCGGCCGGTCGGCGGCACCGGGCCGAACTGCCCGGCCTGGGTGCCGGCGGCCCGCCAGTGCACGGCCACGCGGGCGTCGGTCGCCACCACCTCGACGATCTTGTAACGCAGGTCGGGGAAGGACGCCCGCCGGTCGCGGTGCCAGGCCAGGGTGGCCTCCGGGCCGGTCCCGCCCAGCCCAGGGCAGTCCTCGGCGATCAGGTCGTACGCGCTCTCCTCGCGGCCCGCGTTCCACACGTCCGCGATGAAGCGCCGGGCCGCCGCCTCCACATCGGTCACCGCGGCAGCCTAGCCCCGGTCCTGGACAGTCGGCCTGCCGGAGACCGCCGGAGCGACCATGATGGGACCGGAACGAGACATCCTCGGGAGGCGGCGTGGGCGACAAGGGCGACGAGATCCTCGACCAGACCGGCGGCAAGTACGTCGAGCCGGGTGGCGAGTTCACCCGGGACCAGCGCTACATCGCCACCCGGATCACCGCCGACGGGACGAGCGAATGGCCGGTGGAGCCGGGCCGGTACCGGCTGGCGGTCAGCCGGGCCTGCCCGTGGGCGAACCGGCTGATCATCGTCCGGCGGCTGCTCGGGCTGGAGGACGCCATCTCGATGGCGGTGGCCGGCCCCACCCACGACAAGCGGAGCTGGACCTTCGACCTCGACCCCGGCGGCCGGGACCCGGTGCTCGGCATCGAGCGGCTGGCCGAGGCCTACTTCAAGCGCTTCCCCGGCTACGAGCGGGGCATCACCGTGCCGGCGATGGTGGACGTGCCGACCGGGCAGGTCGTCACCAACGACTACGCCCGGATGAGCCTGGACCTGTCGACGGAGTGGACCGCCTACCACCGGCCGGGCGCGCCGGAGCTCTACCCGGAGCGGCTGCGGGCCGAGATCGACGAGGTCAACGCGGTGGTCTTCGCGGACGTGAACAACGGCGTCTACCGGTGCGGCTTCGCCGGCAGCCAGGAGGCGTACGAGCGGGCGTACCACCGGCTCTTCGACCGGCTGGACTGGTTGACCGAGCGGCTGACCGGGCAGCGCTACCTCGTCGGCGACACGATCACCGAGGCGGACGTCCGGCTGTTCACCACGCTGGTCCGCTTCGACCCGGTCTACCACGGCCACTTCAAGTGCAACCGGCAGAAGCTGACCGAGATGCCGGTGCTCTGGGCGTACGCCCGGGACCTGTTCCAGACCCCGGGCTTCGGCGACACCATCGACTTCGACCACATCAAGCGGCACTACTACGAGGTGCACCGGGACATCAACCCGACCGGGGTGGTGCCGCTCGGCCCGGACCTGGCGAACTGGCTCACCCCGCACGGCCGCGAGCAGCTCGGCGGCCGCCCGTTCGGCGACGGCACCCCGCCGCTGCCGGCGCCGCCCGAGGAACGCGTCGACCCGGCCCACACCCCGCTGCGCGACATCGGCTGACCCCGCGCGGAGGGCCTGTCCTCACATCGCCAGGCGGACGGCGGCGGTCAGCACCAGCTGGGCCAGGGCCAGCGGGACCAGCACCAGCCAGCAGAGGCGCTGGAGCTGGTCCTCGCGCAGCCGCGGATAGCTCACCCGGAGCCAGATGATCACGAACGCGACGGCGAACACCTTGAGCAGGGTCCACAGCCAGCCGAGCTGCGCGTCGGCGAACGGGCCCTGCCAGCCGCCGAGGAAGAGCACCGTGGTCAGCGCGGCGATCACCACGATGCCGACGTACTCGGCGAGCAGGAAGAAGGCGAAGCGCAGGCCGGTGTACTCGGTCATGTAGCCGAAGACCAGCTCGGAGTCGGCCACCGGCATGTCGAACGGTGGCCGGCGGATCTCGGCCAGCCCGGCGACGAAGAAGATCACCATGGCCGGCGCCTGCCAGAGCAGCCACCAGGGGTGCCACGCCTCCACGATGCCGGGCAGGCTGAGCGTCCCGGCCGCCATCGCCACCGAGGCGGCGGCCAGCACCAGCGGCAGCTCGTAGCCGAGCAGCTGGGCCGCCCCGCGCAGCCCGCCGAGCAGGCTGTACTTGTTGGCCGAGGCCCAGGCCGACATCAGCACCGCCAGCACCCCGATGCCGACCACGGCCAGCACGAAGAACAGGCCGATGTCGAGCGGCTGCCCGACCAGATCGCCCGGACCGAGCGGGATGACCAGCAGGGCGAGCAGGTAGGGCACCAGGGCCACCGCCGGGGCCAGCCGGAACACCGGCCGGTCCGCGTCGCGCGGGGTGACGTCCTCCTTCTGCACGAACTTGATGCCGTCGGCGACGAGCTGTGCCCAGCCGTGGAAGCCGCCCGCGTACATCGGGCCGAGCCGGCCCTGCATGTGGGCCATCACCTTGTGCTCGGCCTGGCCCACGATCAGCGGCAGGGTGAGGAACGCGACCAGTACGCCCGCCACCCGGAGGACCAGCTCCAACCAGGTCGGCATCAGCCCTCCCCCTCCTCGGCGCCGGCCGCCGGCTCCGGCCGCGCGGGGCCGGTCGGCCGCTCGCCGGGCACCGGGCGCCCGATCGGGCCGGGCTCCGCGGGCGCGGGTGGCGGTTCCCGGCGGGCCGGACGTTCGCCCGGGGCGGAGCGCGCCGGGCGTTCCCGGGCCGGGCGGGCCGGCGTACCCCCGCGAGGACCCTCGCCCGCGCCGGCCGCGCCGGCCGGCGTGCGCGTCGTCCCCCACTCCCCCGGCGCCGGCACGCCCGGCGGCCGGATCGGCCGGCGGCCGCCGCCGGCCTCCGACTCACCGGGTTCCTTCGCGCCCGGCCACGGCTTGGCGACCCGGGAGGCGAGCACGAACTCCTTGCGCAGCGGATGGCCCTCGAACTCCGGCGGCAGCAGCAGCGGCCGCAGCTCGCCGTGCCCGTCGAAGCCGATGCCGAACATCTCGTGGGTCTCCCGCTCGTGCCAGGCCGCGCCGGGGAAGACGTCGACCACGGACGGCACCACCGGCGTCTCCCGGGGCACCCGGGTGCGCAGCAGCAGCCCGTGCCGGTGCCGGGTCGACCAGAGGTGGGCCACGACGTCGAAGCCCTCGGCCAGCTCGTCGACCGCCGACAGCCAGTCGAAGTAGTCGCAGCCCAGCTCGGCGTCGCCGCGCGCCGCGCGCACCGCGTCGCCCCAGCTCGCCGGGGGTACGTCGACGGTGGCGCGGGCGTACCCCTGACCGCCGGAGACCGATGCGACGGCCTCGACGGGCGCGAGCAGCGCGACCACCCGCCGGCCGACCTCTTCCGGAGTCATGCCGCTGATCCTATGGCCGGCGCCCCGGAGCCGTGTCGGGCGTCCACGCCCGCCCGGGCGGGATCCGGCCCTTTGCCGGGCACGCGGGCCCCCGGCGGGGAAGGATGGACAGCGTGCGCGCTGTCACTGTGACTCCCGGCGTCCCCAATTCGCTCCGCCTCGACGACGACTGGCCCGAGCCGGCCCCGGAGGAGGGCGCGATCCTCGTCCAGGCCCTGGCCGTCGGCGTCTGCGGGACCGACCAGGAGATCATCGCGGGCGAGTACGGCCAGGCTCCGCCCGGCCAGGAACGGCTGGTGCTCGGGCACGAGTCGCTGGGCCGGGTGCTGGAGGACCCGACGGGAACCCTCCAGCCCGGCGACCTGGTGGCCGGGATCGTCCGGCACCCGGACCCGGTGCCCTGCCCGAACTGCGCCGTCGGCGAGTGGGACATGTGCCGCAACGGCCGGTACACCGAGCACGGGATCAAGGGGCTGTCCGGCTTCGCCCGGGACCGCTGGCGGGTACAGCCGAGGTTCGCCGTCCGCCTGGACCCGGCGCTCGCCCCGGTCGGGATGCTGCTGGAGCCGACCAGTGTGGTGGCGAAGGCGTGGGACCACATCGAGCGGATCGGCAGCCGGGCCGTGTGGCAGCCGCAGAGCGTGCTGGTCACCGGGGCCGGGCCGATCGGGCTGCTGGCCGCCCTGCTGGGCGTGCAGCGCGGGCTGTCGGTGCACGTACTGGACCGCAACAAGACCGGCCCGAAGCCGGAGCTGGTCCGCTCGCTCGGCGCGACGTACCACACCTCGACGGTGGCGGAGCTCGACTTCCAGCCGGACGTGGTGGTGGAGTGCACCGGCGCCCCGGTGGTGGTGTTGGACACGATGCGCAAGGCGGGGACGAACGGCATCGTCTGCCTGACCGGGGTGTCCAGCGGCGGCCGGACCCTCGACCTCGACGCGGGGGCGCTGAACCGGGAGCTGGTGCTGGAGAACAACGTGGTCTTCGGCTCGGTGAACGCCAACCGGCGGCACTGGGAGCTGGCGGCGGAGGCGCTCGCCCGCGCCGACCAGGCCTGGCTCAGCTCGCTGGTCACCCGCCGGGTGCCGGTCTCCTCGTACGCCGACGCCTACGCCTCCACCGGCGCGGACATCAAGGTGGTGCTCGACTTCGAGCAGTGAGGCGGGGCGGCGGAGCGCGGGCTCCGGCGCCCCGGAACCTCAGATGCCGGGGAGCCGGCCGTTGCGGAACAGGTCCACGAAGAGCTGGTGGTCCTCGCGGGTCCGGATGCCGTAGGTGTGCGCGAACTCGATCAGGTAGGCGACGAAGCTCTCCGGGTCGGCGTCCACGACCGCGACGATCGCCTCCTCGGTGGAGTAGTCCACCAGGTCGTGGCTGGACTCGTCGTCGGCCACCGAGTGCATCCGGGCCACCGCCCGGCCCAGGTCGGCGAGGACCCCGGCCAGCTCCTCCGGCTCGTTCACGTCGGCCCAGTCGAGGTCCGCCGCGTACGGGGAGACCTCCGCGACGAGCTGACCGGCGCCGTCCAGCTCGGTGAAGCCCAGCCACGGGTCGGCGTGCGCCTGCAACGCCCGCTGCGACTCGGCGGTCCGGTGCCCCTGGTGCCGGAAGTACGAGCGGACCCGCTCGTCGTCGATGTGCCGCGCCACCGCCGGCACCTGGGCCTGCTTCATGTAGATGACGACGTCGTTCTCCAGCGCCTGGGTGTGCCCCTCCAGCAGCAGGTTGTAGGAGGGCAGTCCGGCGGAGCCGATGCCCACGCCCTTGCGCAGCACCACGTCCTTGATGTTCGCGGCGACCGGGCGGAGCCGGGCGGTCGCCGCCGGCAGCGTGTCCAGGTAGTCCTGGAACGCGGCGCTGACCTGCTCGCGGGTCGCCGCGTCGATCTCGTAGATCCCGTCGCCGAGGGAGAACCGGCGCTCGTAGTTGTCGATCGTGGTCTGGGTGGCGAGCAGGTCGACCCGGGTGTTCAGCCGGGCCTGCTGGAGCACCCGGCGCAGCACGCCGTCGGCGTTGTCCAGGGTGATCGAGCCGATCGCGTCGTCCCCGCCGGCCGCGATGGCCCGCAGCTCGCCCAGGTACGACCGGGCGAAGCCGGCCACCAGCTCGCCGATCACCCGGTCGGAGAGCGCCTTGGCGTAGCCGAGCAGGGCCACGCTGGCGGCGAAGCGCTTCAGGTCCCAGGAGAATGGCCCGACGTACGCCTCGTCGAAGTCGTTGACGTTGAACACGAGCTGCCCGGAGCCGTTCATGTAGGTGCCGAAGTTCTCGGCGTGCAGGTCGCCGTGGATCCACACCCGGCTGGTCCGCTCGTCGAGGAACCGGTCGCTGGCGAAGTCGCCGCGCTGGTCGGCGTAGAAGAGCGAGGCGCTGCCCCGATAGAAGGCGAACGGTGAGGCGGCCATCTTGCGGAACTTGCGGCGGAACGCCGCCGGGTCGATCGCCATCGACGCGCCGAACTCCTCGGTCAGCACGTCGACGATGAAGGCGGAGCGCTTGTCCGCGGACTGGGTCATGGTCCGCAGGCTAGACCTCGGCCGCCACCTCGGGATCAGCCGGCCGGAGGACGTACCGGTGGCGCGGTGAGGGATTCCACCGGCCGGGGAGTGCTCTCCGCGGGCCGCGGGTCGACCGGCGGGGCGAGCCGGTCGGGGCGGGGCACGCCGCCGACGCCGGACTCCTCGGCAGCGATCTTCTCCTGGAGGCGGAGGATGCCGTGCAGCAGCGCCTCCGGGCGGGGCGGGCAGCCGGGCACGTAGACGTCGACCGGGATGAGCTGGTCGACCCCCTTGGTCACCGAGTAGGAGTCCCAGTAGGGCCCGCCGCAGTTGGAGCAGGCGCCGAACGAGATGACGTACTTCGGCTCGGGCATCTGGTCGTAGAGCCGCTTGACCGCCGGGGCCATCTTGTCGGTGACCGTGCCGGAGACCACCATGAGGTCGGCCTGGCGGGGGCCGTGGGCGAACGGGATCACGCCGAGCCGCATGAAGTCGTGCCGGCCCATGCTGGTGGCGATGAACTCGATGGCGCAGCAGGCAAGCCCGAAGTTGAACACCCAGAGCGAGTAGCGGCGGCCCCAGTTCAGCACGAACCGGATCGGCTCGCCGAGCACGGCCGGCAACTGCACCTCGCGCCTCCCTCAGCTGTCTTGGAACAGACAGTCAACCACAGGGCCGGCGTGGGCAACCCGCGCAACCGGCGCCGGCGTCAGGGCGTGTGACGAGGGTGACCGCGCCGGCGGCACGTGCACGGGGAGGATCAGATGACGGTGACGAGGGAGCCACGGCTCGGCGAGCCGCCACCCGGGGGGACAGCGGACCGGCCGGAACGCCCGGACGGGCGCGAGGCGATCGACTTCGACGGGCTCTACCATGCGCACTTCCGGTCCCTGACGCTCCAGCTCGCCGCCTACTGCGACGACCTGTCGCAGGCGCAGGACGTGGTGCAGGAGGCGTTCTGCCGGGCGTTCGCCCGCTGGTCCCGGGTGTCCCGCT
This sequence comes from Micromonospora sp. NPDC023966, assembly GCF_040639095.1. Lineage (NCBI taxonomy): Bacteria > Bacillati > Actinomycetota > Actinomycetes > Micromonosporales > Micromonosporaceae > Micromonospora > Micromonospora sp. NPDC023966. The sequence goes on along the minus strand of NZ_JBEZZJ010000011.1, from coordinate 59,048 downwards.
ACGACGACCCGGTGGCCTGGGTACGCCGGGTCGCCTGGAACCTGGCCACGAGCCGGTGGCGGCGGCTGCGCACGGCCCAGTCCTGGCTGCACCGGCAGCGCGAGGAGCACGTGCCGGGCCCGGGCCCGGACCGGGTGGCGCTGACCGCCGCGCTGGCCCAGTTGCCGGCCGTCCAGCGCCGCGCCGTGGTGCTGCACTACCTGGCCGATCTCACGGTCGTGCAGATCGCGGAGCAGGAGGGGGTGCCGGAGGGCACCGTCAAGTCCTGGCTGCACCGGGGCCGGGCCGCGCTGGCGGCCCGGCTGGCCACCACGAACGAGGTGAACCACCATGACTGAATTCGAGGACATCCTGGTCAGCGGCGAGTTCGCCGCGTTCCGGGAGGCGTACGCCCCGGCGGTGCAACCGGCCGGGACGACGGCGGTGCGGGAGACCGTCCGCCGCCGGCGCCGGCGTACCGCGGTGGTCACCGCGGCGGCCGTGGTGCTCGCCGTGGCCATCCCGGTGGGCGCGAACGCCGCCCTGAACCGGCGCCCCGGTCCGCCACCGGGGCCGGCCCAGACCGCCACCCCGAGCCCGTCGGAGTCGACCGCCTCACCCACCCCGCCGACGCCGACGCCGAGCACGGCCAGCCCCACCCCGGCCGCCCCGGACGGGCGGATCACCCGGTCCCAACTGCTCGCCGCCCGGCTGGACCTGGCGGCCTGGCCGGGGTACGCCCCGAAGACCTGCGTCAGCGACGACGTCCGGCTCCGGTCCGGGCCGCAGTCGGATTCCGTGCCGACGCTGCTGACCGATCCCCGCTACGGCGACCTCGACGGCGACGGCGCGACCGAGACGGTGGCCCTGGTGGCCTGCCGCTACGGCGAGGCCTCGGCGAAGCAGGTGCTGGCCTTCGACCGGGACGACACCGGCCGGATCGTCACCATGGGCCGGGTGGTCGGCACCCACGACGGGATGGACGACATCACCGACTTCTCGGTGCGGGACGACGGGAAGATCCGCGCGTACGTGGCCGACATCCAGCCGTGTTGCAGCACTCCGGAGTGGTCGCCGCAGCGGCAGTGGCGGACCTACGCGTGGACCGGCGAGCGGTTCACCCAGACCGCGGGGCCGACGAAGTTCGGCGTCGACCCCCGGCTGACCAACCTCACCCTGACGGCCGGCGACCTCGTCGTCGGGCCGGCCGACACGAAGGGCAACCGCACCGCCACGGTGACCGTCACGGTGGTGAACAACGGACCGGTGGACGTGCCGCAGCTCGGCTTCTCCGATTTCTACACCATCGGCGAGCCGGCGGGCGGGGACCTGAGCCGGTGCCGGATGGTGCGGTCGGACGGGCCGGAAGCCTGCGTGCTGGACGGCCTGCCGGCCGGGAAGCGGAAGACCTACACCTTCACCTTCCGCTACGAACCGCTGGAGGCTGACATCCAACCAGCCCTCAGGGTCATCCACTACGACTCGCAGGAGCGGTACTGGAACGACCTGAGCCGGAAGGACAACCACGTCGACCTGCACACGGCCGGCTAGACGCGCCGCGTCGCGTTCGCGACCGCGGTCGACGCGAGCTGACCGGCGACGACGAGGCCCGTCCGGGATCCCGGACGGGCCTCGTTCCGCTTCGGTGCCTCACCTCAGGAGAAGGTGATCCCTGTGTCGTGCGGCAGCCAGTGGCCCGTGAGGTCGCCCGAGGTGACCTCGTAGCTGAGCCGGCCGTTCACCCAGGCGCTGGCCTGCACCGAGAAGGTGGACGCCGCGTCGACCTTGACCTCCTTGGAGCCGACGACCTTGCCGGTGTCGTCGTAGGCGTATGCGGTGTAGCTGCCCGGTGCGACCTTGATCTCCCGGGCCGGCACGTACCGGTGTTCCACCGCCTTGCCGAGGAGGACGCGCTGGCCGTACTCCTCCGGCACCAGGTACCCGGCGAGCGCCCCTCCGGTGACCCGGTAGTAGATGCCGCGGTTGCGGACCCGGATCCGCTGGTCCACTGCGGCCCGGGTCGGCTTGCTGAAGGACGCCGACTTCTCCCCGGTGACGGCGCCCTTGACGTCGAAGGTGTAGCCCTTGTGGGTACCGGCCTCGAACTGCACGGTGCCCTTGAGGTCCGGCACCGGGTAGTCGGAGCGGAGGTTGTACGCCAACTCGGCGAAGGCCGGCGCGTGGGTCACCCCGTAGAGGCTGAGGGTCTGCCGGGTGTGCACCTGGTGGTACTTCACGTGGTTGTGGGTGCACTTGATCGAGTACCGGCTCGCCCAGTCCTCCACCCGGATCTTCGACGGCAGGTAACGGCGGACGGTGCTGGCCGCCCCGTCGAAGATCGTGACCGCGCGGCTGTCCTTGGTGATCCGCCAGTAGTCGTAGACGCCGAACATGGAGAAGATGTGGCCGTTCATCACCCGCTCGCCGCGCAGGGCATCGCTCTCCGGGTATTCCTCGAGCCAGAGGTAACCGTCGGGGTCGGTCCAGACGGCCCAGGGGGCCTTCTCGTCCGGGGGCAGGGTCAGACTGAGGAAGGTCTTGTCCGCCGCTTCCTTCCACTTGGCGTCGCCGGTCTCCTCGAACAGCCGCACGAAGACACTGAGCAGCTGCCCCTGCGACATGCCGCTGTACCAGGTGGCCTTGATGACCGGGCGCCCCTTGCATCGAGTGAGATCGAATTCATAGGGGTACCACCAGGCGCCGCGCGACTCCACGCGCCGGTCCAGGTTCCGCTGGGCGTTCGCGATGGCCCGGTCCAGGTACCGGCGGTCGTTGGTGGCCTCCCAGCTGGTGAGGTTGCGCAGCGCCCACTGCGCCTGCGCGACCGGGTGGTCCCAGAGCTTGTCGTCCTTCTTGAACATCCGCACGCCCTGGTCGTCGTGCTGCCCCGCGTCGACCAGCGGCGCCGGTTCCTCTTCCTTGGACGGCAGGGCCTCGGCGGACACGCCGTGCAGCTGGTAGCCGTCCCGCTTGAACTCCAGGTCGCCGTCCGACCGGTTGCAGGCGGCGAGCATCGGCGCCACCCCGGCGAGCAGGCCCACAAAAAGGACGGCGGCCGTCCAACGGGCAGGGCGCGACCAACGTAGCTTAATCATCGAAATCCCCCGCGTATCTTCAACGTTGGGACGCTAGCGGACCCTCGGCTGATCAAGCACCACCGGATCGGTCGACCTGGCGGGCCTTGTGTTGCGGCGACATCGACCGAACGGGCCGCCCCGCGTTACCAGGCCGGCCGTTGCAGCAGCCCGACGAACTCCACCAGCAGCCGCTCCCGCAGCCGGACCGGGGCGGCCTGGAGCAGGGTGTTCACCGCGGCCATCCGGTCCGGCGCCGGACCGGTGCCGAGCCTCAGGCCGGCGGCGAGCCCGGCGATCAGGTCGGGGGTGAGCGCCTCCGGGGTGAGGCTGCCGGCGAGCGCCAGGAGCTCCGGCGGCAGCACGACCGGTCCGGCCGACCGGGCGGCGGCCGCCGCGTCGGCCAGCGCCGGGCCGAACTCGGCCACCCGCGGGGCCACCGCCGCGGTCACCGTGAGGTGCACGCTGGCCGGCAGGCCGGCGTACGCGAGCTGCGGCTGGGTGTGCCAGCCCCGGGCGGTCAGCTCGTCCACCAGCAGGAACAGGTCAAGGCCCGGGTCGTCGGCGGTGAAGCAGACCACTGTCGACTCCGGCTCGGCCATCAGCCGCAGCCCGTCGACGGCGCGGACCGCGTCGGCCAGCCCGGCTACTGCGTCCCGGGTCCGCGCGGCCAGCCGCAGGTAGCCGTCCTCGCCGAGGTGCCGCAGGGTGGCGTACGCGGCGGCGATCGGCCCGCCCGAGCGGGTCGAGGCGATCACCGGGTTGACCATCGTGTAGCCGGGCCAGTCGGCGTACGCGAAGAACTGCGGCGCGCGCAGCCCCGGGTCGCGGTGCAGCAGCACCGACACCCCCTTCAGGGCGTACGCGTACTTGTGCAGGTCGACCGAGATCGAGGTGACCCCGGGCACGGCGAAGTCGAACGGGGGCACCGGCGCGCCGAGCCGGCGCAGCCAGGGCAGCGTCCAGCCGCCGAAGCACGCGTCCACGTGGCAGCGCACGCCCGCCTCGGCCGCCACGGCCGCGATCTCCGCCACCGGGTCGACGACGCCGTGCGCGTACGACGGGGCGGAGGCCACGACCAGCACGGTCTCCGGCCGGATCGCGGCGGCCACGTCGGCGACGGCCGGGCGCAGGGTCACCGGGTCCACCGGCACCGGGTCGAGGGCCACCCGCAGGTAGTGGGCCGCCTTGGCGAAGGCGGCGTGCCCGCTGACCGGCACCACGATCCGCGGCTCGGCCAGGTCGGGCCGGGCGTCCCGGGCCGCCTTGACGGCCAGGATCAGCGACTCGGTGCCGCCGCCGGTGACGCTGCCGACCACGTCCGGCGCGGCCGTGCCGGGGCCGCCGCCGAGCAGCCGTGCGGCCGCGCCGACCAGCGCGTTCTCCATGGCCAGCAGGGACGGGAAGGCGGTCGGGTCGAGGCCGTTGACGTGCGCGCTCTCCGCGTGGGCGGCCTGCGCCAGCTCGTCCAGCCCGGCCACCCCGGGGTCGTAGACGTAGGCGAAGAGCCGCCCGCCGTGCGTCGGCCGGTCGGCCGCCCGCAGGGCCCGGATCTCGTCGAGCACCCGCGCCGCGGGGACCCCCTCGACGGGCAGCGCGCCCGCCCCTGCCGTGTCGGTCATCGGGCTCGGATGTTCCTCTCGTGACGGTCCGGCCGGGCGGACGGATTCGCGTGCCTCACGCCGGCACCGTCGGCGCGGCCGGGCCGGGGGCAGGCACGGCGGCCAGCTGGGCCGGCGTCAGGGTGTAGCCGCGCAGCAGCACCACCGGGGCGGCGACCAGCAGGGCCGGCAGGACCGTGAAGCCGAGCAGCACGCCGAGCCGGGCGGTCGCCGACTGGGCGGCGGCGACCCCGGTGGACGAGGAGACGTAGCCCGAGAGCTGGAGGACCAGGCCGTAGATGCCGGGGCCGAGGGCCAGGCCGAAGGTCTCCCCGGCGGTCCACAACCCGGTGAACACGCCGGCCTGCCGCCGGCCGGTGCGCGCGGTGTCGTAGGCGATGCAGTCGGGCAGCATGGCGAGCGCGAAGACCTGTTGGCCGGCGTAGCCGACGCCGATCAGCGCGACCACGGCGTACACCGCGGCGGCCGGGACCGCCGGGGCGGCGACCAGGGCCAGCGCGCCGGCCGCGAAGAGCAGCGACGCGACGACCAGGGCGGCGCGCTTGCCCAGCCGGGCGCCGGCCCGGGTCCACAGCGGCATGACCAGCAGGGCCGGGCCGACGAAGCAGGCGAAGAGCAGGGTCGGCCCGCTGTCCGGGGCGCGGAGCACCTGGTCGGCGAAGTACTTCACCCCGGCCAGCACGGTGGCCACCCCGGCGGACTGGATCACGAAGCAGGCCAGCAGCACCCGGAACGGCCGGTTGCGGCCGGCGACCGCGAGCTGGGCGCGCAGGCTGGGCTCGCTCTCCCCCACCGTGCCGCTCGGCGCGGAGCGGGTGCCGAGGAAGGCGCCGACCGTGCCGGCCACGATCAGCACCGCCACGAACAGGCCCATCCAGCGGTGCCCGGGCACGCCGTCGCCACCGGCGGTCACCACGGCCGGGGCCACCGCGCCGGCGACCAGGATGGCCAGCGCCAGCACCGCGATCCGCCAGCTCATCAGCCGGGTACGTTCCGCCGGGTCGTCGGTCAGCTCGGCGGGCATGGCCACGTAGGGCACCTGGAAGAAGGCGAACGCGGTCGCGGTGGCCAGGAACGCCAGGGCCACGTACGTGCCGGCGGCCGGGCCGGTCCCGAACGGCGCCGCGAAGATGGCGGCGAAGAGCACGGCCAGCGCGAGCCCGCCGCCGAGCAGGTAGGGCCGGCGCGCGCCCCAGCGGGACCGGGTCCGGTCGGAGATCCGCCCGGCGACCGGGTTCACCAGCACGTCCCACGCCTTCGGCAGGAGCACCAGGAGGGCGGCCACCCCGGCGGCGACGCCCAGCGTGTCGGTGAGGTACGGCAGCAGGAGCAGCCCGGGCACCGTGCCGAACGCGCCGGTGACCAGCGAGCCGAGCGCGTATCCGGCGTGCACCCGGCGGGGCAGGCTCCCGCCCGTTGCTGTCATGGAGCCGAATGCTACTCACGTTGTGCCGGCGGTCACATCCCCTCGTCGGGCGACCAGGCGGCCGCCGCCATGTCCACCCCGGCGGGGCGCAACGGGCAGCCCTCGGCGCGCAGCCGGGCCCGCGCCTCCACCTCGTGCCCCGGTGGCAGCCGGCCGGCCGAGTTCACCACCCGGTGCCAGGGCACTCCGCCCCCGTGCCGGGCCATGATCGAGCCGACCAGCCGGGCCGAGGCCCGCCCCGACCGGTCGGCCAGCGCGTCGGCCACCGCCCCGTACGACATCACCCGGCCGGGCGGGATCCGCTCGACCAGGTCCAGCACCGCCTCGACGTACTCGTCAGGTGTCACGGGCTGCCACGATATGGGAACGCGCCGAGGTGCGGCGGACCGCAGCGCGCAGAATGGTCGGGTGCGCGAAGCAGTCACCTCGGCCCGCCGGATCGTCGTCAAGATCGGGTCGTCCTCGCTGACCACCCCGGCGGGCGGCCTGGACGACACCCGGGTCGACGCGCTGGTCGACACGCTCGGCGCGCTGGCCGCCGCGGGGCGCGAGGTGGTGCTGGTCTCCTCCGGTGCGATCGCCGCCGGCCTGGCCCCGCTCGGGCTGCCCCGGCGCCCCCGCGACCTGGCCACCCAGCAGGCCGCCGCCAGCGTCGGTCAGGGCCTGCTGATCGGCCGGTACGCGGCGGCCTTCGCCCGGCACCGGCTGACCGTCGGGCAGGTGCTGCTCACCGTCGACGACGTGACCCGGCGGGCGCACTACCGCAACGCCTACCGGACCCTGCGCAAGCTGCTCGACCTGCGGGCCGTGCCAATCGTCAACGAGAACGACACGGTGGCCACCGAGGAAATCCGGTTCGGCGACAACGACCGGCTCGCCGCCCTGGTCGCCGCCCTGGTCGACGCCGACCTGCTGGTGCTGCTGTCGGACGTGGACGCGCTCTGGACCGGCGACCCGACCCGCGCCGGCAGCACCCGGATCACCGAGGTGCACGGCGAGGGCGACCTGGCCGGGGTGGACATCGGCGGCGCGGGCCGGGCCGGGGTGGGCACCGGGGGCATGGTCACCAAGGTCGAGGCGGCCCGGATCGCCACCGGCTTCGGCATCCCGGTGGTGCTCACCGCCGCGCCGCTGGCCGCGCCCGTGCTGACCGGCGAGCCGGTCGGCACCTTCTTCCACCCGAGCAGCCGGCGCCCGGCCGCCCGGCTCTTCTGGCTGGCGCACGCCACCGCCCCGCGCGGCCGCCTGCACCTCGACCCGGGCGCGGTGCAGGCGGTGGTCGGCCGGCGCAAGTCCCTGCTCCCGGCCGGGATCACTGCGGTGGACGGCGCGTTCACCGCCGGGGACCCGGTGGACCTGGTCGACACCGAGGGCGCGCCGGTCGCCCGCGGGCTGGTCAACTACGACGCGATCGAGCTGCCCGGGCTGCTCGGCCGCTCCACCTCGGAACTCGCCGCGGCGCTCGGCCCGGCGTACGAACGGGAGGTCGTCCACCGCGACGACCTCGTACTGCTGTGAGGAGTGCTGGCATGAGCGTGGTCGAGCAGGCCCGCCGGGCCCGGGGCGCGGCGGAGGCCCTCACGGTCGCCACCCGTACGGTCAAGGACGCCGCGCTGCACGCGATGGCCGACGCGCTGGTGGCGCGTACTCCGGAGATCCTGACCGCGAACGCGGCGGACCTGGCGGCCGGGCGCGAGGCCGGGCTGAGCGCGGCCGTGCTGGACCGGCTGGCCCTCGACGAGGGCCGGGTGGCCGGCATCGCCGACGCGCTGCGCCAGATGGCCGCGCTGCCCGACCCGGTCGGTGAGGTGGTCCGCGGCGCGACCCTGCCCAACGGGCTGGAGCTGCGCCAGGTCCGGGTGCCGTTCGGGGTGGTCGGCATCATCTACGAGGGCCGCCCCAACGTGACCGTCGACGCGGCCGGGATCTGCCTGAAGTCCGGCAACGCGGCCCTGCTGCGCGGCTCCTCCTCGGCGGCGCACTCCAACGCGGCCCTGGTCGCGGTGCTCCGCGACGCGGTCGCCGGGGCCGGCCTGCCGGCCGACGCGGTGCAACTGCTCGACGCCAGCACCCGCGACTCGGTGAAGGAGCTGATGCGCGCCCGGGGTCTGGTCGACGTGCTGATCCCGCGCGGCGGCGCGTCGCTGATCAAGGCCGTGGTCGAGGAGTCCACCGTGCCGGTGATCGAGACCGGGGTGGGCAACTGCCACGTCTACGTGGACGCCGCCGCCGACCTGGCCAAGGCCGTGGCCATCACCCTGAACGCCAAGACCCAGCGCCTGTCCACCTGCAACACCGCCGAGTCGTTGCTGGTGCACGCGGGCGTCGCGGACGCCTTCCTGCCGGCCGTGCTGGCCGCCTTCGCCGACGCCGGGGTGACCGTGCACGGCGACGCGCGGGTGGCCGCGTACTCGGACGCGGTGGTGCCGGCCACCGAGGAGGACTTCGACACCGAATACCTCTCCGCCGACATCTCGGTCGCCGTGGTCGACTCGCTGGACGCGGCGGTCGCGCACATCCGGCGGCACGGCACCGGGCACACCGAGGCGATCGTCACCGACTCCCAGCCCGCGGCGCGCGAGTTCGTGGCCCGGGTGGACGCCGCGGCGGTGATGGTGAACGCCTCCACCCGGTTCACCGACGGGGGCGAGTTCGGCTTCGGCGCCGAGATCGGCATCTCCACCCAGAAGCTGCACGCCCGTGGCCCGATGGGGCTGCCCGAGCTGACCAGCACCAAGTACGTGGTCACCGGGGACGGCCACCTGCGCTGACCGGCCGGCCCGGACGGCTCAGGTGGTGGGCGCGGCCGGCTCGGGCGGCGCCGACCCCGGTGCGGACGGCGGGGCCGGCCTCGGCAACGGGACGACGGGCGGCAGGATCAGGTCGTTCGCGGGCGCCGGGCGCGGCGCGGGCACCAGCGGCGCCACGAACGGCGCGCCGGAGACCGGGGCCTCGGGCGTGGTCGGGCGGCAGGCCCGGATCGCCCGTAGCGTGGTGTGCACGTCGAACTGGTGGCCGTCGTCGCTGTCCCAGCCGCCGTCGCTGCGCTGCGTCTCGGCGAGCCGCCGACGGGCGGAGACCAGCAGCCACTGCTCCTCACCCACGTCGACCCGGCGCAGCGTGGCGGCGAGCCAGGCCACGTCGGCCGGGGACATCCGCGGGATGCGCTCGGCCAGCACCGCCTGGATCCGGGCCGACTCGTAGTACATCTGCTGGCGGTGCAGCACGGCCGCGGCGAGCCAACCGGCCGGGAGGAAGGACGGCCAGCTGCCGTCCGGCGCGAGCTGCGCGGCGAGCGCCTGGGCCGCCGCCTGCACCACCCCGGCGTACGCGCCGCCGACCCGGTGGTCGAGCGGGCCGGCGGCGCGGGCGTCCAGCCCGGCCACGGTCAGCCAGAACCCGGCGTTGGCGGTCAGCAAGAGCCGGGCCTCGGGGTCGCCCGGGGTGGCCCACTCGGGGGCGAACCCGGCCAGCGACGGGTCCTCGTCCCAGCCGCCGTCGGCGAGCTGGCGGGTGGCCAGCCAGTCCAGGGCGTGCCGGGCGGCGGGGCGGCCCAGCGCGCCGAGGTCGTCCAGCTCGGCCAGGCGGTAGCAGGTCGCGTCGACCGAGGCGACCTCGCCGTCGAGCACGGCGGGCCAGCCGCCGCCGGGGGCCTGCCCCGACTCGGCCGCGTCGAGCAGCTCGGACGGCACCGGGGCACCGGTGCGCAGCCGGGAGAGGCGGGCGCGGTCCACCGCGTCGCCATGCGCCACGACGAAGCCGATCGCCGCGTCCAGATCCACCACGCAAGCCACGCTACCGGCGCAAACGCGGTTACGCCTCGGTAGCTCGGCCAGGGGTGGCCCGGCCCACCGGCGGTACGCGAAGGGCCCTCCCGGCACACCCGGGAGGGCCCTTCGACGCGGGCGACTCAGTACGCCGGCAGCGCCGGGTCGATCTGCTTGATCCAGGAGAGCACCCCGCCCTGGACGTGCACGGCGTCCTTGAAGCCGGCCGCCTTGAGCGCGGCGAGCGCCTCGGCGGAGCGGACGCCGGACTTGCAGTGCAGCACGATCTGCTTGTCCTGCGGGAGCTTCGCCAGGGCGTCGCCCGAGATGATCTCGCCCTTGGGGATCAGGGTGGCGCCGGGGATCCGGACGATCTCGTACTCGGCCGGCTCGCGGACGTCGACCAGGAAGATGTCCTTGCCGGCGTCCTGCCACTCCTTGAGCTCCAGCGCGGTGATGGTCGAGTCGACCACCGCCTCCTGCGCCTCGTCGGAGACCGCGCCGCAGAAGTCCTCGTAGTCCTCCAGCAGGTCGGTGACCGTCGGGTTGTCCCCGCAGAGCACGCAGTTCGGGTCCTTGCGGACCTTGATCTTGCGGTAGCTCATCTCCAGGGCGTCGTAGACCATCAGCCGGCCGACCAGCGGCTCGCCGATGCCGGCGAGCAGCTTGATCGCCTCGTTGACCTGGATGGAGCCGATGGACGCGCAGAGCACGCCCAGCACGCCGCCCTCGGCGCAGGACGGGACCATGCCGGGCGGCGGCGGCTCCGGGTAGAGGCAGCGGTAGCAGGGGCCGTGCTCGGCCCAGAACACCGACGCCTGGCCGTCGAACCGGTAGATCGAACCCCAGACGTACGGCTTGCCGAGCAGCACGGCCGCGTCGTTGACCATGTAGCGGGTGGCGAAGTTGTCGGTGCCGTCGACGATCAGGTCGTACCGGGCGAAGATCTCCCGGACGTTGTCCCGGTCCAGCGCGGTGTTGTGGATCTCCACGTTGACCAGCGGGTTGATCTCGCGGATCGAGGCGGCGGCGGACTCGGCCTTGGATCGGCCGACGTCGGAGACGCCGTGGATGATCTGGCGCTGGAGGTTGGACTCGTCGACGGTGTCGAAGTCGATGATGCCGAGGGTGCCGACGCCGGCGGCGGCGAGGTACATCAGGGCCGGCGAGCCGAGACCGCCGGCGCCGACGCAGAGCACCCGGGCGTTCTTCAGCCGCTTCTGCCCCTCGACCCCGACGTCCGGGATGATCAGGTGGCGCGAGTAACGACGGATCTCGTCTACGGTCAGCTCGGCGGCGGGCTCGACGAGCGGGGGCAACGACACGGTGGACTCCCCGGGATCGGCGGTGGGACCGCGTCATTGTCGCTCGCCCCGGTAGGGATCGGCCATGATGAGGGCCACGTAGCCCGACATGCGGGAGCGGGAATAACTCAGACCCCGTCGGTCGGCTCGCCCTCGTAGCGGATCCCGTCGACGTACGGCCAGGCGTTCGGCACGCAGCCGTCCAGCCCGTACGTCTGCTGCTGCATCACCGGGGCCGGCGCGCCGGGCCCGGGGCAGGCCTGGTGCAGCTCGCCGAACTCGTGCCCGACCTCGTGGTTGACCACGTAGGTCCGGTACACCTCCAGCGGGGCGCCGTAGTCGGGCACCGCCTCCAGCCAGCGGGCCAGGTTGATGATGACCCGCCCGGGCAGCCGGCAGGAGGTGTAGCGCTCGGTGCTCAGCCCGCCCTCGGCGCACATCCGCTCGGAGGTGGCCGGGGTGGCCAGGTAGATGGTGAAGTCGGCGGCGACGGCCTCGGGCACCCGCTGCACCCGCAGCTCACCCGAGGCGATCCAGCTACGCGGGTCGCCGAGCACCGCGTCCACCGTGGCGGCGAACTCGTCGACGTCCTGCCCGGCGCCCTGCTCGACCTCGACGCGGTAGCGGCGCAGCGGGCCGTCCTCGCCGCGCACCGGGGAGCGGCTGTCGGCGGCGGCGAAGCTGCCGGGGCCCTCGGCGGGGTACCCGCTCGGCTCGGTCCGGGCCCCCGCGCCGGTGCCGTTGGCCAGCGACGGATCGGCGGAGAGCGGATGCCGGGTGGACAGGTGCACCGGCCCGCCCGGGCCGGCCAGCCGGGTCGCCCCGAACGCGCCGGCACCCGCGGCGAGCAGCACCGCCAGGAGCAGCGTGGCCCGCCGGCGGCGGCGCCGCATCCGGCGCAGGCTGGGACGGCCCGGCGCCGGGGGCCCGGGGCGGGCCGGCGGACGGTCGAAGTCGAGCCGGGGCGACGGGCGGTCGCCGACCGGCGCGGGGTCCTCAGGCGGGTCGTAAGGGGACGACGGCGTCATGACATCAGCGTGCCATGGCAATTCGGGCAATTAGCCCTTTTTGCCAGTCCTCCCGCGAAATACTTCTCATCGCCAGGATCAGGTCTCTCACACCGACGGACCGGTGTACCGCCTCCCACCCACGTACGGCCACGGGTTCGCCCGGCAGCCGTTCAGGAACAGCGTCTGCTGCTGCATCACCGGCGCCGCCCGGCCCGTCCCCGGGCAGGCCTCGTGATGGTGTCCGAGCTGGTGACCCACCTCGTGGTTGATGACGTAGAGCCGGTAGGTGTCCAGCGGCAGCTTCGCCGCGACCAGGTGCGGCGCCGACGTCCGCCACCGATCCAGGTTGATCACCACCTTGCCGGTGACGCGGCACGACGTGTACGGCACGCCGCCCACCCGGATGTCGATGCCCCCGGCCCGGCAGAGCCGGCCCGCGGTGTCCCGGGTGGCCAGGTAGATCGTGAAGTCGGACCGGCTGCCCGGCCCGACCCGCTGCAACCGCAACCGGCCACCGTCCACCCAGCTCCCCGGCCCGGCCAGCGCCCGCTGCACGGCGTCGCCGAAGGCGCGCACGTCCTCCCCGGAGCCGTCCTCCACCGCCACCCGGAACCGGCGCAGCACCCCGGCCCGGCCCAGCACGCCGCCGGCCCGGTCGTCGTATCCGAAGCTGCCCCGCCCGTGCGCGGGCACCGGGCCGGGCAGGCGCAGCACCGGCGCCACCGGAATGCTCGGCGCCGGGTCCGGCGACGGCGGCGCGCTCGACGGCGGCGCCACGGTCGGCATGAGTGGCTGGGCCGTCGAGGCGGCATCGGCCAGCGCCTCGACCCCGACCGACGGATGTTGCAGCGCCACCCCGATGCCGATCGCGGCGGCGACGAGGAAGGCACCGGCCACGACCGCGGAACGCCAGCGACCGGCGGGCGGGGCGGTGGGCCGCGCGGCACGCGGACGGGCGGAGGTGGGCATCCGGCTCAGCCTGCCATGTCGCGGCGCAGCCCGCTCTCCTCCGTTTCGGCGATCAGGGCCCTGGCCTGCGCCTCCCCCCGCTCCCCACCCGGCGGCGATCCGCCCGGGGACGCCTCGGCGAGCAGCGCCAGCACCGCCCGCGCCACGGTCCGGGGCACCTCCAGCTGGGCCACGTGCCCGACGCCGTCGAGCAGCAGCAGGCGGCTGTCCGGGATCACCCGGGCGGCCTGCGGCGCCACCCGCACGTCGACCAGCCGGTCCTGCCGCCCGCCCACCACCAGCGTGGGCGCCCGCACCGCCGCCGCCAGCCGCCACAGCGAGCCCGACCCGGGCAGGTAGGACCGCAGGAAGCTGGATACCAGGCCCCGGAAGGTACGGACGTAGGCGGCCGCGTAGTGCGCCGCCTCGTAGCGGATCCGGATCTCCTCGACCGCCTCCCGCCGGCGCTGCTCGCTGATCCGGGTCAGGTCGGCGATGCACGCCTCCATCACCTGCTGGGCCATCACCTCGGGAGCGAGCTGGGCCAGCCGCCGGGCGGCCAGCCGCTCGCCCCGGGGGACCGCCAGCAGCGGCAGCATCCGTCCCTGCAACGAACGCCGGAAGTCCAGGAACGGCAACGCCGGGGAGATCAGGGTCAGCGTGCGGACCAGATCCGGACGCAGCGCCGCCACCCGGACCGAGACGGCGCCGCCGAGCGAGTTGCCGAACAGGTGCACCGGCCCCCGGTCGCTGTGCTCGATCCAGCGGACCACCCGCTCGGCGAAGGCCGGCACGGTGTAGCGCCGGCCGGGCTCGCTGCGCCCGAAACCGGGCAGGTCGATCGCCTGGCCGTCGAGCCGGTCGGCGAGCAGGCCGGCCAGGTCCGTCCAGTTCTGCGACGAGCCACCGAGGCCGTGCACGTAGAGCGCCGACTCGGCGCCGGGGGCGGTGGCCGGGGTGTCCCGCACAAACGTCACCGTGCCGTCGAGACAGACCTGCCGGCCGGGCCAGGGCGGCGGGACGTGATGCGCGGGCAGGAGATCGTCCGGCCAGAGGGCGGCGGGCTTCATGGTTCCAGTCTTCCCGGACCGGCCCGGCCCGACACCGGCTCAGGCGAGCAGGGCCTCCAGCCGGCGGTTCACCGCGGCCAGGGTCGCCCGGACCACGGCCTGCCGGGGATCCCCGGCGACCAGGGCCGAGCCGGCGAGCTGCTCCACCCAGCCGTCGCAGACCAGCAGCACCACCACCGTCGCCACCTCGCAGTTGCCGAACGGCACCACGGCGGCGTGCTCGACGAAGCACCGGCCCCGCTCGCCGGCCGGCGCGGCCCGGCCGAGCAGTTCGTCCACCGCGGCGGCCGCGGCCACCGCGCAGAGCCGCATCACGTAGCCGTCGACGGCGGGCCCGGTGGAGTGGCCCTCCGCCGTCCGGTCGCCGGCGATCAGGCGGACCTCCACGGTGGCGTCGAGGCCGAAGGTGCTCACCTGGACGTGGTCGATCACCACCCGGGGGCCCGGCAGGCCGCCGGTGTCCAGCGGTCGCGACGGCGCGGTCTCCGTCGTGCTCATCTGCCCGCCGGAGTACGAGGTGCCGAGCGTGACCGGGCTGCCGGTGGCCGTGCCGGCCGGGGCGGTGGCGAGCGAGGACTCCTCGACCGTGGCCCGGCCCCGGTGGCTGCTGGCCTGCCGGCGGCGGCGCGGCTCGACGCCCGGGTCGGCGCCCTCGGCGGGCGCCTCGGCGAGCCGGCCGGCACGCGCCTCGGGCGCGGCGAACCGACCCTCCCCGGACCGGTTCTCGGCCGGCCGGTTCGGACCGGACCGCGCCGCGCCGCCCACCTCCTCGGCCGCACGGAACTGCGGACCGGACCGCGCCGCGCCGCTTACCTCCTCGGCCGCACGGGACTGCGGACCGGACGGCACCGCCCCGCCCGCCTCTTCGGTCGTACGGGGCTGTGCGCCGAACGGCGCCGGACCGGTCGGTTCCTCGGTCGGACGGGACTGCGGGCCGGACCGGGCCGCCGGATCCTCGGCAGGGCGGTCGGCGCGCTGGGCCGACCGGCGGCGGACCGGGGGCGGCGGGGTCGCCGGGGCGCCGGGCAGGTTCTGCGGGGCGGCGGCCAACCCCATCCGCTCCTGGAGCAGGCGGGCCACCACCCGGCTCACCTCGGCCGGGTCCGCGCCGTCGGCGAGGTCCAGCCGGAGGCTGTGCGCGCCGGCCGGGGTGCGGCGCAGCGCGGCATCCCGGACGCCGGCCACCTCGCGGACGGCGTCGAGGATCGCGTTGACGTCGAAGCCCTCCGGCCTCTCGCGCAGCGGCGCGGGTTCGTCGTCCCGGCGCAGGTGGGTGGCGATGCGGGCGAGTTCCGGGGTCTCGGCGGACGGTTCCACGGCGGGCGGCTCCGGCACGACGGGCACGTCCGGCTCGGCGGGGACGCGCTGCGGCAACACCGGGGTGAGTTCGGCCGGCTGGGGCTCGGCGACCGCCTCGGCGGTCGGCACCGGCTCCGGGGCGGACCGGCGGGCCGCGTAGGGAGGTGCGCTCGTGGGGGCGGGCGCGGGGGTGCGGTCGTAGGGGGCCACGCCGCCGGTGGCGGGGGCCGACGGGAGGCCGGCCGGCTCGGCGGGCGGCCGCTCCGCCCCGCCCGGCAGCCGGTACGGCGCGCCCTCCCGCTCCTCGGCGGCGCGGACGGCCGGCGCGGGCGGGTAGCCGGTGGACGGCGGCCCGGTGGGCGCCTCGCGGGGCACCGGCGGGGCGCTGGTCGGGGTGGTGTGCGGCGGCGCGCTGAACGGGGTCACCGGCACGGGCGGCCCGGCCCACGGGGGCCGCTCGGGGACCTCCCGGGCGGCCGGCTCGTAGGCCGCACGCGGCTCGGCGTCACCCCGGGGCGCCTCGTACCGCCGGGCCGGCTCGGCGCGCGGCGGCTCGTAGCCCGCGGGTGGCTCGGCGCGGGCCGGCTCGTAGCCCGCGGGTGGCTCGGCGCGGACCGGCTCGTACGGGCGGACCGGCTCCGGCCGGGGCGGGTCGTACCCAACGGGGGGCTCGGCCCGGGCCGGCTCGTACGGGCGGGACGGCTCGGGCGCCCACTCCTCGCGGGCGGCCCGGCGGCCGACCGGCTCGTCCTCGCGGGCGCGGCGGCCGGCGGGCTCCTCCTGCTCGCGGGCGCGGCGGCCGGTCGGTTCGTCTCCGCGGCCCCACGGCGGCGCCCAGCCTCCGCCCCAGCTGGGGCGGTTCCAGGCGGGGCCGGACCATTCCGGTTCCCCGGCGGGCGGGCGCTCCCCGGCCGGCCCGGCGCCCCGGTCGTCGGCGGCGGCGCGCGGCTGCTCGGTGGCCGACCGGCGCTCCTCGGCGGCCCCGGCGGGCGGGGCCGACGTGGGCCGGTCGCCCCAGCCCCGGGAGAGCGACGGCGCCTCGCTCGGTGGCTGCTCCGGCGGGAAGCGGTCGGCCGGGCCGGCGGAGCGCGGCGCCTCGGCCGGGGGCTGCTCGGGCGGGAAGCGGTCGGCCCAGCCGTGGGAGAGCGACGGGGCGGGTTCGGAGCGCTCGGCGGTCGGGGCGTGGAAGCCCGGGGGCACCTCGAAGCCGGAGGCGGCGGCGCCGACCGGCGGCACCTGGAGGGCCGGTGGCGCGGATGTCGGGCCGCTCTCCGCCCAGCGCGGGGCGCGCCCCGCCGGCGGGTCGTCGGAGGCGTGCCGGGAGCCGGTGGGCTCGGCCTCGGCGGTCGGCTGCTCGACCGCGGGCGCGGGCCGCTGGGCCGGCACGACCAGCCGGCCGCCGTCGGTGTCCCGGCGCGGCTCGTCCGCGGGCGGGGCACTGACCGGCGCCGGGCGGGTCACGGGCGACTCCTCCCCGCCGTGGTGCACGCCGTTGACGTGGCGGCCGTTGACCCGGACGGGCGGCTCCTCGTCGGTCAGTCCGGGCAGCGGGGCCGGGAGGTCACCGTGCCGGGGGGACGAGGCGCCCCAGCCGGTGGTGAGGTCGGCGCGGGGCCAGCCGCCGGGCGCCGGTGCGCCCCGGGCCCAGCCGGTCGCCGGGGGCGCCCACCCGCTGCCGGCGTGGGCCAGGTCGTCCTGCTGACCCGTGCCGTCGCCGTGCTCTCCCGGGGTGGCGGCTCCGGGTTGCCCTGATTCACTCACCGCGCGCTCCTTGGTCGCCCCCGCTGAGGCTACCGTGTGGTGACAGTGGCGATAAGTTACAGCGGCGGGCCAATTCCGCGACGGGTTCACGAACCCGGACCGGTTCGGGTGTTAAGTGCCGGCTCGTACAGAGAAACTCGGAGGTTCCCATGACCGCTGTGGGGAACGGTGCGCAGACCGCCGGCCGGCCCACCCGCCTACCCCGCTCGGCGCGGCGCAAGCAGCTGCTCGCGGCCGCCCAGGAGGTGTTCGTCGCGCAGGGCTACCACGCCGCCGCGATGGACGACATCGCCGAGCGGGCGGGAGTCTCCAAGCCCGTGCTCTACCAGCACTTCCCCGGCAAGATGGAGCTCTACCTGGCGCTGCTGGACACGCACTGCGACGCCATCGTGGCGAAGGTGCACGACGCGATGCGCGGCACCAACGACAACAAGGAGCGGGTCGGCGCCTCGGTGCGCGCGTACTTCGACTTCGTCGACCACGAGAGCGAGGCGTTCCGGCTGGTCTTCGAGTCGGACCTGCGCAACGACCCGGCCGTGCGGCAGCGGGTGGAGCGGGTCGAGCAGGGCTGCATCGCCGCGATCACCGACACCATCATCTCGGACACCGGCGTGAGCCGGGCGCACGCCGAACTGCTCGCCTCCGGGCTGGTCGGTGCGGCCGAGACGGCCGCCCAGTTCTGGCTGGCCGGCGGTCGTCAGGTGCCCAAGGCGGAGGCCGAAGCCCTGGTCGCGGCCCTGTCCTGGCGGGGCATCGCTAGCTTCCCCCTGCAAGGTGAGTCAGCCTGAACATCGGGCCGCCAGATCGGATAGCCTTCCCAGGGTGGCTTTTTCGCCCCAGTTGAGGAGGCACAGTGGAGGTCAAGATCGGCGTGCAGTACGCGCCGCGGGAGCTGGTCCTGGAGAGCGCGCAGTCGCCGGCCGAGATCGAGCAGATCGTGACCGACGCCGTCGCCAAGGGTGAGGGCGCCCTCTCCCTGACCGACGAGAAGGGCCGGCGGGTCATCGTGCCGATCACGAAGGTCGCCTACGTCGAGATCGCGGAGGCCTCGCCCCGCGCGGTCGGGTTCACCGTCCGCTGATCCCCAGCCGGCCCGCCGTGACGGGCTGTCATCCCCGGTCGGCCCGCCCGTGGCGGGGAAGCCCGTCACGGCGGCGCGCGGCGTCAGTTGTTCAGCCCCACGGCGGTCATCCGCGCCGTGTGCGCGTCGGTGAGCCGGCGGAACAGCGCCGGCACGTCCACGCCCTCCCGGGAGATCAGCGCGGTGAGCGCGCCCCGGTCGGCGGCGGCGACCCGGCCGGCCTGGGAGAGCGCCTCGCCGACCAGCCGCCGGGCCCACATGGAGAGCCGGTTGGCCACCCGGGGGTCGGCCCCGATCGCGGCCCGGATCTCGGCGGCGGCGAACTCGGCGTATTGGGAGTCGTGCAGCACGTCGAGGATCAGTCGCTGGTCCGGCCCGTCGAGGCCGTCGGCGATCACGCGCAGGAAGTCGTCGCTGATGGCGTCGCCCACGTACGCCTTCGTAACCGCCTCCAGCCAGTCCTTCGGCTCGGTAGAGTCGTGGTACGCCTGCAACGCCGCGACGTAGGGCGCCATGGCCTCGTCGGGGGTCACCCCGAGCGCGCTGATCCGGTCGGCGATCCACCGGTAGTGGGCGATCTCGGCGGCGGCCATCTCGCTCAACGCGGCCCGGCGGCGCAGGTCGGGGGCCAGGCGGGCGTCGGCGGCCAGCCGGTCGAAGGCGAGCAGTTCGCCGTAGGCCACGAGGCCGAGCAGATCGGCCAGGGCGGGGTCGGGGGCGGACACGAGCGCAGGCTACCGCCCGGGCACAAGGACGACCGCCCAGTGACCCAGGTCACACCGGTCACCCCCGGGCGTCGTGTGGTCACCTGGAATCAGGACGGCCCCCGTGCCGTTCAGGTAAGATGACACAGTTGCCGTGGGCACCGATCCGTTCAGCTGAGCTGATCAACGCCGGTCCCCGGCGCGCGTGCGGCCCGGTCCGGCTCGGCGTAACCGCCCCCGACCGTGTGGCCCGCGCCATACCGTTCGCGCCCTGAGGACATGACGGGGCGCACCACGAGAGGGCACCCCCAAATCCACATGAGCGAGCAGATTCAAGGCCAGGAACTGGCCCCCACCGCTCCGGTCCGTCCGGAAGCTCCCACATTCGCCGAGCTCGGCGCCCGCCAGGAGACCGTCGAGGCCCTGGCCGCCGCCGGCATCACCCGCGCCTTCGCCATCCAGGAGTACGCGCTGCCGATCGGGCTGCGCGGCGTCGACCTGATCGGTCAGGCGCCCACCGGTACCGGCAAGACCCTGGGCTTCGGCATTCCGCTGCTGGAGCGCGTCTTCGCCCCCGCCGAGGGCGGCGACGGCGTGCCGCAGGCGCTGGTCGTCGTTCCCACCCGCGAGCTGGGCCTCCAGGTCGCCAAGGACCTCGCCGCCGCGGGCCGCACCCGGGGCGTCCGGGTGCTGCCGATCTACGGCGGCGTCGCGTACGAGCCGCAGATCGACGCGCTGCGCAAGGGCGTCGAGATCCTGGTCGGCACCCCCGGCCGGCTGCTCGACCTGTCGAAGCAGAAGCACCTCCGGCTCGACCGGGTGCACGCGCTGGTGCTCGACGAGGCCGACCGGATGCTCGACCTGGGCTTCCTCGACGACGTCGAGAAGATCCTGGCGATGCTGCCGGAGGACCGGCAGACCATGCTCTTCTCGGCCACCATGCCGGACCCGATCGTGGCGCTGTCCCGGCGCTTCCTGCGCCGGCCGGTGACGATCCACGCCGGGCACACGGCCGAGACCGGCCCGTCGCCGCAGACCCAGCAGCTGGTCTACCGCACCCACTCGATGAACAAGGTCGAGATCGTGGCGCGCATCCTCCAGGCGGAGGGCCGCGGGCTGACCATGATCTTCACCCGGACCAAGCGGGCCGCCGACCGGGTGGCCGAGGACCTCGACTTCCGCGGTTTCGCGGTCGCCGCCGTCCACGGCGACCTGGGCCAGGGGGCGCGGGAGCGGGCGCTGCGGGCGTTCCGGGCCGGCAAGATCGACATTCTGGTCGCCACCGACGTGGCGGCGCGTGGGCTCGACGTCACCGGCGTCACCCACGTCATCAACTACGACTGCCCTGAGGACCAGGACACCTACACCCACCGCATCGGCCGCACCGGCCGGGCCGGGGCGTCCGGTGTCGCGGTGACCTTCGTCGACTGGGACGACATGCCCCGCTGGCGGATCATCGACAAGACCCTGGGGCTCGACATGCCGGAACCCCCGGAGACCTACCACACCTCCCCGCACCTCTACACCGACCTGGACATCTCCCGAGACATGACCGGCACGCTGCCGACCGCCGAGCGCACCCGCGCCGGCCTGTCGGCCGAGGTCGAGGAGGACCTGGGCGGTGGCCGGTCGCGGCGCGGCGAGCGCGGCGAGCGCGGCGAGCGCGGTCCGCGGCGCGGCGAGGGCCGGGGCGAGGGCCGGAGCCGGGAGCGCCGCCGGGGTCGCGAGGGCGACAGCGGGGCGGCGCCCGAGGGCACGGCCACCGAGGCGTCCGCCGAAGAGGGCACCCGTACCCCGCGCCACCGCCGGCGTCGCCGGGCCGGCGAGACGGTCGCCGGTGAGCCCACCGCGGTGATCTCCGCCGAGGGTGGCGCCGAGCCGGCCGCTTCGGCCGCCGAGGGCGAGTCGGCCGCCAAGCCGCGCCGCCGCCGGCGCCGCCGTGGTGGCGGTGGCGGCACCGGTACGCCGGCCGAGGCCAACGCCGACTGACCCGCGAGACATCCGACGTCCCCCGTACCGGTCACCCGGTGCGGGGGACGTCCCCGTTCCACCCATCCCCGCCGAGGAAGAGGAAGCCATGCCGGAACCGCTGGACGCCGCGCTGAGCGAGGTCCGGGCGCTGCTGCTCGACCCCGCCCTGACCCGGGCGGTCGCCGCCGGGCGCCGGCGCGGCCAGCGCCCCTCGGTGGTCCGCGCCGAGCTGCGTCCGGTCACCCTCAAGGGCGGCCCCCGGCTCCAGATCTCCACCTCCGACGGGGCCCGGCCGTACACCCGGAACGTGGCGCCGGGCGCGGAGGCCGACACGGCGGTCGACGCGCTGCTCGCCGAGCCCTTCGGCAACTGGCACGTGGAGACCGCCGACAGCACGCTCCAGCTCCGGGTGACCAAGTCGGGCGAGGCGCAGGTGCACCGGGCGGCGGCCAGCCGGCCGGCGCCGGAGCCCGGCGACCACGACCGGGCCAAGGACTGGCTGCTCGACCCGGGCGACCCGATCTTCGCCGAGATCGGTGGCTCGGCGGCCAAGCGCCGCCAGGTGGACGCGTTCCTCCGGGCGCTGGCCGCCACCCTGCCGGACGAGCTGACCGGGCCGCTGCGTGTGGTGGACCTGGGCTGCGGCAACGCCTACCTGACCTTCGCGGCCTACCGCTACCTGACCCAGCGCGGACTGGACGTGACGCTGGTCGGGGTGGACGTCCGCGAGGACCAGCGCCGGCGCAACACCGAGCTGGCCGAGCGGCTGGGCTGGGCCGACCGGGTGAGCTTCGTGGCCGGCACCATCGCCGACGCGCAGGTCGCGCCGGCCCCCGACCTGGTGCTCGCGCTGCACGCCTGCGACACCGCGACCGACGAGGCGCTGGCCCGCGCGCTGCGCTGGGGTGCCCGCTGGGTGCTCGCCGCCCCCTGCTGCCACCACGACGTGGCCGCCCAGCTCCGGGCCCGACCCGCGCCGGGGCCGTACGAGCTGCTGACCCGACAGGGCATCCTGCGCGAGCGGTTCGCCGACGTGCTCACCGACGCGCTCCGCGCCGGCCTGCTCCGGCTGCACGGCTACCGGGCCGAGGTGGTGGAGTTCGTCGACTCCCGGCACACCCCGCGGAACCTGCTGATCCGAGCCCGGCGCACCGGGAGCGCGCCGACCGACGACCAGCGCGCCGAATATCGCGAGCTGGTCGACCAGTGGGGCGTCACGCCCCGGCTGGAGGCGCTGCTCGCCGAC
This sequence comes from Micromonospora sp. NPDC023966, assembly GCF_040639095.1. Classification (NCBI taxonomy): domain Bacteria; kingdom Bacillati; phylum Actinomycetota; class Actinomycetes; order Micromonosporales; family Micromonosporaceae; genus Micromonospora; species Micromonospora sp. NPDC023966. The sequence goes on along the minus strand of NZ_JBEZZJ010000011.1, from coordinate 36,786 downwards.
CGCCCCTAGCGGCGGCGCTCGCCCCGGTTGCGCTCCCCCCGGTCGAACGCGGGCATCCGCTCGCCGGGCCCCCGGTTGGTGGACCGGTCGGCCTCCTGCGCCGCGGTCGGGAACGGCACCACGGTCGCCGACTCGTCGGCGTTGCCGGCGGCGGCGAACGCGTTCCACGAGATGTCGACCAGCAGCCGCTTGAGTTCGGCGTGCCGGACGGCCGCGTTGCGCTGGAGCGCCATCCGGGCGCCCAGCACCACGCCGACCAGCGTCGTGGTGACGGCCCCGCTCGCGGCGATCAGGTGCACCCCGGTCAGCGGATCGCCGAGCACCGCCAGCACCAGCAGCCAGATCCAGAAGCCCAGGGCGAAGACGCCGGCCTTGGCCACGAAGAAGAGGCTGATCGTGCCGGGGTGGTGGGGCACGGGACGGTCCGGGTCGGCCATGCTGCTCCTCGCGTGTGTTCGCTGCTCAGCGGGTCCGTCGAGTTTAGTTGACGAATCACAACTGTCTATGCCCGGCGGTCCCGCCCACGGGACCTTCCGACCGATCAGTCAGTTACTTATCAGTCGGCGCGTACTAGGCTCGGTGCCCAGAGTCGGGTGCTCCGGCGGAAAGGGACAGAGCCCGGGGGATGGGTTCCGCAGAGGTTTCGCCGCAGATGGCGTTCGCGCGCTTCGTGCGACGCGCCATCGATGACGCCCGCGAGGAGCGCGGCTGGACGGTGACCGATCTCGCCACGCACACCGGCGTGGGGCGGTCGACCGTGTTCCGCTGGCTGGCCGGCGACTGGCAGGACTATCCCGAGTTGGCCAAGGTGCGCGGCTTCTGCGCCGCCCTCGACCTGCCGGTGGCGGCCGCCTTCCGCGCGCTGGGCCTGCCCGACGCCGGCGCCGTGCCCCGTCGCCGCGGCGGCGCCGAGGACGGCCCGGTGGAGGCCGACGTGCGGGTGATCCTGGAGCGGCTGGCCGACCCGAGCGTCCCCGCCGAGGAGAAGCACCACATCCGCGACCTGCTCCGCTACCTGGCCCACCGCCCGGTCCGCCGGGCGGGCTGACCGGCCGGCCGGCGGCTCAGGCCACCGACACGGTGAACGCGGCGGTCTGCACCACGCCGCCGACCTGGAAGTCCAGGAACATCCGGTAGCGGCCCGGCCCGGGCGCGGTCATCCAGAAGGTCACGGCGTCGCCGTCCCGCACCGGCTCGGGGTGCACGTGCAGGTAGCCGAGGTCGCCCTCGCGGAGCGCGACCAGGTGGCCGTACGCGCCGAGGTAGGGCTCCAGCGGAGCGGCCGCGCCGTCGGGGCCGGTGACCCGGAACCGCAGCGGCACCGACTGCCCCACCGCCGGGGTGCCCGCGTAGCCGACGGCGAACCCGTCGACCGTGGCCGAGGTGGCCGGGGCCGGCAGCGGCCGGGGCGCGTACCCGCCGGGGGCGGCCAGGTCGACGCCGAGGATCACGGCGGTCTGCCGGCCGTCGTCGGCGACCGCGGTGAAGTCCGCGTACGCCCGCCAGGCGCCCGGCTCGGCCAGGGTCAGCGGCACCGACCAGGTGCCGTCGGCGGCCATGGTCGGGTGCAGGTGCCGGTAGCCGGTGAGGTCGCGGCGCACCGCGATGAGGTGCATCGGCTTGTCGTGAACGACGGCGAACCGGGTGACCGCCCGCCGCCGCTCGTCCCTGATCTGGAACCGCAGCTCACCGGCCCTGCCAGGGGTGAACTCCACGGTCGACGGGGCGAGCGTGTAGCCGGCCGAGCTGATCGACAGGCCGGCCGCGTCCGCGTCGCCGCCCTGGGTGACGGTGGCCCCGCCGTGCGAGTGCGCCCCGGTGCCCGGGTCGTGGGTGTGCCCGGCGGTCACCGGGACGGACCCGGTGCGCGCCGGGTTCGACGGCGGGTTCAGCCGGCCGAGACCGAAGCCGAGCAGCACGGCCAGCACCAGCCCGCCCACCACCAGGGCGAGCCGCAGCGTCGCCCGGTCCACCTCGACGGGCCCGCCCGGAGCGGACGCGCCAGCGTCGGCCCCGGACCCCGCCACGTCGGAGCCCAGCCGCGCCTCGGGACCCGGCCGCGCCTCGGGGCCGGGTGGCGCGTCGGGGCCGGCGAGGGGCGGTGACTCAGGCAATTCCGGCGGCCAGCTCGTAGCCCGCCTCGTCGACGGCGGCGCGGACGGACTCGACGGGCAGCGGGGCGGCGCTGGTGACCGTGGCCGTGCCGGCGGCGAGGTCGATCCGGACCTCCTCGACACCCGGCAGGGTGGACAGCTCCTCGGTCACCGCCCGGACGCAGTGTTCGCAGGTCATGCCGGTGACGGCGTACGTCTGGACGACGGGTCGCTGCTCGGTCATTGGCCCACGGTACCGCCGGTCGGGGGTCGGCCCGCCGACGGTCCGCCGACGGTGGCGGCGCTCGCATTCGCGGACCGGTCGGAACTTTCCGGGCCCGGGGAGCGACGGTTCATCCGGCGACCGCGAGGGCCAGCGGGAGGACGTCGGGTGCGCCGGCCCGGCGCAGCAGCCGGGCCACCATGCTCATGGTCCAGCCCGAGTCGACGAGATCGTCGACGAGCAGCACCGGCCCGTCCAGCCCGGCCAGCGCGTCGGCCAGGTCGCCGGGCACCGCGAAGGCGTCGTGCAGCGCGCGTACCCGCTGGGCGCTGTTGCCCCGCGGCCCGCCGGCCCCGCCGGGGCCGGTCGGGACGACCCGGCCGAGCAGCGGCAGCCGGCCCACCGCGGCGATCCGCTCGGCGAGCGAGCCGACCAGCAGCGGCCGGGTGCGGGAACCGACCGCGACCACGCCGGCCGGGCGACGCGGCCACGGGTCGTCGCCGTGCGCCCAGGCCTTCAGCACCTCGACCACCGCCGCCGCCACGTCGTCGGGGACCGGGCCGTCCGGAGCGTCCGGCCCCACCAGGCCGCGCAGCCGCCCGCCCCAGCCCAGGTCGGAGAGGCGTCCCACGGCCCGCCCGGGCAGCGCCTGCTCCGCCGGGGAGATGCGCCCCTTCAGGGGGACGCCGACCGCCTCCAGCCCGGTCGGCCAGAGCTTCTTCGGCGCGATCTCCACGCCGGGGCGCCCGAGGAAGGTCTGCGCGGCGCTGAGCGCGGCGTCGGAGACCTCGACGCCGAACAGCGGGGCGGCGCAGTTGTCGCACCGGCCGCAGTCCCCCGCACCGGCGTCGTCCAGGCACTCCCGCAGGTAGCGCATCCGGCAGCCGGGCGTGGCCCCGTACTCGCGCATGGCCTGCTGCTCGGCGGTGCGCGCCTGGGCGACGCGGCGCAACCGGGCCTCGTCGTAGACCCAGGGCTCCCCGGTGGCGAGCCAGCCGCCGCGCACCCGGCGGACCGCGCCGTCCACGTCGAGCACCTTGAGCATCAGCTCCAGCCGGGCCCGGCGCAGGTCGACCACCGGTTCGAGGGCCTGGGTGGAGATCGGCCGCTCGGTGTCCAGCGCGGTGAGCACCGCCCGGACCTGCTCCTCGGGCGGGAAGGCCAGCGAGGCGAAGTACCGCCAGATGGCCGCGTCCTCGACGCCGGGGAGCAGCAGCACCTCGGCGTGCTCGACGGCCCGGCCGGCCCGGCCGACCTGCTGGTAGTAGGCGATCGGCGAGGGCGGCGCCCCGAGGTGCACCACGAAGCCGAGGTCGGGCTTGTCGAAGCCCATGCCGAGCGCGCTGGTGGCCACCAGCGCCTTGATCTTGTTGTCCAGCAGGTCCTGCTCGGCGGCCCGCCGGTCGGCGTCCTCGGCCTGCCCCGTGTAGGCGGCCACCGACCAGCCCCGGGCGCGGAGGAACTCCGCGGTCTCGCCGGCTGCCGCCACGGTCAGCGTGTAGATGATCCCGGAGCCGGGCAGCCGGTCCAGGTGGTCGGCGAGCCAGGCCAGCCGGTGCGCCGGGCTGGGCAGGTCCAGTACGCCGAGCCGCAGCGACTCCCGGTCGAGGGTGCCGCGCAGCACCAGGGCGTCGCCGAGTTGCTCGGCCACGTCCTGGGTGACCCGCGCGTTGGCGGTGGCCGTGGTGGCGAGCACCGGGGTCCGCTCGGGCAGGTTGGCCAGGAAGGTGCGCAGCCGCCGGTAGTCGGGGCGGAAGTCGTGCCCCCAGTCGGAGACGCAGTGCGCCTCGTCCACCACCAGCAGCCCGGTGGTGGCGGCCAGCTTCGGCAGCACGCCGTCCCGGAAGTCCGGGTTGTTGAGGCGTTCCGGGCTGATCAGCAGCACGTCCACGTTGCCGGCGTGGATCTCGGCGGTGATCTCGTCCCACTCGTCCAGGTTGGCCGAGTTGATGGTGCGGGCCCGGATGCCGGCCCGCGCGGCCGACTCGACCTGGTTGCGCATCAGCGCCAGCAGCGGCGAGACGATCACCGTGGGGCCGTGCTCGCCGCTCTCGCGTAGCAGCGCGGTGGCCACGAAGTAGACGGCCGACTTGCCCCAGCCGGTGCGCTGCACGCAGAGCACCCGCCGCCGATCGACCACCAGCGCCTCGATGGCCCGCCACTGGTCCTCGCGGAGCCGGGCGTGCTCACCCGCCAGCCGCCGCAGCACCGCCTCGGCGCGTTCCCGGACGGCCATCCGATCCTGACCCATCCGGCATTTCTACCAGGCGACCGGCGGGGAGCCGAGGGACGAGGGCCGGACGGGCAGCGGCTCGGGCGGCAGGAAGAGCAGCACATCCCGGAGCATTTCGGTCGCGCCGGGCGGCAGGTGGCACCGCCCGGCCAGCTCCTCCAGCGACCCGTACGGGCCGCGCAGCCAGCGGTCGACAGCGATCTGGCGGCGCTGGTCGACGGTCAGCCCGGGCAGCGTGGCCAGCACCGGATCGGGCACCGCGTTGACGTCCACCAGGCCGCCGTCGTCGTAGCCGCGGAGCAGGTCCGGGCGGCCGATCCGCAGCTCGGCCCGGGCGGACGGATAGTGGTGCAGCAGGTAGCGGGCCTGCTCCCGGCGCAACCGCCGCTGCTCGTCGGTGCGCTGCCGGCCGGTCCAGAACAGCCCGCCGATGGCCGCCCAGAGCGCGGGGTTGAGCAGCACCACGTGCGCCGCGCCGAGCAGCCAGCAGATGCCCATCGCGACGATGAAGTAGAGCGTCTCCCCGTCGGTCGGCTCCTCGTTCTCCGGACTGGTGACCGCGAGGACGAACACGCTGAGGACGAGCAGGAAGTAGCCGAGGCCGGCCAGCGCCAGCCGCCAGCTACGCCGCCACAGCGCGTACCCGAGGACCACGGCCCAGGTGAGCGCGCCGAACGACAGCAGCGCGCCGGCGGTGCCGACGAAGGTCGCGGCGAGCCGCACCCACCCCGGCGCCCGGCGTGCCGTCGGCGCCTCCGGCTGGTTCATCGCGACCAGGAGGGCGTGCGGAATGGGGGCCACCGGCCCGGCGCCGCCCCAACCCGGCGGGGCCGGTGGGATCGGGGCGGGAGTGGCGGCCGGTCCGGCAGTGTCCCGGGTCGGGGCGGTGGACATCGACCCGACGGCAGCCGCTTCCGGCGCGGCGGCCGGCGACCCGTCCGACACGCCCGCCTCGTCGGCGCCGGAGGCGTCACCGGCCCGGGGGGCCGGCACGGCCTCCGGCGGGGACGGCGGGAGCAGGGTCGGGTCGGCGCGGAGGATGCGCTGGTGCAGTTCCTGGAGCGCCTCGCCGGGCTCGATGCCGTACTCCTCGCGGAGCAGGCCGGCGAACTCGCGGTACGCGGCCAGCGCCTCGGCCTGCCTGCCGCTGCGGTGCAGCGCCAGCATGAGCTGGTGGCGCAGCCGCTCCCGGACCGGGAACTCGGCCACCAGCTCGACCAGGCGGCCGACCAGCTCGCCGTGCCGGCCGCTGGCTAGCTCCAGCTCGGTACGCGTCTCCAGGGCGACGGCCCGCAGCTCCACGAGCCGGTGCCGGGCAGCGTCGAAGTACGGGCCGGCGAACCCGGTGAACGGCTCCCCCTGCCACCGCTCCAGCGCGGCCCCGACCTCGGCCAGCGCCTCCTCGGTACGCCCCTCCGCGTGCCACTGCCGGGCCCGTCGCACCCCCCGCTCGAAGCGGACCGCGTCCACCGCCTCCGGCGGGATCCGCAGCAGGTACCCGGCGTCGGTGAGGGTCAGCACCTGCGCCGGCGTACGCGGCGACCGGTCGGGTTCGAGCACCCGGCGCAGCCCGGCCACGTACTTCTGCACCACGTTCGGGCCGTTCGCCGGGGGTTCCTCGGGCCACACCGCGTCGACGATCTGCCCGGTCGGGACGGGACGGCCCGCGGCGAGCAGCAGCACGGCCAGCACGGCCCGCTGCTTGCCGGGGCCGAGGTCGAGCGGGCGGTCCGCGTACCAGGCCCGTTGCGGGCCCAGGATCTCGAAGCGCAACGCCTCTGACATGCGAGTTTCCGCTCCTGTACCCCCCGGTCGCCCGCCGCGGCGGCCCGCGGCAGTCGGACGGCAGCATATCGGCAGCGGGACGGCCGTGGCGGCCTGTCAGGATGCCGGTGCAACAGCCACCTGGGAAAGTGAGTCAAACGAGATGACGCAGCGTACCGGCACCGCCGTGACGTTCCGGCGGGTCGCGGCCATCGCGACGGCCGTGCTGGCCGCCACCGCCCTGTCCGCGGGGTGCGGCACCGGCGGGAGCACCGGATCCGACCCGGCCCCGTCCCCGTCGGCCGACCCGAAGGCCGCGCTCCTGGCCGCCGTGCCGGACGACAAGGACCCGGCCTTCCGGTTCTCCACCCTCGACGGCGCCGACAAGTTCGTCGGCGTGGTGGACCCGGCCGCGCACGCCATGGAGCTGGGGATGTCGCAGAAGAACGACGACCCGGAGTTCACCATGGACATGACGTTCCGGGTGATCGACGAGGACCTGTGGATGCGGGTCAAGCTGACGGGCATCTCCGGCCTGCACGACATGCTGAAGCTGCCGAAGCGCTGGATGGCGCTGGACCGGACCAAGCTGGACGACGGCTCGGAGGCGCCGGTCTACCAGAACGCGGACCCGGCGAACACCGGCGCGATCATCCGGACCGCCGACACGGTCGAGGACAAGGGCAACGGGACGTACACCGGTCTCGCCGACCTGACCGACAACGTCGACGTGAAGAGCGCCTTCGACGGGGTGGACGTGGCGGCGCTGGGCGAGGCGGCGAAGAAGGTGCCGTTCACCGCGGTGGTCGGCCCGGACGGCAACCTCAGCTCGCTGACCCTGGAGATCCCGGCCGCTGGCAAGCAGAAGGCCATGAAGCTGGTCACCCGGTACTACGACTTCGGCAAGGCGCCGAAGCTCACCGCGCCCGCCGGGGACCAGGTGCAGAAGGCGCCGGCGTCGGCGTACGAGCTGCTGAACGGCTGACCCGCGACGAGAGGAGGGGCGGCGGCCACACGGGGGGCCGCCGCCCTCGCGCGTCTCAACGGCCGAGGACGGAGCCGCCGTTGACGCCGAGCACCCGGCCGGTGACGTAGCCGGCGGACGGGCCGACCAGGTAGCGGACAGCGGCCGCGATGTCGTCCGGCACACCGGCCCGGCCGACCAGGGTGGCGGCCACCCGCTTGGCGTGCCCCTCCGGGGTCATCCGGTCGCCGAAGAACTCGGTCTCGGCGACGTATCCGGGACTGACCACGTTGACCGTGATCTGTTCCGGACCGAGCTGGGCGGCCAGGTCGTACGCCCAGCCGTGCAGCGCGGCCTTCGCCGCCGAGTACGGCCCGCCTCCGCCCCGCTGGGCGGCGATCGAGCTGAGCAGCACCACCCGGCCGCCGGGGCGGCGCAGGGCGGGCAGCAGCGCCTCGGTGAGCAGGACCGCGGTGAGCACGTTGGCGTCGAGGTTCGCCCGCCACCAGGCCGCCACGTCGGCCAGGGTGTCGGTCGGTCCGCCCAGGTAACCACCGGCGTTGTTCACCACCGCGTCGACGGTCCGCTCCCCGACCGCCTCGACAACCGCCGAAACCTGCCCCGGATCGGTCAGATCGGCGACCACCGGGGTGACCGCGTCGGCCCGCCCGCACGAGTCCCCGATCCGCGAGGCGGCCTCCGCGAGCACGTCCCCCCGCCGCCCCACGATCACCACGTCGTACCCGTCGTCAACGAGCCCCCGCGCCACGGCGGCCCCGATCCCGGTCCCACCACCGCTGACTACGGCCAGCTTGCTCTCCCCCATGACCCCTCCCCAGTTGATCAAGAGTTTGCGTCATCCTACGGCGGATTCCCGACGCAAACTTCTTGATCAACGGCGGGGTCAGCGGCGGTGGAGGGCCGTCAGGAGGGGGTGTAGGCGGGTGCGGAGGCTGGCCAGGCCACCGGGGAAGAAGTAGACGGCCAGGATGAAGACGGTGCCCAGGACGAACAGCGGCTGGGACAGGGGGCGGCTGAGGATCGCCGGGAGGTTGTTGACCGCGTCGCTGGTGCCGAAGGCGGTGAGGCGGTGGTCCAGGTACATGTAGAGGATGCCGCCGAGCACCGGGCCCCAGCGCGTGCCGGGGCCGCCGAGCACCACCATGACCAGCAGCGACAGGGTCAGCTCACTCGACGTGACGTGCGTGCTGGCGCCGCCGACGATCAGGCAGTAGACCACCCCGCCGGCCGTGGCCAGGCCGCCGGCCAGGGTGAACGCGACCAGCTTGAACCGGTACGGGTCGAGCCCGAGCACCCCGATCCGCCGCTCGTCGTCGCGCAGCCCGGCCAGCACCCGCCCGGTCGGCGAGCCGCTGACCCGGTGCACCACAAGGACCACCAGGGCCAGGTACGCCAGCGCCAGCCAGTAGAGGTTCACCGTGTTGGTGACCCCGACCAGGGCCGACGGCAGCCCGGACACGTCCAGCGGCAGTCCCTCCTCGCCGCCCGTGAGCCCCCGCCCGTCGCCCAGCTTGAAGTCCCGAGCCACCACGATCGCGCCTACTTGGGCGAAGGCCAGCGTCACCATGGCGAACGCGATGCCGACGGTCCGCAGCGCGACCGCGCCGAGCAGCGCGGCCAGGATCGTGCCGCCCACGATGGTGAACAGCGCCGCCTGCCACAGCGGCAGCCCGAACCGGGTGACCAGCACGTCGGTGCCGTAGACCCCGGCGGCGAAGTAGAGGGCGTGCCCGAAGGAGAGCATCCCGGTCCGCCCGAAGAGCAGGTCGTAGCCGGCCGCCAGCCCGCCGAAGACCAGGCAGATGGCGAGCAGTTGCAGGGTGCCGGGCGAGTTCAGCGGCCCCTCGAAGATGCCCGGCAGGTTGACCGTGGAATACGGCAGGATCGCCGCCACCACGAGGGCGGCCAGCGGCGCGTACGGGCGCAGGCCGTGCCAGCGGGCGTGGCCGGGGGTCAGCTCGTCGGGCACCGCCGCGGGCGGCGCCGCCACCTCCGGACTCTTGACCTCGGTCATGCGTGAGCCACCTTTCCGGCCAGGCCCTGCGGACGCAGCAGCAGCACCACGGCGAGCAGGCCGACCACGCAGAGGTCACCCAGCCCGGACGTGCCGTAGTAGTTGACGAACTGTTGCAGCAGCCCCACCGCGACCGCCGCGTACGCGGACCCGACCACCGAGCCCATGCCGCCGATCACCACCACGATGAACGCGAAGATCAGCAGCGAGCCGCCCTGCCCGGGCGAGACGGTGCCGAAGTAGACCGAGCCGAGCGCGCCGGCCAACGCGGCGGCCGCCCCGCCGATCGCGAAGACCAGGGTGAACGCCTTGCGCACGTCGATGCCGAGCGCGGTCACCATCTCCCGGTTCTCCACGCCGGCCCGGATGATCAGGCCGTACCGGGTGAACCGGAGGAAGGCGAGCAGCGCGCCCAGCACCACCACGGCGGCGACGATCAGCAGCAGCCCGGCGTTCGGCACCTGGGCGCCGAGCACCGAGGTCACGTCCCGGGTCCAGCCGGGGCGCGGGAACGGCCGCGCGTCGGCGCCCCAGGTGGCCTGGAGCAGCGCCACCCCGGCCAGCGACAGGCCGACGGTGACCAGCACCTGCTCGATCGTGCGGGAGTAGAGCGGCCGGATCAGCACCAGCTCGACCAGCACCGCCACCACCGCACCGGCGAGCACGCCGAAGGCGACCGCCACCACGAACCCGAAACCGTCCGAGCCGGCCCCGGGCAGGTTGCCCGCCGCCCACCAGGTCGCGTACGCCCCGACCCCGAGGAAGAGGCCGTGCGCGAAGTTGAGCACGTCGGCCAGGCCGAAGACCAGGGAGAGACCCGAGGCGACCAGGAAGTAGAGCGCCGCCAGGCCCAGCCCGGTCAGGATCAGCAGGATCACCGTGCTCACGCGATGCCATCCTTCGTTCGAACCTCACCGGAGCCGACGCCCAGCAGCGACTTGGTCAGCGCGGTCTCCAGCAGCAGGTCCTGCGCGTCGCCGGTCCAGGCCACCTTGCCGGCGGAGAGCACCACGGCGTCGCGCGCCAGCCGCCGCACCACGGCCAGGTTCTGCTCGACCAGCAGCACCGGCACGGATTCCGCGACCCGTTCCAGCACCTCGGCCACCTCGGTCACCACCTTCGGCGCCAACCCCTTGGTCGGCTCGTCGACCAGCAGCAGCCGGTTGTCGTTCAGCAGCACCCGGCCGATCGCGAGCATCTGCTGCTGCCCACCGGAGAGCGAGCCGGCCCGTTGCCGTCCGCGCCGGTCCAGCTCGGGAAAGAGGTCGTAGACCTTGTCGTACGCCGGGGTGGTGCCCCGCCGCTCGGCCAGCCGCAGGTTCTCCGCGACGGTGAGCGCGGCGAAGACGCAGCGGTCCTCCGGCACGTAGCCGAGGCCGCCGCGGACCAGCCGGTGGGTGGGCCGGGCCAGCAGGCTCTGCGCCCCCATCCGGACGGTGCCGCGGACCTCGCCGTTGCGCGGGGTCAGCCCGACGATCGCGCGCAGCGTGGTGGTCTTGCCGACGCCGTTGCGGCCGAGCAGCACGGTCACCCCGGTCGGCGCGACGTCGAAGGACACCCCCTGGAGGATGTGCAGCCCGGCGATCCGCACGGACAGGTTCTCCACCGACAGGATCGGTTCCGTCATAGCGATTCCCCCAGGTACGCCTCCTGCACGGTGGCGTTGGCCATCACCGTGTCCGGGGTGTCGCAGGCCAGCAGCGCGCCGTGGTGCATCACGGCGATCCGGTCGGCCAGCTCCAGGATCACGTCCATGTGGTGCTCCACCATGAGCACCGACCGGCCGCTGTCCCCGGTCAGCGACTTGATCACGCTGACCAGCTCGGGCACGTCCTCGGCGCTCACCCCGGCCATCGGCTCGTCCAGCAGCATCACCCGGGGCTCCCCGGCGAGCAGCAGGGCGATCTCCAGCTTGCGCTTCTCACCGTGGGCCAGGGTGCCGGCCAGCGCCGTACCCCGGTGGGCGAGGCCGACCCGGTCGAGCGCCGCGTCGGCGGCGGCGGCCACCTCCCGGTCGGCCGCCGCCCGCCGCCACAGCTTCATCGAGCCACCCCGGTGCGCCTGTACGGCGAGCCGGACGTTCTCCCGCACCGTCAGCGAACCGAAGACCGAGGACGCCTGGAAGGTACGCCCCAGCCCGAGGCGGGCCCGCTGGTGCGGCGGGAGTTCGGTGACGTCCGCCCCGTCCAGCAGGATCCGCCCCTCGGTGGGCCGGCGCAGGCCGGTGATCAGGTTGAACAGGGAGGTCTTGCCGGCGCCGTTCGGCCCGATCACGCCGAGGAACTCCCCGGGCGCGAGGTCGAGGTAGACGGAGTCGACGATGGCGACCTCACCGATCCGCCAGGTCAGACCGCGGGTGGCGAGCATGGTCAGCCCTTCATCTGCGCGACCGGCGGCGCGCTCTCGTCACCGGTCAGGGTCTTCTGCGCGGCCGCCGTGAAGGCGGTGCCGCTGCCGGAGAGCTTCGCCTGGTACATCGGCTGGAGAAGCGCGTGGTCCTCGGCGCGGATGGTCATCTTGCCCTTGACGCCGTCGAACTGCCAGCCCTCCAGCGCCTTGATCATCTTCTCCACGTCGTCGCCACCCTCCTGCACGGCGCGCACGACCATCTGCGCGGCGGCGAAGCCGTCCGGGTGGAACAGGTCGAGCGTGCCGCCCGGGATCTTGGCCTTGGCGGCCTTGGCGGCCTCGGTGTCGCTGGCCCCGTCGAAGTAGTGCGACAGGAAGGAGATCTTGCTGCCGGCCGCGCCGAAGGTGGGCCAGGAGGCGCGGATGTCCAGGCCGGTGACGACCGTGGTGGAGGCGAGCACGCCCTGCTGGTCGAGGGTCTGCCACATGGCCGGGGCGGTGGTGCCGGCCCAGGCGACGAAGAGCAGGTCCGGCTTGGCGGCCTTGATCTGGCTGGCGAACGGGGTGAACTCGGTCGCGCTGGCCGGGGCCCGGACGCTGCTCACGGTCGCACCGGCACCGCCGATGACGGCCTTGACGGCGGCCTCGTTCGCGTCACCGAAGGCGCCGTCCTGGGCGAAGACGACCACCTTCTTGCCGGCGGCGTCGCCGATGAACGACTTGGCGGTCACCACGTCCTGGTACGACTGCCGGCCGGAGCGGAAGGTGTACTTGTTCGCGCCGGTCACGGCGTCGGTGGCGGCCGGGCCGGAGATGAACAGCACCTTGTTCTGCGCCGCGATCGGGGCGACCTGGAGGGCGACGCCGGACGAGGTGGACCCGGCGATGATCTTCGTGCCCTTGCCGATCAGGTCCTTGGCCGCGGAGACCGCCTTCGCCGGGTCGCCCGCGTCGTCGACCTCGGTGAGCTCGATCTTCCGGTCGCCGACCTTGCCGGTGCCCTTGGTGGCGAAGTCGAGGCCGGCCTTGAAGCCCTCGATGTACTGCTTGCCGTAGCTGGCCAGCGGACCGGACTGGGAATACACGAGGCCGACCTTGACCGGTGCGGCGTCGCCGCCGCCGGAGGCGGTGTCCTGCGGGCTGCCACAGGCCGTGGCCGCGAGCGCGGCCGCCATCGCCGTGGCGGCGGAAAGGAACACCCGTCGCGTGTGCCGGATCGTCATTGCGACTCCAGGTGGGGACAGGGGAAGTGTCAGTTGTCGGCTCACGCTAGAAGTGACGTCACGCACGGGCTATGTGGCCGAAACACACAAGTAACCAGGGTGGGGTGGCCCGCCGTTACAAGCACCCCCGAGTGGTGGATCACTCTCCCCTTCCCGGTGGCCGCCGGCACCACCGGCCGGGGCGCCGCTGTGTCCCGGCCCGCCACCGCCAGCCGCGCGGGCGGCAGTCGCCGTCGTGGTCGGCCGGGAGCGGGCAGCGCCGGCCGCCGTCGAGCAACCGGTCGCACCAGACCCAGTGGCGTACGCACCGGCCGTCCTCGGCCGGCACGGTCGTGCCCAGCCGGTCCACGTCGGGCACCCACGTCGCCGAGCCTCCGAAGTAAGTCCCCGAGCCGCTACAAACTTGATGGCGTAAACGACTCACGCTCGCCGCGTCCCGCTCAGCCGGTCCTAAGTCGTCCCCGGCATCAGCGCGAAAGGCACCGGCGAGGACACCTCACGCCGACCGCCCGATCCATCCACGTCATCAAGTTCGTAGCAGCCCAGGAGAGCACGCCGTCCGACGAGAGCACGCCGGGCAGGGGTGGCGCTGCCACGACGAGGCGGCACCCCGGACGAGGGTCCGCTCCGCCCTCAGCCGCTTGATCCACTCCAGCTCGCCGACATGGCGGTATCCCAGCCCCGCCGACACCCCTACCTCGCCGGACTGGTGTGGATCAAGCCCGTGCCACCCGTTCCGGTTGGCCGGCAGTTGGTCGGTTCCTGACCTGCCGGTGAATCTCCGGACGGAAGATGACCTGGTGCGCCGCCTGCTCCGGAACCCCGTACGGCTGGTGCCGTTCGGGTTCCTGGCGGTGATCCTGCTCGGCACCGGCCTGCTGATGCTGCCCCAGGCCACCAGCGAGCAGCACTACACGCCTTTCGTGACGGCGCTGTTCACCTCGACCTCGGCGGTCTCGGTCACCGGCCTCGCCGTCAACGACACGCCGAACTACTGGAACGACTTCGGCCTGGCCATGATCACCGTGCTCACCCAGCTCGGCGGCCTGGGCATCCTGACCGTCGCGGCGCTGGTGACCCTGGTGGTCTCCCGGCGGCTCGGCCTGCGCAACCGGCTGCTGGTACAGGCCGAGACCGCCGAGTTCGGCCTCGGCGACATCCGCTGGCTGCTGGTGCGGATCGTCGCGACGGTCTTCGCCACGGAGGCGGTGATGACCGCGGTGATCACCGGCCGGCTCTGGCTGGTCTACGACTATCCGCCCGGGCGTGCGCTCTGGTTCGCCGCCTTCCACGCGATCCAGGCTTTCAACAACGGCGGCTTCACCCTCTACTCGGACGGCCTGGTCGCCTTCTCCCGCGACCCGTGGGTCGCGCTGTCGCTTGGCCTGGGCGCGATCATCGGCGGCCTCGGCTTCCCGGCGCTGTTCGAGGCCGTCCGGGAGTGGCGGAAACCGCGCCGCTGGGCGGTCGCCACCAAGCTGACCATCTGGGGCAGCGTCGCGCTGATCGGACTGGGCTTCGGGTTCCTGCTGCTCGCCGAGTGGACCAACCCGGCCACCATCGGCACCTACGACGCGGGCGGCAAGGTGCTGGCGTCGTTCACCCAGATCGCGCTGAGCCGCACCGGCGGCTTCGACGTGATCAACGTCGACAGGCTCAGCAACGAGAGCTATCCGCTGCTCATCGTGCTGATGTTCATCGGCGGCGGCAGCGCCAGCACCGCCGGCGGCATCAAGGTGTCCACGTTCTTCCTGCTCGCCTTCGTGATCTGGGCCGAGCTGCGCGGCGAGCCGGACGTGACGGTGGGCGATCGGCGGGTGGCCACGGCCAGCCAGCGGCAGGCGATCACGGTGGCGCTGCTCAGCGTGGCGCTGGTCGTCGTCGGCACGATCCTGCTGATCGTGATCACCGACAACCTGCCCAACCTCGCCGCGGTCTTCGAGGTGACCTCCGCGTTCAGCACCACGGGGCTCTCCACCGGCCTGGCCCCGAATCTGGCGCAACCCGGCCAGTACGTGCTCATCGTGCTGATGTTCATCGGTCGGGTCGGCCCGCTCACCCTCGGGTCCGCCATCGCGTTGAACACCGGGCGACACCTGTACCGCTACCCCGAGGAGCAACCCATTGTCGGCTAGGAGGACGGACGACAGCAGCATCGTGGTGATCGGCCTGGGCCGGTTCGGCTCCCGGCTGGCCGGCGCCCTGTTGCAACTCGACCACGACGTGCTCGCCATCGACCACGAGCAGGAGCGGGTGCAGCGCTGGGCGTCCCGGCTGGACCGGGTGGTACAGGCGGACACCACCGAGGAGAACGTGCTGCGCCAGCTGGGCGTCGCCGAGTTCCGGCGGGTGGTGGTGGCCATCGGCGCCTCGGTCGAGGCGAGCGTGCTCACCGTGCTGGCCCTGACCGAGTTGGACATCCCGCAGATCTGGGCGCGGGCCACCTCCGAGAAGCACGCGAAGATCCTGCACTCGGTGGGGGCGCACCACGTGATGTTCCCGGAGGCCGAGACCAGCGAACGGGTGGCGCATCTGATCGTCAGCCGGATGCTCGACTTCATCGAGTTCGGCGACGACTTCGCCATCGCCAAGGTCCGGGTGCCCGCGTCGCTCGTCGGCCGGTCGCTGCGGGAGCTGGCCCCGACCGACCGGTACGGGGTGATGGTGGTCGGCGCGAAGCTCTCCGGCGAGCCGTTCCGCTACGCCGGCCCGGACACCGTTCTCCAGCCGGACAGCATGCTCATCGTGGAGGGACCGATCGGCCGGGTGCAGCAGTTCGCCGGACTGGGCTGACCGTCACTTCTTCCCGCCCTTACCGCCGGAACCACCCCCCTTCGTGCGGTTCACTTCCCTTTTCCCTTGCCACTCTCCTTGCCCTTGCCGGAATTGTCGGGCTTGGACTTGCCGGACGTCTGCCCGCCCCCGCTCTTCGCGGCGGGCTTCGCGGGCGCCTTGGCCGGCGGCTTGGCGGGCGGCCTGGTCGTCGGCGGCGCGGTGGTCGGCACTGAGCCGGCGACGCCGGACACCTGCACGCCGCAGGTGCTCTCCCCGACCTTGAACTCCACCGGCAGCGGGTTGCCCCCGGTGTAGCTGCCGGTCAACGAGACCTTCTTCGAGGCGCCCGGAGCCAACGCGGCGTCGGTGGCCGGCGCCTGGAGCAGCACCGTCTTGCCCTGCTGGCGTACCGCCGGCTGGGCCGCGCTGACCGTCTGCCGGCCGGGGAAGGTGAAGCTCATGGTCCAGTCGCGCAGCTCGCGGGTGCCGGTGTTGGTGAGGGTCAGGTCCGCGGTGAAGTCCTTGCCGGAGTCGCGGCGCAGCACGTAGTCGACGGCGCACGGGATCGGCTCTGGCGCACCCATCCGGGCCTCGGTCGGCTCCACCCCGCCGCTGGCCGGGCTCTTGGAGGTGACACCCCACAGGGTCGCGGTGACCGCGATCAGACCGGCGGCGGCCACCCCGGCCTCCACCTTGCGCCGGGTCGCGGACCGGCGGGTACGGGTGCGGACGGCCGAGAAGGGCAGCGCGTCGGTGCCCGTGGACCAGGGCAGGATCGTGGTGCCCGCGTTCTCCATCAGCGCCGGGTCGAACTGGCCGAGCGCCGGGGAGACCGGCACGATCGCCGCGATCCCGGCGGCCTCGGCGAGCGTACGGGCCACCTCGGCGGTGGCGGGGCGGTCCTCCGGGCGCTTGGCCAGGCAGCGCCGGACCAGCTCGGCGACCTCGTCGGGGAGGCCCACCACCGGGGGCATCGGGTCCGGGTCGTTGTACATGTGGGCGCGGAGCATCTGGGTGGTGGTGCTGGCCTGCCAGGGCAGCCGGCCGGTGAGCATCCGGTAGAGCAGCAGGCCGACCGCGTAGACGTCGGTGGCCGGGGAGACCTGGCCGTTGTCCAGCCGCTCCGGGGCCAGGTAGGCGGGCGTGCCGAGCAGCGCCCCGTCCGGGCCCTTCTCGCTCTCCCCCACCAGCGCCGAGATGCCGAAGTCGACGACCTTCACGCCGGTCGAGGTGAGCATGACGTTGCCGGGGGTCACGTCCCGGTGCACCACGCCCCGGGCGTGCGCGGCGGCCAGCGCGGACGCCACCTCCGCGCCGATCGTCACCGCCTCCCGCCAGGGCAGCTGCCCGCCCCGGCCGAGCCGGCTGCTCAGCGGCCCGCCGTCGACCAGCTCCATCACCACGTACGGGACGGTCAGCCCGACCTGCACGGACTCGCCGTAGTCGTACACGTTGGTGATGTTGGGGTGGCAGAGCCGCGCGGCGGCCTGCGCCTCGATCCGGATTCGGTGCCGGAACGCCTTGTCGCTCGCCAGCCGCGAGGCGAGCACCTTGATCGCCACCTGCCGGCCGAGCACCTCGTCGTAGCCGCGCCAGACGACCGACATGCCCCCCGCGCCGAGCTGCTCGACCAGCCGGTACCGCTCACCGAGCAGTTGCGCGCCGTTCCTGACCGCTGCACCCATGGTGGGTCCAGTTGCCCGAGGTTGACCCTCGTACACCTGGTGGGTCGAAATCGGTCAGCGAAGTCACCCGTTCAGGCGGTCGCCAGGAGCTGGTCCACCGGCGCGTAGTCGTCGGTGAGCACCATCGCGTCCCCCACGAACGCGGCCACCTTCGCCTCGTCCAGCAGCGTCGCCGGCTCCGGCAGCAGCCGCAGCCGGGCCGGGATCCCGGCCAGCGGCAGCGGCGCGTCCGAGGCCACGATCACGAAGTTCGCGCCGTGCTGCCCGGCGATCGCGCCGGGCGGGGCGATCAGCGCGACGTGGCGGAACTCGGCCGCGACGGTGGCCAGCTCGGCCCGGATGAACCGGTCCGGCGGGTAGTCGATGACGTTCTGCACGTAGATCCCGTCCGGGCGGAGCACCCGGCGGATGTCGGCGGCCATCTCGCGGGTGGCCAGGTGCCAGGGCACCACCAGGTGCCCGAAGGCGTCGCCCACGATGAAGTCGCGGCTGTCGCTGGGCTCGGCGCCGAGCAGCACCCGCGCGTCCCCCACCCGGGCGCGCAGCTGCGGCCCGGTGCGCACGCCCAGCTCCCGCCGGTCCAGCTCGACCAGGCCGCCGTCGATCTCGAAGACCAGGTTGTCGCTGCCCGGCCGGGTCGCCGCCAGGTAGCGCGGCATGGTGAAGCCGCCGCCGCCCAGGTGCAGCGCGTCCATCCGCTGCGTCGCCGGCCGGGCCAGGTCCGCGACCAGGCCGATCCACTGGGTGTACGCGTACTTCAGGTGGGTCGGGTCGGCCAGGTTCACGTACGAGTGCTCGGCGGAGTTGAGGTAGAGCGTCCGCCCCTCGGTCCACTGCTCGTCCACCTCGACGCGGGCGCAGTGGTAGGCCGTCTCGACGTCGCACGGGTTCGGAGCGACCGCGGAGAGGCCGGCCCCGGCCAGGCCGAGCACCGCCAGGGCGGCCTTGGCCCGGGTGGGACCGGGCAGCGCCGTCCCCGACCCCCGGCGCAGGTACGCCCCGAGCGCCAGCCCGGTCACCCCCAGCACACCGGCCAGCGCCAGCACGATCACCGTGCTCGGCAGCGCCGCCACCAGCACGAAGCCGGTCACGAGGGTGGCCGTGATGCCGCCCAGGGTGCCGATGCCGGAGAGCCGGCCGACCACCTGCCCGGTGCGGCGCAGGTCGGCGAGCTGGAGCTTCACCACCAGCGGGGTGACTCCGGCCAGCAACGCCGCCGGCAGCAGCACCGCCAGCGCGGTCAGGAGCAGCACCGCGCTCGCCGCGCCGCCGCGCAGCGCCTCACCGGCGTACCGGACCACCGGCAGGGTGACCGCGGTGGCGATCCCGGCCAGCACCAGGGCCGGGGCGAGCAGGGTGCGGGGGTCCCGCCGGTCGGCCAGCCACCCGCCCATCCACGCCCCGTACGCGATGGCGGCCAGCGCCATGCCGATCACCGAGCTGGTCACCTGGAGGGTCACCCCGACGTACGGGCCGACCAGGCGGAGCGAGACCGTCTCCAGCACCAGCACCGCCCCGCTGGAGAGGAAGACCAGGAACGCGGCGAGCCCGTTCGGCAGGGCCCGCGGCGGGACCGGCGCGCGCGGCGCCGGCTCCGCGACGACGTCGGACGATGTGCTGCTCACCGTGGCGATGCTACGCAGCGTTCCCGGCGGAGCAGGTCAATACATCGAGATGTGAACATGGTTTGTGTGGTCCGCGGCGGGGCTGCCGCCCCCGCTGTACGCCCGCCAGCCGGTGTTCGGCATCCAGATCTGGCGATACCAGATGACGTACATGATGCCCAGCCGGCTCGCGTTGTTCTTCGCCCAGCTGGCGAGGCTGTCCCCGTACGCCTTGTCGCCCCCGGTGGCCGAGACGTCCTCGAAGCCGCCGGTGGCGGCCGCGAAATCGCAGGCGCGACCCTTCGGGTGCTCGCCGCCGCCACCGCTGCGGTGGCAGGAGGCGTAGCGCTTGTAGCCGGCCGCCTTGGCCTGCTCGAGCATGTGCAGGGTGCGCGGGGTGATGCAGCCGTCGGCCGGCGTCGGGTCGTTCACCGAGCAGGACTCCGACGGCCACGAGCCGTCCGGGTTGCGCGGCGCCGGCTTGGCCGAGGACGAGCCGCCGCTGAAGCCGGAGCCGGCCCCGGAGCTGACCTTGGCGAGCGCGACCTCGGCGTCCCGCTTCTTCTTGGCCAGCACGGCGAGCTGCTTCTGCTGCTCCCGGACCTCGGTGTCGATGGCAACCTTTGCCTCGGCGGCCTGGGCCTTCGCCTCGTTGAGATCGTGCAGGCGCTTGCTGTCCCGCTGCGCCATCATGTCCAGCTCGGCCGCCCGCTGGAGGAACGCGTCCGGGTCGGAGCTGGCCAGCAGCATCGACACCGGGGTCAGCCGGCCCAGCCGGTAGGACTGCGCGGCCACCTCGCCCACCTGCGCGGACAGCTCGACCAGGCGTACCTCGGTCTGCTTGAGCTGGCCGGCCAGCGCGACCTGCCGGCGCTTGGAGTTGTCGAGCCGGTTCTTGGCCTCGATGTGGCCCTTCGCCGCCGCCTCCAGGGCCGCCCGGAGCTGCTTGCTGCCGCCCTCGTCGGGGGCGTTCGGGGTGGGCGCGGCGGCGGCCGCCCCGGCGGGGGCGGGACCGGCGCCCAGCAGCAGGGCCGTCGCGGCGAGCAGAGCGAGCAACGACCGGCGGACCCGCCGGCGGGTGAGCCTGGTCCTGGGCACGTAGAGGTCCTTCCGTCGACCGCCGGCCCCCCGAGTCGACCTTGCGCGGCGGCGGCTCCACCGGCCCCGGGCGGCGGCCTGCTGGCGGAGACCGCCGGTCACGATACCGGACCACACGCCCCGCGCCATGCCCCCGACCTCGGGCGACGCGGATCGTCGACGCACCGTGCCGGGGCCGTCGCGGACCGCTCGCTCAGCCGCCCAGCAGGGCGTCTCTGACCTCGTCCCAGATCTCCTCGCTGACCGCGACCAGCAGGCCCTTGCCCTCGTCGGCGGGGTGGTAGTCGGTCCCGTCGAACCGGCGGGCCACGCCGCCCGCCGCCCGCACGAGCAGCGTGCCCGGGGCATGGTCCCAGGGCAGGGTGCGCCAGAAGAGCACGAACTGCTGCGTGCCGGTGAGCATGTCGAGGTATTCCCGGCCGGCGCAGTGCTGACCGGGCAGCAGCTCGCCGAGCCGCCGGCCGCCGGCCTCCACCCTGCGCCGGAGGTCCGGGGGCAGGAAGCGGGTCGTCGCGGTGCCGCGCAGCGCGCCCACCGCCGGCTCCGGCCCGGCCGTGCGCACCCGCGTGCCGTCCAGCCAGGTGCCCTCGCCCGCCCGGCAGGTGGCCATCGTGCCGTCCAGCGGGTCGTAGACCCAGGAGGCGACCGGCTCCCCGTCGGTCAGCAGCGCCACCATCAGGGCGAACGGGCGCCGGCCGGCGGCGAAGTTGGAGGTGCCGTCCACCGGGTCGACCAGCCACACGTCGCCGGCACCGCGCAGGTGCCGCAGCAGGGCCGGGTCCTCGGCGACCGCCTCCTCACCGACCACCACCGAGTCGGGGCGGAGCCGCCGCAGCCCGGCGGAGATCAGCGCCTCGGCCTTCCGGTCCGCGACGGTGACCACCTCGCCGGGTGCCTTCTCGGAGATGTCGGCGTCGTCGAGGCGGCGGAACAGCGGCACCACGACGTCGGCCGCGGCCTCCCGCAGCAGCGCGCCGACCTCGTCCAGCAGCGGGTCAGCCACGCGGCGGCAGCTTGACCACGCTGACGAAGAACTCGTCGATCTGGCGGACCACCGAGATGAAGCGCTCGAAGTCCACCGGCTTGGTCACGTAGGCGTTGGCGTGCAGCTGGTAGCTGCGCAGGATGTCCTCGTCGGCCTGGGAGGTGGTGAGCACCACGACCGGGATCCGGCAGAGCTGCTCGTCCTTCTTGATCTCCTCCAGCACCTCCCGGCCGTCCCGGCGGGGCAGGTTGAGGTCGAGCAGGACCAGGTCCGGGGTGATCGCGTCCGCGTACTGGCCCTCGCGGCGCAGGTAGGCCAGCGCCTCGGCGCCGTCCGAGACGACCGTGAGGCGGTTGCGGAGCTTGTGCTCCTCGAAGGCCTCCTGGGTCATCAGCACGTCGCCCGGGTCGTCCTCGACGAGCAGGACCTCGATCGGGCTCTTGCCGTCCGCCGGCGCGGTCATCCCACCGTCTCCTTCATGCCACCCGTTGTACCGTCTCGGGCCGCCCCCTCGGGCGTGTCTTCCCGTGCCGTGCCGTCCGGCTGCCGGGCCATGCTCACCGCGGCGTCCTCGGCGCCGTCCCCGGTCGCCGTCCCGTCCCCGGTCGACTCCTCGTCCGCGGCCGGCTCCGCCGCCCGCGCCGCCTCCACGTCCTCGGGCAGGGCGGGGAGGGTGAACCGGATCGTGGTGCCCTCCGCGGTGTCGGTGTCCACCCAGACCCGGCCGCCGTGGTACTCCACGATCTTCTTGACGATGGCCAGCCCGATGCCGGTGCCCGGGTAGGCGTCCTTGGCGTGCAGCCGCTGGAAGATCACGAAGATCTTGTCGGCGAACTCCGGCTCGATCCCGATGCCGTTGTCCCGGCAGCTGATCTCCCACTCGTCGTCGACCAGCCGGGCGGAGACGTGCACCCTCGGCGGCACGTCGGGCCGGCGGAACTTGATCGAGTTGCTGACCAGGTTGGCCAGCAGGTTGGTCAGCAGCGGCTCCTCGCCGCGGATCACCGGCAGCCGGTCCCAGGTCAACTCGGCGTCGGCGTACTGCCGGGCCGCCTCGGTCTGCCCGGCCACGTCGCCCATCACCTTGTTCAGGTCGACCTCGGTGAAGCCGGTGGTGAGCCGGCCGATCCGGGAGAACGCGAGCAGGTCGTTGATCAGCCGCTGCATCCGCTGCGCGCCGTCCACCGCGAACGCGATGTACTGGTCGGCCCGCTCGTCGAGCTGACCGGAGTAGCGCCGCTGGAGGAGCTGGCAGAAGCTGGCCACCTTGCGCAGCGGCTCCTGGAGGTCGTGCGAGGCGACGTACGCGAACTGCTCCAGGTCACGGTTGGAGCGGGTGAGCTCCTCGGCCTGCTTCTGGAGCTGGCTGTTGACCCACTCGATGCGCTCCCGGGCCTCGCGGACCTCGTCCAGCTCCCGGGCGATCTTCTGCCGCATGAGGTCGATGTCGTCGGCGAGCAGGCGGAACTCCGGCGGGCCGGAGCCCTCGATGTGGTGCCGGTAGTCGCCCGAGGCGACCTCGCGCACCTGGGTGACGAGGCCGGCCAGCGGCCGGATCAGGATCCGGTCCAGCGAGAGCAGCAGAACCGCGCCGGCCACCGCCACCACCAGGGCCGCGATGATCAGGAGCACCACCAGCACGTTGCTGGTCGCGTTGACCTTGTCGGCGGTCTGCTGCCGGACCTCGAGGATCTCACCCTGCAGCGCGTCCACCGCGGACCGGATGCCTTCGAACTGCTGCCGGGTCTCGTCGGTGATCAGCGCCCGGCCGGCGGACGGGCCGCTGCGCTCGGTCGTGGTGATCACGGGCTCGGCGACGGTGGCCCGCCACCGCGCCGCCCGCTGCTCGACGACATCCACCTCGCGCAGCACGTCCGGGTAGTCGACGGCCAGCTTCCGCATCTCCGCGACGGTGTCCTGCTCCCGCCGCAGACCCTCCTGGTAGGGCTCCAGGTCGTTGCGGTCGGCGTTCACCGCGTAGCCGCGGACGGCGGTCTCCTGGTCGAGCAGGGCGCTCATCAGCTCCTGCGCCTGGACCCGCAACGGGCCGGTCTTGAGCAGCACCGCGTCGATGTTCTGCCGGTTCTTGGCGGCGAGGGTGGCCTCGGCCGCGGCCAGCGCGAGCAGCAGCACCAGCACCACGCCGAGCAGCGCGCCGACCCGCCGCCGCAGGGTCCACCCCTGCTGGTACGCCTTCACAGAACAATCTCCGTTCGCGACTGCGCGGCCCGCAAAAGCGGCTCACACCTCGCGCTCACCGGCCGGCGCCCCGGGTGAGCAGCAGCATGGCGACGTCGTCGGCGAGCGGGCCGCCGTTGAGCTGCTCGGCCCGGCCGACCAGCCAGGCGGGCAGCTCGGCCAGGGGCACGGCGCGGTTGGCCGGGTCGGCGAGCAGGTCGGTCAGCCCCGGCACGTCCAGCCGGTCGTCACCGGTGCCCACCCGACCCTCGATGAGGCCGTCGGTGTACATCAGCAGGGACCAGTCATCGGTGTCGAACTCCAGGTCGAAGGCAACGGGCCGGCGCGGCCGTACGCCGAGCAGCAGACCGCCGCGCGCCGGCACCGGGGCGACCTTACCCCCGCTGAGCAGCAACGGCGGCGGATGACCGGCGAGTCGCACGGTGGCCCGGTTGGCCGCCAGGTCGAGCCGGGTGGTGGCCACCGTGGCGAAGATCTCCTGGAGCCGGCGCTCGCTCATCAGCACCTGCTCCAGCGCCGGCAGCACCTCCTCGTCCGGCACCCCGGCCAGGACCAGGGCCCGCCAGGCGACCCGCAGCTCGACGCCGAGGGCGGCCTCGTCCACGCCGTGGCCGCAGACGTCGCCGACGATCAGGTCGATCCGGTCCGGCCGGGTCTGCACCACGTCGTAGAAGTCGCCGCCGATCAGCGCGGCGTGCCGGCCCGGGCGGTAGAAGGTGTGCACCGACACCTGGTCGGTGGTCATCAGCGGCTGGGGCAGCAGGCCGCGCTCCAGGCGCGCCGACTCGGCCTGGCGCAGCTCCACCTCGCGCAGCCGGCGGGCGTTCTCGTCGGCCCGCTTGCGCTCCACCGCGTAGCGCAGCGCCCGGGTCAGCAGGACCCCGTCAACCTGCCCCTTGACCAGGTAGTCCTGTGCGCCCTCGGCGACCGCGACGATGCCCAGGTGCTCGTCGGAGCGGCCGGTGAGCACGCAGACCGCCGATCCGCTGGCCATCTCCAGCACCTGGCGCAGCCCGTCCAGGCCCTGCGCGTCGGGCAGGCCCAGGTCGAGCAGGACGCAGTCGACCCCCATCACCCGCTGCCGCGCCTCGCTGAGACTGGTGGCGACCAGCAGGTCGATCATCGAGTTGGTCTCGGCGAGCAGCTCGCCGACCAGGAAGGCGTCGCCCTCGTCGTCCTCGACCAGCAGGACCCGCAGCCGCTCGCCGGGCGGCACGCTGCCGTAGTGCCCGAGCCCCGCCTGCGGCACCACGGGGGCACCGGCCAGACCGGCCCCCCGGTGCGGCCGGGTCACCGCCGCGAGACGCGGGAGTTCGCTGGTGATGTCGGGCTCCTTCCGAGTGCCCCGCTGATCCTGTATCAGACAACGGTCGCACACAACACGAGCGGAGTCGGGGCGGGCAGACCCACCTAACGGACAGCGGCACGGCCGACGCTCGATGTTACGCCGCGACCGGCGTCCGGCCCGGATCACACCGGCCGGAGGGAGTGCCGCCGCAGGCCGCACGGGTGCAGGATGATGCCCAACCCGAAGCACCCCGAGGAGTCACCGTGGGCGTACCCCCCACCCGCCCCGCCGACCGCGCGCCGGCCCGGCCGCCGGGCGTACCGCCCACCCGACCGGCCGACCGGGCGCTGGCCCGGCCCCGCCGGCGGCTGCTCGCCGCGCTCGCCGCGCTGGCCGCGTTGCTCGCGGTGGGCGCCGGCGTCCTGGTCGACCTGGCCACCCCGGCGCCGCGCCCCGCCGACGCACCCGCGGACGCGTTCAGCGCCGAGCGGGCGTACCAGAATGTCAAGGTCATCGCGGCGCGGCCGCACGTGGCCGGCAGCGCCGCCAACGACCAGGTCCGGGAGCACGTCGTGGGCGTGCTGCGCGGGCTGGGCCTGGAGACCGAGGTGCAGGACACCGTGGCCCCGGAGGCCGGGCAGCTCAGCGGGGCGGCCGGCGGCGCGACCCTGGCCCGGGTCCGCAACGTGGTGGCCCGGCTGCCCGGCACCGACCCCACCGGGCGGGTCTTCCTGGTGGCCCACTACGACTCGGTGCAGTCCGGGCCGGGCGGCAACGACGACGCCGCCGGCACGTCCACCATCCTGGAGGTGGCCCGGGCGCTGGCCGCCGGCCCGCGTCCCCGCAACGACGTGGTCCTCGTGCTCACCGACGCGGAGGAGGCCTGCCTCTGCGGCGCCGCCGGCTTCGCCGCCGACCACCCGCTGGCCGCCGACGGCGGCGTGGTGCTCAACCTGGAGGCGCGCGGCTCCACCGGTCCGGTGATCATGTTCGAGACGTCCCGGAACAACGCGAAGCTGGTGGAGGCCTTCGGCCGGGCCGCCCCGCACCCGGTGGGCACCTCGTTCGCGGTGGAGATCTACCGGGCGCTGCCCAACGACACCGACTTCACCGCCTTCCTCGACCACCGGTTCGTCGGGCTGAACTCGGCGTACATCGACGGGGGCGCGGTCTACCACACCCCGCTCGACGTGCCGGCGGCGATGAACCGGGGCAGCCTCCAGATGCACGGCGACAACGCCCTCGGCCTGGCCCGCGAGTTCGGCCGGACCGACCTGCGCGACCTGCGCTCCGGCCACGACGACACCTACTTCCCGGTGCCCGGCAGGCTGGTCCACTACCCCGGGTGGCTGACCCTGCCGCTGGCGCTGGCCGCCCTGGTCGCGGTCGGCGCGCTCAGCTGGCTGCTGCGCCGGCGCGGCCGGGCCACCGCAGGACGGCTCGCGGCCGGCGTCGGACTGACCCTGGTCCCGATCGTCGCCGCCCCGCTGGGCGCGGGGCTGCTCTGGACCGCGATCACGACCATCCGCCCCGGCTACGCCGAGCTGCTCGACCCCTACCGCCCGGTCTGGTACCGGCTCGCCGTGGTGGCGCTCGCCGCCGCGATCCTGTTCGCCTGGTACGCGCTGACCCGCCGTCGGTTCGGCCCGGCCGCCCTGGCCTTCGGCGGGCTGTTCTGGCTGGCCCTGTTCGGGGTGCTGCTCGCCGTGCTGGTGCCCGGTGGGGCGTACCTGACCACCCTGCCCGCCCTGGCCGGCGCGCTCGCCGGCCTGGCGGCGCTGGCCACCCGGCGGGACGGCCCCTGGCCGGTGGTCGCGGTGACCCTGGCCGGCGCGGTGGCCGTGGTGATCCTGCTGCCCACCGTGGTGCTGCTCTTCCCCGCGCTCGGCATGGGCATGGGTGGTGTGGCGGCGCTCTTCGCGGTGCTGCTCGGCCTGGCCGCGCTGCCCGTGGTGGACCTGCTGCACCCGCAGGCCGGCGGCCAGCGGGGCCTGGTGGCGCTCCGGGCCCGCCGGCTCGGCCCGCTGCCGGCCGGCGCCGCCGCGCTCGCCGCCGTGGTGCTCGCCGGGGTCGGCCTGGCCGTGGACCGCTTCGACGCCGCGCACCCCGTGCCGACCCACCTCATGTACGCCCTCGACGCCGGCACCGGCAAGGCGCAGTGGCTCAGCCACGAGGAGGACCCGCAGCCCTGGACCGACGGCTACGTCGACGGCACCGTCTCCGTGGCCGACGACTTCCCGGGGCTGGGTGACGCGGAGCTGCGGGCCGGGCCGGCGCAGGCGGCGAGCCTGCCCGCCCCGAAGCTGGACACCCTCTCCGACACCCGCTCGGGCGACCAGCGGGTGCTGCGCGTCCGGGTGCTGCCCCAGCGACCGGTCCGCCTGCTCTCCCTGCACGTGGACACGTCCACCGCCGAGGTGCGCTCGGCGACGGTGGCCGGGCGGGACGTGCCGGTCAAGGCCCGCGAGGGCCGGTGGGGCTTCGGCGTCGTCTTCCACGCCCCGCCGCCCGAGGGCGTCGAGGTCACCCTGACCCTGGTGCCGAAGGCGGGACAGGTGAACCTGCGCGCGATGGACGCCAGCGACGGGCTGGGCGGGCTGCCCGGGTTCCGGGCCCGGCCCGCGGACGTCGGCGTGGTCGGCTCGCACAGCTCGGAGATGCTGGCGGTGGCCCGCACCTATCCCCTCTAGCGGCCGCGGAAAATTTCTTGGGACGGATGTCGAGGGGAGGCGCCCCAGCTTCTACCCCTGGGTGAAGGACGAGCAAACGACCTGAGGAGCAGCACGATGACGAAGGTGACGACCGGAGCCACCATGTCGCTGGACGGCTACATCGCCGACGCGTCCCACGGTGGCTTCGAACACCTCTTCCAGTGGTACGGCAACGGCGACGTGGAGACGCCGACGGCCAACCCCGACATGACCTTCCGTACGTCGGCGGCGAGTGCGGAACACATTCGCGACCTGATCGAGCGGACCGGTGCGCTCGTCGTCGGCCGGCGGCTGTTCGACATGACCAACGGCTGGGGCGGCCGGCACCCGATGGACGTGCCGGTGGTCGTGGTCACGCACCACGTGCCGGAGGGCTGGGACCGGGAGGGCGACTCGTTCGTGTTCGTCACGGACGGCATCGAGAGCGCGATCGACCGGGCCAGGGCCATCGCCGGCGACAAGGAGGTCGGTGTCAACGGCGGCACCATCGCCACGCAGGTCCTGGAGGCCGGCCTGCTCGACGAGGTCCACGTCGACCTCGTTCCGGTCCTGCTCGGCGACGGCATCCCGCTCTTCGCGAACCTGCGGATCGCGCCCCTCGACCTGGAGGGCCCCACCCGTGTCGTGCAGGGCAACGGGGTCACCCACCTCGCCTACCGGGTCCGCAAGGCGGGCTGACGCTGCGAGCCGCATCCGTCAGCCGGGCCGTCCCCGCAGCGGGCGTCGAGGCCTCCGCCCGGCCATGGCGTCGCTGGTCACCACCCCCGCCAAGATCAGCACGACGAGGGTGGTGACCAGCACCGGGGGCCAGCCGCCCACCAACGGCATCACGGCCAGCAGGATCAGCAGCCAGAGCACCCGGTGCCACGGGGCGGTGCCGATGATCCGGTAGGTGAACAGGATGCGCCCGAGCAAGAGGAGCGCCGGCCCGCCGAGGATCAGGGCGATCCACCGCGCCGGCGTGTCGCCGGTGGGCTGCCTCACGACCAGGTCGAACCCGGCGGCGGTGCCGACGATGCCGGCCAGCATGACCAGGTGGGTGTACGGCGCCAACCGGGTCGCCCGCCGGAGCAGCCGCGGCGCGGTGGTCCGCACGATGGCGCCGGCCCCCAGGACGTAGATCTGCCAGAGCAGCAGCATGGCGGCGAAGGCGCTCAGAAAGGCGACCCACCGGGCGCGGGTGAAGTCGGCGGCGTTGATCTCCAGCGTCGGCACCAGGATGATGTCGCCGAGCGCCAGGATGATGAACTGCTGGTAGCGCTCACCCAGGTGCTCGGTGGTGTTCTCGTACTGCGCGACGGGCACCCGGCCGAGTCCGGGCGTCGGGTAGCGCGCCGCGGACGAGACGTAGTCGATCGCCACCGCCACGGCCCAGAGCGTCCACTGCGGCTCCACCATCGACCCGCCGATCCAGAGGACGCCGGAGACCAGGAACCAAAAGAGGAAGCGCGCGGCCCGTCCCTCGGCCTGGTGTCGTTGCCGGTGCAGCACGCTCACCAGCACCACGCCCCGCACGAGGTGCGGGACCACGTACCCGAGGGCGAAGACCACGGCGTGCGAGTCGACGGCCACCGCCGCCGCCATCACGACGGCACCCAGCGCGGTCACCATCAGGATGGCCTGGATCGGTCGCTGGTCGGGGTCGTAGAAGTCGGTAGTGGTCGAGGTGACCGACCAGGTCCACCAGATCGCCATCAGCATGATCACGACCGGTCCGGCACCGGCCCACGAGTTCCGCTCGGCGATCAGCATCGAGACCAGCGCCAGGGCCGCCACGAAGACGACGTCGAAGAGCAGCTCCAGCAGGGTCGCCCGGGTGGACCCGTTCGGCCGGCGCACCAGCGCCCTGCCGCCTCCGGTCGTCATTGCCCGGCCTCCCGTCGACATCAGGTCGCGGGCGACGCTGCGTCCCCGAGAATTATCGGCCCGCCGCGGCGGCCCGTCCCCGGATCGGCGTTCCCGCCCCACCACCGGGCAGACGTGATGTAACAGGCACCGGGGTCGCTCGCGCCTGTACGGAGGTGAAGTCAAGCCTGCGCGAACGGCACTTCCATGCCTGACCTTTCCTCGATCGCCCGAGAGCGGGCAGCGCTGGCGACCATCGCCGACGCGATCGTCGCGGCGTCGGTCGACAAGGGCCTCCGGATCGAGGTGGCCTGCCCCACGTCCCGCCTCGCCGTGGTCGACCATCTGGCGCAGGCCCTGCACGCCCGAGGCCGCGTCTGCCGCTGCCGACCGGCCGGGCCGAACCCGGGTGAGGCCGGCCACCCGCCCCCGCGGCGGGGCCAGCACGGTTCGGCCGTCGTGATCATCACGGGCGGTCTCGCCACCGGGATCGATCGTGGCGTGCTGTGCGTGGACGTCCGGGTGACCGCCGCCGTCCCCGTCCAGGATGACGGCGTAACCGGCACCGGTTTCCCGGCCGACCGTGATCCGGACATCATCCTCGACTACCAGGATCCGGCCGGGCCGATGATCCGCTACCTGGCGCCCCACCTGTCGGCCGGCGCTCGAGACGGGTGAGCGGGTCTTCTCGCGACACACCGGCCGTCCCATCGCCCAAGGCGGCTATCATCGCGCCATGGCGATTGGTTGCACTCCCGGACCGGCTCCGGCCGTCGCGCTGTTCCGGTCCCTCGGCGACCCGACCCGGCTGGCGATCCTGCGCCGGCTCGCGTCCGGCGAGGCGCGGGTGGTCGATCTGACCGGCGAGTTGGGGTTGGCGCAGTCGACGGTGTCGAGGCACCTGGCGTGTCTTCGGGACTGCGGCCTGATCGACTACCGGGTCGAGGGTCGCCAGTCGCTTTACGCGCTCACCCGGCCGGAGTTGCTGGACCTGCTGCGCTCGGCGGAACAGGTCCTGGCGGCCACGGGTGACGCGGTCGCCCTGTGCCCGGTCTACGGCACCACGGCCGGCTCGCCCGCAAAGGTGGCGGCGTGAGCGTCTCGCTGCTGAGTCCGGAGCGTCGCGCGGTGCTGTCGCGCCGCAGCCTGTGGCTGGCCTACGCCACCGCCGGCTACAACCTGATCGAGGGCGTGGTCGCGATCGCCGCCGGCGCGGCGGCCTCGTCCACGGCGCTGCTCGGTTTCGGCCTGGATTCGCTGGTCGAGGTCTCCAGCGCGGCCGTGGTGATCTGGCAGTTCCGCTCGCGGGTGCCGGAGGACCGGGAGCGGCTGGCGCTGCGCCTGATCGGCGTGTCGTTCTTCGCTCTGGCCGCCTGGGTGACCTTCGACGCCGTGCGCTCACTGCTCGCCGGTGGCGAGGCCGAGCACAGCCCGGTCGGCATCGGCATCGCGGTCGCCTCGCTGATCGTGATGCCGCTGCTCGTACGGGCCAAGCGGCGCACCGGACGGGAACTCGGCTCGGCCACCGTCCTGGCGGACTCCACCCAGACGATGCTCTGCACCTACCTGTCGGCGGTGCTGCTCGTCGGCCTGGTCGTCAACGCCGCCTGGGGCTGGTCATGGGCCGACCCGATCGCCGCGCTCGTCATCGCGGGGGTCGCGGTGAAGGAAGGCCGGGAGGCCTGGCGCGGCGAGCACTGCGACGACTGCGCACCGCTCCCGGCCGCCGACGCGGGGGCCGGCCAGCTCTCCGGCTGCGCGGACGGGTGCTGCACCGACGCCGGATGATCCTGATGGTCCGTGTTCGGGTCCGGCTGGTCGGCCCGGGACATGGCGATCCGGTTGACGAGGACGCCCGACCGGCGAGCGCCCGCACGAGCCGTCAAAGGTCCGCTGGACGTGGCGGGCCGAGGGGCGCCGCACGGTCCAGGCGTTCGGCGGTCTCTCGCATCTCCCTCTGATTCCAGGTGATGGAGCCGTCCTGGAGGCCGGCCACGACACTGTCGATCCAGTGGATTTCCGCCTCGATCATCGTCCGCAGGTATTCGGTCTCCAGCATGGTCACGCGCGGAAGCTCGACGCCGGCCTTCGCCACCAGCGCGTCGCGTTCGGCGAGCCGCTGGAGCAGCCGGTCGCGACGGGTGGCCAGCAGGTCCTGAGTGGCCCGTGGAGAGATCATCGGCAGGAACGAGAGCGCCGCCGGCAGTTCCGGGAACTCGTTGCGCATGGGTAGTGCTTTCCCTTGTAGCGGTGCTCTGTACCGGGATCGTGGTAGTGCCCGTGTCGTGGGCCGTGCGGCGGCAGGCAGAGGCAGAGCGAGGTGAGGCAACGCCGGAGGCGGCCGTGAACGTGTACGTGCTCCAGATGAGCAGCGGAGAGTGGATCGGCCTGTCGCGGGTGCTGGCCGGCAGGCGTCATGACGAGCTGCTGCGGCAGTGGCGTGAGTACCGCGGCGAGATGGAACGCGGCAATGTTCCGTCGAAGCTTGAAGTGGTCGGACTGATCGACGTCGAGGACCAGGCCGACGACCGTGCGGAGGTGACAGCCCAGGTCCATGCGGTCTGGTGGAACGAACAGGTCAACCTCAGCGGGACAGCTCACCCGTGGCGGTTCGAGACTCGGCGGGACGCCGGCGGCTGGCGGGTGTGGGCGGCCGAGCTGCCGCCGTGGTGCGGTGTGCACGTCCGGGCAGACGCCTGCCGTTGAGCGCTATCGGGCGCGACCGGTCCAGCTAGTGAGTCCGCCGGCGGTTGGACTCCTGCCGGATCGCCTCCGTGAGATCGCGCCAGGTGCCGGCCGGGGTCTTCATCATCCGGTCGACCATCGAGCGGGCGGAGGATTCGTCCGGGAAGTCGTACGAGACCTCCTGCCCTCCATCCCCGCCGAGGCGGCCACGGACGCGCCAGAGCCGACCGTCGGAGACCAGCCAGATGTCCCGCCGGGCCATGCGGCCCCACGATCGGTTCCACCAGCGACCACGTATCTCCACGCCCAGGACCCCAATCGAACAGACGTTCGATTAGGGCGCCTACGGCGTGCCTGGCACACAACGTGACCGTAGCCTTACCCGCAAAGGCTCAATGTCCACTTCTCCCGCCTGATGTCGTCCGATCGTCGGATCTAGATCGTCCTCCGGGTCATTAGCCTCGGCACGATTCGCGACAAGGAACGGAGACGCAGTGCAGCAGAAGCTTCAAACCCGTGCGTTCGAGCAGGTGACGCCGATCCTGCAGTCCGGTGAGCAGCCGGTCGTGGCGACGCGAGCCATGGTCGGGAAGTTCTCGGCCGGGCGACTCGGGACGGTCGTCAGTCAGGCGATCAGGCTTGAGGGTGGCGGAGCGTTGTTGGGGGCGGCGCTGGCGTCGACCCGTAAGCAGTTCGTCGTGCTCACCAACCGTCGACTGATCTTCTTGCCGCAGACGTTCCTCGGGGGCCCCGGAAAGAAGGTCCTCGGTGAGGTGCCCCGTGAACACGTTTCGCTGGCCGAGGCCAAGATGGGCGTCGTGAGCCTGCTGCGCCTCGCGTTCGGTACTGCGGGCGACGGCGTCGCTCTCACCTTCCCCCGGGTGGACAAGAAGAACGCCGAGGCGCTCGCGGAAGCCCTGCGGTAGGTTCCGGCCGCCGAATCACCGGGCCGGCTGCCGGTGTGCCTGGTCCCGCATGATGCTTGACGGGGCGTCACAGGATCCTTGACACCGGGTCATGGTCGAATCGTGGCCGTGCTGTGGTGCAAGGGTGATCCTACGAGCCGTGCCGCGGGCGTACTCGGATGTTGTTGCGGTGGCCGTTGAACCTTGGGTCAGGAGGGAGTCACCTTGCCCGCCATCGGGTTTCGTGGGCCCCCGCTGACCAGCTCGTACGAGGCCAGGGCGACGAGGAACGCGGTGAGGAGCCCGAGCGCGGCCAGGGCGGGCAGGCTCCGGGCGGCGGGTAGCAGCAGCAGCACCACGCAGGTGGCGACGATCTGCGCTCGTGGGGTGGACTGGCCGGTGGGACGGAGGAACAGAACTCGGCCGGCGCAGTAGAGGATCACCCCGCCGTACAGCGCGACGGTGGAGGCCCAGTCCAACGGCGGCGTGGTGTGCCAGGGTCGGCCGTGGGCTAGGTGGGCGAGGACTTGCTCGATGCCCAGCGCGGTGTAGATGACACCGGCGATCAGGGGAAAGTGCGCCAGGCTGTACGCGTTGGTGGCTAATCGGCCGCGCTGTGCGCTAGGCACCGTTTCCAGTGCGTGGCCGGCGACGATCGCAGTGTTCTTGAAGTAGAGCCGCCATAGGCACACCGCGTTGGTGAATGCGAGCAACGCTGCCAGCAGGACCGGCCCGCGCGTCACTGCCAACTCGGCCCCGGTTCCCGCCGAGATCAGTGACTCGCCGAGCGCGATGATTAACACCAGGCCGTGCCGTTCGGTGAAGTGGCTGGGGCTGCGCAGTCGCCACCCGCTGAGGGCCGAGGCGATGACGCCGCCGCTGAATTCGATGGCGAATGCACCTGCCCAGAGCAGGGTCTGCGCGGTGCCGTGGAACGTGGCGCCGAGGAGGAGTGGTATGCCGGCGAGGATCGCCGTTGTCGTGTAGAGGCGCAGCGTGGTGCGCAGTTGCCGGTCGCCAGCCGCTACGTGGAAGGTGAGGGCGAGGTGCAGTACTCGTTGCACGATGTAGGCCAAGGCCAGGATCACAGGTGCGTCCACGATTCCGTTGCCGTGCCGCCAGGCGTTCGGTATCACCAGGGCGGTGACGAAGATGGCCGCCATCGCCACGATCGTGCCGGCGGGGACCAGGCCGACGTCGGCGCGGACTAGGTTGCCCAACCAGGTGTAGTTCGTCCAGGCCATCCAGAGCAGCAGCAGGAGGACGAGCCCCTGTGCCATGGTGAGGAACGTGGGCGGCCGCCCCATGAACGAGATGATCCGGGTGAGGGCGAAGACGAACACGAGGTCGAAGAAGATCTCGAACGAGGTAGCCCGGTGCGTCTCCTCGGTCATGATCGGCCGGGACCGGAAGATCTTTTTCATAGCTACATTCTCATTGTTCACCGCCCAAAAAGGCCGGGAGTCGACATGAACCGGGCCAGGACAATGCCGCAGGCGGCGTGACCGGGTGTCGCACGTCAACCGAGGCCGCCGTGTCAACCATCAACCGGCGCAGGACAGGCCGGCTGCCGGCGGTTCAAAGTTTCTGTACGTCTTCAAGGCGGCCCGCAACGGGCCGCACACGCCGCCGCCTGGGCGCGCGCCGGCCGCTGCCGCTGTCGCTCTGCGGCCGTCACGCCTGACGCCCGGCGGCTGGCGCGGACAGCGGGAAAGCCCGGAGGGCCGCCGCAGCGCGATAGAACGTTGACCGGTGAGGAGGTGGGCCGGCAGCCGGCCGGGCCGCGCGGCCACGAGCCCGCGCGGCGCAGGGGAGCGCACGCCGGCCGCGTCGGCGAGCTGGCGGCGGTCGCGGGGTTGCGGTTAGGGCGCCTCCGGCGGGGGCGCTCCGGCTCCAGGATGGCCGGGGGCACCGTCGGCGGGGCACGGTCCGTGGGTGGTTACGGAAGGAACCATCCCGCCTGCCATCGACCCGGGCGAGCCGAGCAGACCACCGCCCGACCCGCCAGCGTCCGTACGGGCGTCAAGGTCCGCTTGACGTGGCGGGCCGGGCGGCGGCCCGCTCCCCAGGAGGGCGGGTCGGCGGCAGACAGTGAGGATGGTGGGGTGGGTCGCCGGGTTGGTCTGACTCACCGGCAGACCGACGGTTGCTGTCCTCATCCCGATTCGTCGGCCGGCTCGGTGGCCCTGGTAGCTGCATGTCACCGGTCAGGCGTCGTGACCTGATAGGAGCCTGTGCGAGAGGCGCCCACCACTGTGTTGTCCGCATCACCTGACCGGTGACGTGTCCACAGATCTCGACCCAGACGAGAGAGGCGGACCTCACCAGCATGGCAGCCAAGAAGCGATCGGTCATCGGCGGTGTCGACACCCACCGCGACACCCACCACGCCGCCGTCATCGACAGCACCGGCAGGCTCCTCGGCGACGCCGAGTTCCCCGCGACCACCGCCGGCTACGCGGATCTGCTGGCCTGGATGCGCTCCTTCGGCCGGGTCACGGCCGTGGGCGTGGAGGGCACCGGCAGCTACGGCGCCGGACTAGCCCGCTACCTGACCAGCAAAAAAGATTGCCATCAGGGAGGTGGACCGGCCGGACCGCCGAGCCCGCCGCGCACAGGGCAAGTCCGACCCGATCGACGCGATCGCCGCCGCCAGGGCAACCCTTGCCGGCACCGCCATGGGCACCCCGAAAACCCGCACCGGACCGGTCGAGGCGATCCGCGCCCTGAGGGTCGCCCGTCGAGGAGCGGTCAAGGCCCGCACCGCCGCCCTGAATCAGATGCGCGGCCTGGTCGCCGCCGCCCCCGAACCCCTGCGAGCCCACCTGACCAGGGCCAGCGCCGCCACGCTGGTCAGCCGCTGCGCTGCCCTGACCTACGACCCGGCCAGACTCCACGAACCGGAGTAGGCCACCGCCGCAGCCCTGGTCGGGCTCGCCCGCCGGGTCACCGCCCTCACCGACGAGATCACCACCCTCGACCGGCAGGTGACACCCATCGTCGCGAAGGCGGCACCCCGCACCATGGCCCTGTTCGGCGTCGGCCCCGACGTCGCCGCGCAGCTGCTGACCACCGCTGGCGACAACCCCGACCGGCTACACTCCGAAGCGGCTCTGGCCCACCTCTGCGGCGCAGCCCCCATCCCCGCGAGCTCCGGACGGGTGCGCCGCCACCGCCTGCACCGAGGAGGCGACCGCGGCGCCAATCACGCCCTGCACACCATCGCGCTATGCCGCATGCGCTACGACCAGCGAACACGCGCCTACGTCCACCGCCGCACCACCGAAGGCCTCAGCAAGCAAGAGATCCTGCGCTGCCTGAAGCGCTACATCGTCCGCGACGTCTACACCGCCCTGGCCGCAGACTTCGCCGCCCTGACCACTTGACCTCCCTCGGAACATCGGGGTGGCTCGGCTCACTCGGCGATGACGACGGTGTATTCGACCGTGGCGCCGCTCTGTTTGCACACGTGCTTGCCGACCTCGACGAAGCCGAGCGATCGGGTCAGGCGCAGACTGCGCTCGTTCCACGACTGCACCACCGCGCGGAGCCGGTGAATGCCGGTCGTGGACCGATAGTGGTCCAAGACAGCGGAGGCGAAGTGCACCCCGTTGCCCTGCCCGACCATGGCCGGATTCATGCCCACGCCTACGTCGAGCACCCCGTCCTCCGGTTTCAGGCCGGGCACCGTCGCCTCAGCCCCGGAGCAGCAGAACCCGACTAACGGACCGCCGTCGGCACCCGCGACCGCAAGGTAGGCCGCGTTGTCACTCATCAACCCGTCTTCCGGCCGCGAGTCGTAGATCCGCCACGGGCCGTCATACCTCCACTGGGCGATCTGCCCCGCGTCCTCGGTCGTGAGCGGACGGACAAGAAGCTGCGCAGGCCATACCTCGGTCATCGGAGCATTCTCACCGATCCGGAGCTGCCCTGGGATGACGGCATCCGCGCTCATCGACACGCCGTGATCGTTCCTTCGCGAAGGATCAAGCTTCGCTGGCGAGGCGGTCGCCAGCAAAGCTAGACATCCATAGGAGTCTCCGATGCCTCTGTCGTGACGCCCGTGCCGTGCGTGAAAATCTGGGGTGGTCGCCCGCCGACGTCGTTGATGCTTGGCATCTT